>JAFZKT010000038.1 GCA_017553545.1 Bacteroidales bacterium | reverse complement strand
GTGGGGCTACAGCAACAAGGTCCTCGAAATGGCGAAAGTCATTATGAAGTAACTTGGTTGCTTCAAAATGCCCCGCATTATGAAGTAACTTGGTTGCTTCAAAATGCATCAGAAGACCGACTCCTTGAGCCGGTCTTTTTTGTGCATCATTCTGTCAGCACGTCTCAACCCGAATAATTGCTGTTTTCTCGGGTTCTCCCGTGCTGGAGCACGCCGGAACCAAAATAATTGCTTTTATTTCGGGCTCCTCCGTGCTCGTGCATTGGACCTGCGCCAGCGAAAGTGGGTGTGTGGAAGGAAGGGCGGGCCTCCGTTCAGTGGTTGGAAACGGCGCTCGCCCGGTCGCTGGACGTCCTAACTCCTCCTTTTATGGTCGTGGCCTGTGGCCGCGCCCATAACGTCGTCGAACAGACTCCGTCCTGCCGCTTGCGCGGCACCGCTCCCTCCACATGGCCCCCGCATGGAGCCGTTTCCGCCCATTCACTCCGGCCCATCCCTTTCCTCCGCACACACACTTCTTACGCATTGGGGCCGAAGGCCCATACTTTACGCGCAGAGGGGAGCGAAGCGGGGGAAACATCCCCCTGTCCCTGGAACAGCACCGTCCCATCCTGAAAGTCCCTCCCCCGAGGGGAGGGATTTAGGGAGGGTGTTACGTAAGGGGGTAGGGGCCGAAGGCCCATACTCCACAAAAAAAGCCGGCCGAAGGCCAGCTGATTTTTTGTGGAGTATAGGGGAGTCGAACCCCTGACCTATAGATTGCGAACCTATCGCTCTAGCCAACTGAGCTAATACCCCGGAAAAGGACTGCAAAAATAAGAGATTTCCCGGAAAGAAACAAGTTTTCCCCGCAAATTTTCCGTATCTTTGTGTCGCTATGAAGATTCTCCTTTCCAACGACGACGGTTACAAGGCCGCAGGGCTGCATGTCCTGGCGCGCGTGATGTCCCAGTTCGGGGAAGTCACCGTGGTGGCCCCCAAGTTTCACCAGAGCGCCATGTCCATGGCGGTTTCCCTGGGCGTGAAGCAACTCTCCTACAAGGACCTTCCGGAGGAGGGCCCGGGCAAGTGGACTTATCTGGACGCCACGCCGGCTTCCTGCGTCAAATTCGGCCTGGAATTCATGTATGAAAACCGGGATCCGGACCTGGTGGTGACGGGTATCAACCACGGCACCAACGCTTCCACTGCGGCCAATTACAGCGGCACGCTGGGTGCGGCCGAGGAGGCCGTCATCAATGGGCGGAAGGCTATCGGCGTATCCCTCTGCGATTTCCGCTCCAATGCGGATTTCTCGGCCGTGGAAGCCTTGCTGCCGGGCATCATGAAGAAGCTCATCGACAACTGGCCGGATAATCATCCCGGTTTATATTATAATGTAAACTTCCCGGCCATGCCGCTGGAGGAAATCAAGGGTATCCGCGTGTCCCGCCAGGGAGCCGGCCACTGGATCAAGGAATTCGAACCCTGGGATGAAAGCAGCCTTGGCACGCTGAACGACAGCTTCCTCTGGCAGCACTACCGTGTGAACCTGGAAGACGGAGAAAAGGCCGTTTTCATGCGGGGAACGTTCGTGAACGACGACCCTGATTCAGAATCGGCCGACCATCTCCTGCTGGAACAGGGATGGGTTACCATCACCCCCTGCACGGCCCGGATGACGGACATGCAGGAGTTCGAGCGATTGAAGGGACTGGATTTCTAGCGCTTCCCGCTGAACAGGCCTTCCAGACTGAAGTTGGCCTGCACCAGCTGCTGGCATCCCATGAAGCCCAGATAGTCGAAGTGGAAGACGGCGTGTACGCCCACATCCACGTATTTCCCGATGCTTTTCACCCAATAGGCGTCCAGGCGGTCATACAGGCCGGCTTGGCCGTCTTTGCGGATTTGCCACCAGGGCGCACGGAAATAGAGCGCGCTTCCGACGGTGGTTTTGTCGTACAGGGGAGCCTGGCTCTCTCCGTAGTAGAACTGGTTGCGTACGCCGAAGCCCCATTTGCGGATGTCCACCACTGCATCGGCCCCCTTGGGGATGTAGCGTAGATTCTGCATACGGTCCATCTGATAGCCGACCATTCCGCCCAGGGAAAGCTCCATGCGGTCCATGGGCAGGAGACGGGAGAATTCAAAACGGATGTAGGGGTGGAGGAAATGGTCATCGAAGACGCCGGCGGCGTTCTCACTGCATGCCAGGTGGTGGAAAACGCCTTCCCAGCAAAAGCCCAGCCAGGGCGTTATCCAGCCGGCTCCGGAAGAGAGAAAATAGAACTCTTCGCGGCGGTCCTCCCCGTATTTCCCGCACCAATCCAGGGCAATCTCATAATGGGACAGTTCGCGTTCCCATTTGAGCAGGAAGCCGTCCAGGTGGGCGTCGTAGAAACGGGCGGCGTCCGAGAAGACGGCCGTGGAATAATAGCCGCTCATCAGGCCGAAGGGCAGCACGCCTGCGGCGAAAGTAAATCCCTCATTGTTATACTGGTACCAGCAGGCAAGGTCCACGATGGGTTTTTCCGTGCCGATGCCGAAGTCCTTCACGACATCCATTCCAACCTTCACCTTATGATGCTCCCCGATGCTGATGCCGGCATAAGGGGCCAGACGGACGGCAGCCAGGGTGCCGGAGGGGTTCAGTTCGCAGTTCGAGACGTCGAATTCGTCGTTCAGGAAATGCGTTTGGAATTTGATATCTACTTCCGGCCTGATGCTCTGGGCGCCCAGCGTGAAACACAGCCCGAGAGCCGCTATGGAGAGGATAAAACGTTTCATACCTTACATAAATTTCTACAAATGTAAGGAAAAATCGTAACTTTGCATAGTATGCGATTTTATATTATAGCCGGCGAAGCTTCCGGAGATCTGCACGGAAGCAATCTGATGAAGGGCCTTTACACGGAGGACCCCAAGGCTTCCGTCCGTTTCTGGGGCGGGCCCCTGATGGATGCCGTCTATAAGGCGAACGAGGAAGGGGAGGGCTTGGTGGAAGATTACCGCGCCGGGGCCGTGATGGGCTTTGTGGAGGTGCTCCGCAAGGGTTTTGCCATTCGTAAGCGCCTGGACCGCTGCAAGAAGGATATCCTGTCCTGGCAGCCGGACGTGGTCATTCTCATCGACTATCCCGGCTTCAATTTCAATGTGGCGGAATTCGCCCACAGGGCCGGCTTCAAGGTATACTATTACATCGCTCCCAAGGTGTGGGCCTCCCGTGAGGGGCGCATCAAGAAACTTAAGGCCTGGGTGGACAAACTCTTTATAGTTTTCCCCTTCGAGAAGGCTTATTTCGACCGTCACGGCGTACCTTATGTCTATGCCGGCAATCCGCTTGTGGATGCGCTGGCCCAAAGCCCGGCGCTGTCAGAGTCTAAAGATGCGTTTTTACAGCGTACAGGCCTTCCGGATGCGCCTTCCATCGCGCTTCTCGCCGGCAGCCGCAGTATGGAAATCGGCCAGATGATGCCCGTCTTTATGCAGCTGGCCGACGCCTGGCACGCCGTCCATCCGGAGTACGTCTTCGTGGTGGCCGCTGCGCCGTCACGCAGCCTCAAGGACTACGAGAAATACCTGGGGAATCGCGCCGGGTATGTGAAAGTTGTCTTCGGGGAGACCTACGGCGTCCTGCGCCACGCCAGGGCCGCCGTCATCAATTCCGGGACGGCTTCGCTGGAGGCGGCGCTCATCGGCACGCCCCAGGTGGTGGGTTACCGGATGAACGCGCTCACGGCCGCCGTCGCCCGCCGCATCATCAAGGTGAAGTACGTTTCCCTGGGAAACCTCATTCTGAATCGCTATGCCTTCAAGGAATACCTGCAGGAGCGCTTCACCGTGCCCAAACTGATGACGGAGTTGGAGCGCTTGACCGCCGATGAAGCCTATCGCGCCCGCATGCAGGCCGATTATGGGGAAATCCGCACACTCCTCGGCGGCGCCGGAGCATCCGAAGCCGTTGCCAGGGCGATGATAGAGAGTCTTAGCTGACGAACTGGGCCTTCAGGAGTTCGATCTTCTGAGGGGCGTCACTGCCTTTCGCACCGAAATAGAATTTGATCTTGGGCTCCGTTCCGGAAGGACGTACGGAGACCACGTCCCCTGCCTCGTTGAAGAACTGCAGGACGTTGGATTTCGGGAGGCCCGTTTCCTCCGGCTTGTTGTAGTCGATGACCTTGGCGAGGGGACTGCCGGCGATTTCCTTGGGCGGGTTCGCGCGATAATCGGCCATGATCTTCTGGATTTCCTCCGCGCCGGATTTGCCCTTGCGGACGATGTAAACCATCTTCTCCACGTACAGGCCGTATTTCTTATACACTTCCTGGAGGAGCTGGTATAGCGTAAGGCCTTTTTCGGCGGCCCAGGCGGCGCATTCGGCCACCATGATGCCGGCCACCTGCGCGCACTTGTCCCGGACGAATTCGCCCAGGTTGAAGCCGTAGCTTTCCTCTCCGCCGCAGATGAAGGTGCCCTTGCCCTCGTTGCGTTTCACCACTTCCGCGATGTACTTGAAGCCCGTGAGGACGTTATAGCATTTCACGCCGAAGCTTTCGCAGATGGCGGCGATGAGTTCGCTGGTGACGATGGTCTTCACCACATAGCCCTTTCCGTCCTTGAGCTTGCCCAGCTCCTGCCAGCGGGTGAGGACATAGTAGGTGAGGAAACTCCAGGTCTGGTTGCCGGTGAGCTGGACCATCTTGCCTTCGTTATCGCGCACGGCGATGCCCAGACGGTCCGCGTCCGGGTCCGTGGCCAGAACCAGGTCCGCGCCGGTTTCATCGGCCTTCTTGAGGGCCATGGCCATGGCGGCGGGCTCTTCCGGGTTGGGGGAGACCACGGTGGGGAAGTTGCCGTCGTTGATGTCCTGCTCGGGGACGTGGATGATATTCTTGAAGCCGATTCGTCCCAGGGCTTCCGGCATCAGCTTTACGCCGCAGCCGTGCAGGGGGGTATAGACAATCTTGAGGTCCGCGTGCTTCTTCACGGCTTCCGGACTCAGGGCCAGGGAGGTGATGTCCCGCAGGTAGCACTCGTCGATTTCCGCGCCCATCATTTCGATTTCGGCCTTGGGGGCTCCGGGGACGGGCTGGAAGCGGACTTCGGCCGGGTCCTCGATCTTGTTCACTTCGGCCACGATGTCCTTGTCCACGGGGGCGGTAATCTGCCCGCCGTCGCTCCAGAACACTTTGTAGCCGTTATATTCCTTGGGGTTGTGGCTGGCGGTGACCATAATGCCGGCCGTGGCTTTCTTCGCGCGGATGCTGTAGCTCAGTTCCGGGGTGGGCCTGAGGGCGTCGAACAGATAGACCTTGATGCCGTTGTTGCTGAGGACATCGGCCGATATCTTTGCGAACAGCTCCGAATTGTTGCGGGCGTCATAGCTGATGCACACGCTGGCCTCTCCTTTGACGTGGGCCTTGATGTAGTTCGCGAGGCCCTGGGTGGCCATTCCCACCGTGTACTTGTTCATCCGGTTGGTGCCCACGCCCATTGTGCCTCTCAGTCCGCCCGTACCGAACTCCAGGGTGCGGTAGAAGGCGTCTTCCAGCGCCACCGGGTCTCCGGTCATAAGCTTTTTGACTTCCGCCTTGGTCTCTGCGTCAAAGTTGCCGTCCAGCCAACTCTGCGCCACGTCTTTGTAGGTTTTCATTATGGTTAGGTTTTAGCGTTATTTCAGTCTTACAAATTTAAAGAATAATCCGTATTTTTGCAATATGGAGTTTGCGGAATTCATACTGGCCCATGACGGGGATGATCTGGCGGCGCTGGCGCTTGCGCGTGAGCGGTATGCGGATTTTCCGGCGTTAGATGTGGCGCTGAGCACCCTGGAAGTGCGGCGGAAGCTGCGCTCCAAGGTGCCGTCCTGGTATGCCGTACCTTCACTGCGCTACCCGCTGCGGCTTTCCGGCGAGCAGTGCTCGTCTGAAGAGACCGCGCGCTATAAGGCCCGCGTGGCGCGGGACTCATGTCGTACGGGCTCCCCGGAACAGGCTGGTCCCTCTGGCGTAACGCTGAGGGCTTGTGGCGTGACGGCCGGGGGACCGGAGGCCCTGGCGCGTAACGTTATGGCTCTATATCGTGACGCGCGAGGGACCGCGCCTCGCCTTGCGGACTTGACCGGCGGGTTGGGAGTGGACAGCTGGGCGTTTGCGCAGTGCTTCGGCTCCGTGCTCTATAATGAAATGCGCCCGGAACTAGCCTCTGCCGCAGAGGGGAACTTTGCAGCTTTGGGGCTGGGGAATGTGATGGTGAGGAACTGCGCCCTGGTGCCGGGAGAGGTCCGGTCGGGGCAGGGCATGACGGAACGGTCGGAGCAGGGCATGACGGTCCGGGAGGTGCTGGGTGATGTTAAGCCGGACATTATTTATATGGATCCGGCACGGAGAGCATCGGACGGGCGGAAAGTGTTCCGTTTGGAAGACTGTCAGCCGGATGTGCTGAAGCTGCTTCCGGAACTGCTGGGAGCGTGTCCACTGCTGCTCCTGAAACTGAGTCCGATGGCGGACATCTCGCTGGTTTGCAAACAATTAGGCTGTGTGGAAGCCGTGCATGTTGTGGCCGCCGACGGCGAGTGCAAGGAGCTCCTGCTCCTCCTTCGCCGCGGCCATGAGGGCCCCTATTCCATAACTATTTATGAGAGCGGTGCCGTTGCGGAGGTGGACCAGGTCCAACCAACTTTTGGACGAGGTTTAATTTCAGGTGCTGGACCTAGTCCAGCGAATATGGATTCTACGGGCGTGGGAGGCATGGTTGGTGGACTAGGTCCAGGGGGTGAAAGTGGACTAGGTCCAAAAAGGGGGTGGACCAGGTCCAAGACCCCCATCCCCGCTCCTGAACCCATCCCTTCCGCAGGGGACTGGCTTTTTGAACCGGGCAAAGCGCTCCTCAAGTCCGGGGCGTTCGGGTGGCCGTGCGGCTTCGGGCTGGAGAAGCTGGGGCGGCACACGCATCTATACATCGGCCCGTCCATTCCCGAAGAACTCAAGCCGTTCGGGAAGACCTTCCGCATCCTGGAAGTGCTGCCGCTGGATAAACGCAGCATCAAGGCCATAGCCACACGCTATCCGCAAGCCGCAGTGACTGCCCGCAACATCCCTCTGACCAGCGACGAACTCCGCAAAAAGCTGGGCGTAAAAGACGGCGGCACCGTCCACATCTTCGGTGTGCACGCCGATGCGCTGCAAGGTAATCTGTTGCTCGTCTGCGCTGGAGCGTAAGTTGCTACCAATCAATGAGTTGCCGAAGAAGGGGTGCACTTCCTGGTGCACCCCTCTGTCTATATGTTGCAGTGAATCAAGAGGTTGCGCTCCAGGCTGATTTAGCCGACGGGGGCCGAGGGGCACCAGGCCGAAAGGGGGCACTCCGCGCACTTGGGGGAGCGGGAGGTGCAGGTGTAGCGGCCGTGGAGGATGAGCCAGTGGTGGGCGATGGGACGCTGCTCGGGCGGGATATGCCGCTCCAGGTCCTGCTCTACGGCATAGGGCGTTGTGCCGCGGGATAACCCGAGCCGATGCGCCACGCGGAAGACGTGCGTATCTACGGCAATCACCGGCTGGTCATAGACGATGGAGGCAATCACGTTGGCGGTCTTGCGGCCCACCCCGGGCAGACGCATCAGTGCATCGATGTCCGAAGGAACAACGCCGTCGTAATCCGAAACCAGCATGGAAGCCATGGCAATGAGGTGCCGGGCCTTGGCGTTGGGGTAGGAGACGCTCCGAACCAGCTCGTACACGTCCTCGAAAGAAGCCGCCGCCAGCAAAGGGGCCGATGGAAACCTCCCGAACAGTGCAGGCGTAACCAGATTCACCCGCTTGTCCGTGCATTGGGCGCTCAGAATGGCCGCCACCAGCAGTTGGAAGGGGTTCTCAAAATGCAGCTCCGATGCCGCGGCGGGCTGGTTCGTGGCGAACCAGGAAAAGATGGCGGTGTAGCGGTCCGAGAGTTTCACAGCGTCACGTCAATTCCTTCGTCCACTACCTCGGTGCAGGATTCGTTCACACAGGAGAAGACGCGGCCGGGATATTTCTCGAAGATGGCTTTGTTGTGGGTGACCATCACGATGGCGGTACCGTTATGATTCAGGTCCACCAGCAGTTGGAGGATTTCGTCGGCGGTTTCGCCGTCCAGGTTGCCGGTGGGTTCATCGGCCAGAATGACCGAAGGCTTGTTCAGAAGGGCGCGTGCGATGGCGATTCGTTGCTGCTCCCCTCCGGAGAGCTGATGCGGCATCTTGTGCGCCTTCGTGCCCATCCCTACGTCTTCCAGCACTTCTGAGATGCGGTGGTCGATGAGGATGCGATCCTTCCAGCCGGTGGCCTTCAGGACGAACGCCAGGTTGTCTTCCACGCTGCGGTCCGTGAGCAGCTGGAAGTCCTGGAAGACTACGCCCAGGCAACGGCGGAGATAGGGGATGTCGCGTTTCCGAATGCCCACCAGATTGTATCCAAAAGCGACTCCTTCGCCTTTCAGAAGGTGGTTTTCCGCCGTGATGGTGCGGATGATGGAGGTCTTGCCGGAACCCACCTTGCCCACGATGTACACGAAGTCTCCGGGCATGATGTCCATGTTGAGCGAATAGATGACGGTGTTCTCTCCGTTGAGGATGTCGGCGTTGCGGAAATGAATGATGGGCTCCATACTAATAAAAACCAAATTCAGACAAATTTAATCAGTTTTTTTAGTATATTTGTAAAATATATGGAAAAGATGAGAAAACTCCTTATGGCTCTGCTGGTTCTGCTCCTGATGCAGGCCGGGGCCGCAGCCCAGGATTGGGAACAGGTAGGGACCTTGTACCGGGCGGGAATGTACCGCGAAGTACTCCGTCTTCTGGATGGACAGGATGGACAAAACGCCTTTGCGTGGAAGACGCTATGCGCCCTTCAGATGCGTACGGACAACGCTCCCAAGATGGCCCGCGCCTTCCTGACGGGGAATCCGGAAAGTCCGTTGGCCCCGCAGGTGCGCTACCGCCTGGCCCAGAATTTCTTTGATGATGGCGAATACGCCCTGGCGCTGGAACAGTTGGATCTTCTGGACGCCAAATCCCTCTATGGAACACAGTTGGCGGAATACACCTACAAAACCGGCTACTGTGCCTATGAGGCGGGGGACTGGGACCGTGCGAAAGAGTTGCTGGGAAAGGTTGTGGACCTGCCTTATTCCACCTATACGGCTCCGGCATGCTATTCCCTGGGCTATATGGAGTATGCACAGGAGCGTTTCGACCAGGCGCAACCCTGGTTCGAGAAGGCGGCGAAAGACAGCCGTTTCACGTCGGTGGCGAATTACTACGTCCTGGAATGCCGTTTCAACGAAAAGGACTACCAATATGTGATTGAGCACGGCGGGGAGCTGTATAACTCCGTCCCGGAAGACCGCAAGGCCCATCTGGCCCGCATTCTGGGAGAGAGTTACCTGGTGCTTGGAAAGCCCGAGCTGGCAGGGGAGTATTACCTCAAGCATATGAGCGAGAATCCCAGCCGGTCGGATCTATTCTATGCCGGACAGATCAACTACCAGTTGGAGAACTGGCAGGCCGCCGTGGACAATTTCACCCGGATGGAGGACCGGACGGACTCCCTGGGCCAGGTGGCATCCTATCAGCTGGGCTACAGTTACATTCGCCTCAAGAACAAGGTGGACGCCCAGGATGCTTTCAAACAGGCGTCGGACCTTACCTGGTCGGCTCCCATTACGGAGGACGCCTTCTTCAATTACGCCAAACTGGCTTTTGACCTGGGTCGCAACACGGCGCCGTTCAAGGAGTATCTGAGCCAGTGGGGGACCAAGGAAAAAGGCGACCAGATCTATTCCTATATGGCCATGGCGGCCCTGCAGGAACACGACTATGAACGTGCCGTCGATGCCTATGACCACATCGACGACCTGGATCCGCGGATGAAGTCCAATTACATGAAGGCCTATTTCCTTCGGGCCCGCGAGCTGATGGAGGCCGGTTCCTGGAGGGCCGCCGCCGTCCGGCTGAAGGCCGCAGCCTATTTCAGCGACAGGCGGGACCCCTTCAACCAGCTTTCCCGCTATTATTTGTCGGAGGCCCTTTACCGGGACGGCAAATACGACGAAGCCCGCACCACCCTGACGGAACTCTACAACATGCAGGCGCTGGCCTTCAGCCCGGAAGGGAGGCTTCTCCCGTACCAGCTGGGCTACACCTATTTCAAGGAGGCCGATTATGCCAAGGCGCAGAAATGGTTCAGCACGTATCTCAATTCGCCGAATCCCTCTCAGGGGGCCGATGCAGCCGTCCGCCTGGCGGACTGCCACTTCTTCAGCGGCTCCTACAGCCAGGCCGTGAAGGCATATGAGCGGCAGATGGCGGATTATCCGGACGCCAACAACCTGTATCCGCGTCTGCGTGCAGGCGTCGCCAGCGGCCTCATCGGCGACGAAAAAGGCAAGCAGCGTATCCTGGAGCCCGCTTTGCTGGCCAGCCCGGAAGCTCCGTTCTATGGAGAATCCCTCTATGAACTGGGCCGGTCGTATGTGGCTACAAAGAATAATAAATCGGCCGTAAAGACCTTCAGCGTACTGCAAAGCACGTCCAAAGACCCGTCGCTGGTATCCCGCTCCCTGCTGGAACTGGGAATGATTGCCCGCAATGAGGGCCGCTCGGACGATGCCCTGGATTGCTACAAGCAGGTGGTCGCCGGGGGCGGGGAGTATGCGGAGGATGCGCTTCTGGCCATCGAGGCCATTTACCGCACCCGGGAAGATCCGGACGCCTACCTGGCCTATGTGAACGGCCTGGGCGGCAGCATGAAGCGTACGGAGGGCCAGAAAGAGGAAGTGTATTTCTCCAGCGCGGAACAGCTGTACCTGAGCGGAGACTACACCAAGGCGCAGGCCACTCTGCAGGCCTATCTGGAGAAATATCCCAAGGCCACTTACGGAGCCAAGGCCCGTTTCTATCTGGCCGAATGTTACCGCTTCGGCGGAAACCGTGAGATGGCGGCCGATTATTACCGCCAGGCCATCGACCAGGGCCTGGAAGGGGCGCTGGCGGAAAGCGCTACGCTCCAGTATGCCTCCCTGAACGAGGCTTTGGGCAGCTACGGTAAGGCCTACAGGGCCTATCTCCGCCTGGAAGACATCGCCGTTCTGGAGCCCAACCGCCTTGCTGCCCGTGTGGGTCTGATGCGTACGGCCTATCGCTCGCGTGAGTGGGACGACGCCCTCGCCGCAGCCCGCGTGGTGTTGTCGCAGAAGGACCTCGCCGACGCCGTCCGGCGTGAGGCGAAATACGTGAGCGCAAAGTCGCTGCTGGCCACCGGACGCCGCAGTGAAGCCCTGCCGTTGCTGGAGCAGCTGTCGGCCCAGGCCTCGACGGACGAAGGGGCGGAGAGCGCCTACCTGCTCATCCAGGATCGCTATGACCGGGCCGATTTCGGCTCCGTGCAGGATAAGGTGTACGCCTTTGCGGAAAAGGCCGGCGGCCAGAACTACTGGCTGGCCAAGGCCTTCATCGTGCTGGGCGACTGCTTCGTGGAACAGGGTCAGGTGAACCAGGCCCGCGCCACCTTCGAGAGCATCCGTAACGGTTATACGTCCACAGGGGCGCAGGACGACGTCCTGGACCAGGTGGAACTGAGACTGAGTAAACTGTAGAGAACAATGAGAAAGACCGTCATATCGGCCGCTGCGCTGCTGATAAGCGCCGCTGCCATTGCCCAGAACCTGAATCCCACTGTGGAGGTGACCAATGCCTATTCCCGGGAGGCGGGCGGCATTGAAAAGCCCTCCCAGCTGCTTTCCGTGCCGGATTCGCTGTATCACTTCAACCTGGACTTCGACTATTCCGTGAAGGAAACGCCGTATCAGGGCGCTTATGAATTCAAACCCTATTTGGTGCAGCCGCGCCCTGCGGCCCGTCTTACGGGAGAGGGCAGGCTCTATCTCCGGGGCGGACTGGGCTACACTTTCCACCCGGAACTGACAGCCATCTGGACGCCTCTCCAGACGAAGAATTTCCGTCTGGGCGTTTTCGGCGACCATCACTCCTACATCGGCCGCTATCATACCATCGCCCTGGATGCCGACAACCGCTTTACGCCGGACGGCACCGCCTGGAAGGGGAAGGATATGCGCTCCACCATCGGGGCCGATGCCCTCTATTCCTGGCAGGGAGGCTTCGCGACGGCGGACTTGCGCTACCAGAACATTGTCGCCACGCACGTTTCGATGGGCGATTTTGTCAACAATAAAGTGCAGTTCAAGGCCCGCGTGGGCAGCGACGCCCTGGCGCCTGTTCCGTACGAGGTGTCTACCCGTCTCTCCTGGCTGAACGTCGGCGGCAACAAGGAATTCCATACCGTTACGGAGGGCTTCCTGGGCACGAAGATGAAGGAGTACAACCTGCGCATCAACGCCGGCGTGGAGACTTTGTCGGCCGTGGACCAGTCCCTTGCCTTGATTTCCGCCGCGCCCCGCTTCCTCATAACGATGGAGCGGCTGGACGTGGAGATTGGCGCCAGGCTGGCATTCCTGTTCCGTTCGGACGGGAATTTCTATCGCACCTCTTCCGGTACTTTCTTCCCGGACATCCGCCTGCGCTTCAGCATCATCCCGGACAAGCTGGTGCTGAAGGCCTCCGTAACCGGCCGGGACAGGCTGCTGGTTTATTCAGACCTCATCGACAGGAATCCTTTCCTGCCCTATAAGACCGATTACATGGACAATTCCGTGGAGCGGATCAATGCGGCTGTAAGCCTGGGCGGCCAGGTGGCCTCCCGTTTCCATTACGGACTCAGGGGCGGCTATATCCTTGCCACACACGCCCTGCTGCCCGGCTATCGGGCAGGGGAGCCCTACTTCGGTTTCGTCAAGGATCTCCGGCAGCTCTACGGCACGGCCACCATGGGGTGGACATCGGCCCCGTTCGACGCGGATGCGGCCGTCACCTTCCGCTACAGCGCTGCGGGTGATGCCCTGGCCGATGATACCCTGTTCCTTCCGGCCGCCTTTGAGGGTAAATTCAGCGCCTTCTACAAGTGGGGCGACCGCCTGAAGGCCGGCGCGACGGTGGATGCCGTTACCAAACGCGTGGCGCCCGCCGCGGTGCTTCCCGGCTATGTGGATGTGGGGCTCCAGGCCGACTTCCGCCAGTCCCGCAACCTGGGCCTGTGGTTACGCGTCGGGAACCTCCTTTGCCAGCCCATCCAGCGCAACGCTTTTTACGCGGAAAAGGGCCTTTGCTTCACGGTCGGCGCGACCTGGCAGATGTAAGAAAAAAAACTTCGTTTTTAAGGGGCTTCGGCCCCTTGTTTTTTATCATATTATTTGCTAAATTTGTATGTTTTAGGGAAGAGTCCCGGAATTGAAAGAAAAACAGCACAATAATATGATCGAAAACGAAGAAACCAAACGCGCAGAAGAACAGTATTCGGCTAGCAGTATCCAGGTCCTGGAAGGCCTGGAGGCCGTCCGCAAACGTCCCTCCATGTACATCGGCGACGTAGGGGAGCGCGGTCTTCACCACCTGGTCTATGAAGTGGTGGACAACTGCATAGATGAAGCCATGGCCGGCTTCTGCACGGACATCGATGTAAAGATTCAGGAAGACAATTCCATCCGCGTGCAGGACAACGGCCGCGGCATCCCCACCGGCATGCACGAAAAAGAGCACAGGAGCGCCCTGGAGGTGGTCCTTACCGTGCTGCACGCCGGCGGTAAGTTCGACAAAAACAGTTACAAGGTTTCCGGCGGTCTGCACGGCGTGGGCGTGTCCTGCGTGAACGCCCTTTCGGATTTGCTGGTGGCGGAGATCCACCGCGAGGGAAAGGTCTTCGAGCAGAAGTACTCCAAGGGCAAGCCCATTACGGACGTGAAGGTAATCGGCGAATCCAACGATACCGGTACCATCATCACTTTCCACCCGGACGCCACCATCTTCACCCAGACCATCGTATACAAGTACGACACCCTGGCCAACCGCCTGCGGGAACTGGCCTACCTTAACAAGGGTATCCGCATCACCCTGACGGACCTGCGGGAAAAGGTGGACGAATTCGTGACGGTGGAAGACGGAGAGCGTAAGGCCACCGGCCGCCAGGTGTTCCGCAGTGACGTGTTCTACAGCGAGCATGGCCTCAAGGAATTCATCGACTATCTGGACGCCGGCGCTCCCAAGCTCATTCCGGAACCCATCACGGTGGCATCGGACAAGGTGATCCCCATCGATATCGCCCTCCAGTACAACACCGGCTTCAGCGAGAGGATTTACTCTTACGTCAATAATATCCACACCATCGAAGGCGGCACGCACCTGCAGGGCTTCAAGATGGGCCTCAGCCGTTCCCTGAAGAACTACGCGGAGAAGAACAACCTCCTCGCCAAGTTCAAGGGAGAACTCAGCCCGGAAGACTTCCGCGAAGGCCTGATGGCCGTCATCTCCGTCAAGGTGGCCGAGCCGCAGTTCGAAGGCCAGACCAAGACCAAACTCGGCAACCCGGAGGTCCGTGGCGCCGTGCAGCAGGCCGTCAGCCAGATTCTCGAACAGTATCTGGAGGAAAACCCGAAGGATCTTGCAAAGTACGGACTGGATCATCCGAAAACAAAAATCAAGCTCACCGGAAGGACCGCCGACGGCGAAAAGAAAGCGATGAACGAAGAAATCTGGGTCGGAAATAATGT
>JAFZKT010000037.1 GCA_017553545.1 Bacteroidales bacterium | reverse complement strand
GCCGAAGGAAACCCAGCCAATCGCCGTATCGGTCGTATCCGTCTTCCCGCTATGCCGCAAATTGACCACCAACTGCCACAGCGCCATCACCAGGAGCAGCGGCGGGAAGAAGAAATTCAAAAAGGCATTGGGTACGAACAGCACCCGGAGGCTGATCACAATGAGGGCCGTGAAGATGGTGGGCCGATAAATCCGGACACTGTATTTGAGCTTGTCGGGTTTTACCCGGATGAGCAGGGCCGTGTAAATGGCCATCAGCAGCCCGATGAAGGTTTGCATGATGCTGAGACCCTTGCGTGCGATGTCGTCATCGGTGCTCTCATAGCTGAGGATCAGGAAAACGACGCAGGCCAGCAGGAGGGCCACATATCGCCGCTGCTCCTTGGCTACCCGATTCCCCAGTGGCTTTATCAAACGATAGACAGGCAGCAGGATGAGCGCCGAAAGCCCCCAGAGAACCAGGAACGACACGATGTAGAAGAGCAGCCAGTATATCTTCAATGAGTTAGCCAACTGATTGTCATTGCTGATCGTCACCATTGTTTCGTCCCTATGCTCATCGGTGCGCCAGTAATCAATCACGAGATCGATGAGAGAGAGGGTATATTTATCGCCCATCGCGCTCCAGGCCTCGTTCCAATATTCGACAGGCTGACGCAGGATGGTCCGCCAGGGGGTCTGCCCCTCCCTGAATACTTTTTCCTCCAGAATGCCATAATAATCATGGGCATAGTTGAACGATTCCTCCATTCGAAGCTGGGCTTCCCGGTAGTAGGTGCTGTCGGCCATCACCCGTTCCCGCGTCTCGGCATACAATTTCAGCAGTTCAGCGGCATACAGCAGGCAAGAGTCGCGGTCTGCCTGGCCGGCTTCGCTCAGGATGAATGCCGGGACGCGCTCCTCTTCCGCGACGGTATCCTGCGCCGCATTAAAGGCCAGGACCGCCTCCACCTGCTCTTCCAGTTCCTGTTGCAGGAGGCTCTCGTTCTGCAGCAGGTGCACGTCGAGCGAATCGTTATGGTACGCCAGGCTGTCCGGCACCACTTCCACCTCCTTGAGCTCCGGCGGGAGGCGGCGGAGCGACTCGATCAGGCGCGCATAGCGGTTGATCTCCACATCCAGGGTGGACACGATGCGGTCATAGGGCGTGCGGTTCTTGTTGAAGTCGTTATATTCCTGGGTCACTTTCTCCAGGGCATAACTGATGTCGAAGGTATAGTCCTGCTTCTGGGAGTACAGCATCAGGGACAGGTCGTTGCACTTTTTGACGATGTCCACCATTCTTCGGTGCTGCACTTCATACTTGCCTGCCATCTGTTCCCGCGTACTGCCGATCTGCATATAGTCATGATACAGTTCGCGTCGCAGGTTGGAAAGCGTCGCGTCCAGGCCCAATCCCGTAAATACAGCCGTGGCCGGCAGCGCCAGGGCAAGCAGCGCCACAAGGAGGCTGAGGAGTCTGCGTTTTTTCATGTTTCAGTTTTGAAACTTTAAGTTAGCCATTTTCCCCTGTAGACACAATAAGGGCAAGGCTCCGGCTTGCAGGTTTTGCAAATCCTGAAACCTTTTTGCAAATTCTGAAAGTGGTGAGGGAAGAAAAACTACTTCGCCGTGCCGCGTGTCCACGCCGTCACGGTCATTCCCATGTTCTGCTTGAACGCGGCGCTGAAGGTACTGTAGCTGTGGAAACCGCTCTCGAAGGCCAGCTGCTGGGCGGTGAAGATACGCTGGTCGGCCAAGGCTTGCTGGTAGAGACGGATGAAATGGCGGATGCGCAGGCCGTTGATGTATGCGTTATACGTGAGGCCCTGCTGGGCGAAGTGCTGGCTCAGATAATAACGGTTGGTGCCGATGGCCTGGGCAAGCTGGACCAGGGTGAGGTCGTGCTGCAGATAAAGCTGCCCGTCTTCGCAATGCTTTTTGAGGAGGGGGCCGATATTGACGGGGATGGCCGGCTGCGAAGAAGTCTTCTGCTCCTCTTCTTCAGGCTCTGATTCGGAAGAAGTACCTTCGCTCAGTTGCTGCAAGGTTTCCACACGCCACAGCAGCAGGACGGTAATGATGATACAGTCTATTTGAAGAAGATATACGAGAACACGGCTTCCCTCAGAGGTACTGCTGTACATGACGAAAAACAGCAGGAACACAGCCAGAATCAGAAAGCTCTGCCAGATCTCCTTGTGCTCCAGATCGGCGTAGTTGTCCCGCAGCCAGCTGCCGTAGCGCCGGACGGCGAAGAATATATACAGCAAAAACAGCGCATACAGAACATATACATAGATGCTCAACGGAACAAACAGGGCGTCGTCTCCCCGGATGATACTCAAGACAGACAGGACAACAGCCGGAATCAGCGCCACCAGCACCGGCCAGACCGGCCGCCGCCGGTCCTGCAACATGGACAGAAGGATGCCGGCTATCGTGGGAATAAGCATCAGCATATCCAGGCAGCAGACAAGCACATAAGCCGTCTGCGAAGGATGATGGGCATAGATCAGCCAAAACACATGGCTCAACGCACAAGCCATCAGGAAAGCCCCGGCCCACCGGCGCAGACGGACCGGAGACGTCACCTCCGGCGCGATGGCATTACCCCGCCGCAGCAGCAGATAGACGGCCGCCACCAGATTCAGCATGATCACGCCACCGTAGAGGATGACGAAGAATATGTCTTCAAGTATGGCCTGTGCTTCCATTTTCTATCTTGCAAAGATAGAAAGAAAAGCACTATGACGGTTACGAACGCGCAATAAACTGCGCCATCTCGGCCTTCTTGGCGCGGGCGGAGAGGAAGAGCTTCCACTGGGCGCGGGTGCGGACCAGGTTGTGCTCCGGATACTTGATCTTGTAGTAGGTGTCGCCGTTGATGTAGTCGGCCAGGAAACGGACCGCCTGCATGTACGGGAAGAGCATCGCGGCAAACGGCAGGTTGTCCCGCTCCACCGGCGTGAGGAACGCGCTGGCGGTGGAGAGGTAGCCCTTGGCGAAGGCCCGGAAGATCTCCATGTTGAAGCCCACGTTGTCGAGATTCGGGTCGTCCTCGGCGCCGGTGTTGGCCGCCGTGAGG
>JAFZKT010000036.1 GCA_017553545.1 Bacteroidales bacterium | reverse complement strand
GTGGGCCGCTCCAACCGCAAGGCCTTCTGTTATCTGATAGTTCCGCCGCTGATTTCCCTGACGGACGAAGCCCGGAGGCGCCTGAGGGCCATTGAAGAGTTCAGCGACCTGGGAAGCGGCTTCAACATCGCTATGCAGGACCTGGACATCCGCGGCGCCGGAAATCTCCTGGGGGCCGAACAAAGCGGCTTCATTACGGATATGGGTTACGAAACCTACCAGAAGATCCTCTCCGAAGCGATGGAGGAACTGGGCGTGGAAACCGGCATCCAGGTAAAGGGAAGCGCGGAAAAGTTTGTGGACGACTGTACCATCGAAACCGACAAACCCGCCCATATTCCCGACGACTACATTGATATATCGGCCGAAAAAATCCGCGTTTACAAGATGCTGGACGCCCAGACTGAAGAGAAGGAAATCGACCGCATCGGCCGGCAGATCGAGGATCGTTTCGGGCCGTTGCCCGAGGAAGTCAAGAACCTGCTTAATGTAGTGAAAATCATAAATCTGGGTTCCCGACTTGGCTTTGAAAAGATTATCGTCAAGAACGGGATGCAGATCATGTTCTTCGTGAGCAATCCCATGTCGGCCTACTATAAATCCAAGGTGTTTGAGCGGGTACTGAGCCACGTGAACGAGAACCAGGCACAGTACAAGTTCAACCAGGAAGGCGGCCGGCTGCGCACCGTTTCGCGGGGCGTGGATACCCTGGACAAGGCCCTCCGGATTTTGAAAAGACTGCAATAATTCGTACTTTTGTGAGCTATGTCGAACTTGGTGGTAGAAATAGGAAACACCGCGCTGAAGGCCGCCTGGTCGGAGTCCATGACCCTGGGCAAGACTTTCCGCTACCAGGGGGAGAAGTATATGGACTTCATCCTCTCCCTTACCCAGCGGGAAAAGCCGGTCGCCCTGGTGATTTCCTCCGTCTTCCCCCTTTCAGAGGCCGATGTAAACACGCTGGGGGGCGAATGTTCGCGGCTGCTGGTGCTGGACGCCAACCATCGGGAGGCGCTCCTCTCGCACGGTCTGCCGGCCTACCTGTCGTACGACCGTGCGGCGGCCATCCTGGCGGCCCGTTATCTGTTCCGTGGAAGGGGCTGCACCATCGTGGATTTCGGCACCACCCTTTCGGTAGATTTCACGGACGCGGAGGGTGTTTACCTGGGTGGTAACATCTCCCTGGGGTTCCACACCCGCTTCAAAGCCCTCAGCCGTTATTCCCGTTCCCTCCCTCTGGTGGAAATTCCCGAGAATCCGGTTGAAACCGGCCTTTCAGAGCAGTCCTCCATTGAAAGTGGAGTAGTTTCAGGCATCATATTTGAAATCGAGGGGTACCTGCGTGCCCATCCGGACAACATCACGGTATTTACCGGCGGGGATGCGAATTATTTTGCAAAACGGATGAAAAGTTCCATCTTTGCAATTTGCAACCTGGTCCTGATGGGACTTACCTTAATGGCAGACGAGTATGTTCGGAAAGAAAATTAACCTGGTGCTTTTGTCGCTGTTTCTGACCGCCGCCGGCGTTTTTGCGCAGACGGACGGTACCTACGGCGGCTATTCCCCTTATTCCGTTTTCGGGGTGGGGCAGCTGCACCAGAGCGGGACATCCTGGAACCGCGGAATGGGCGGCGTGGGCATTGCGGCCCGCAACAACCGTTTCGTCAACGTCCTGAATCCGGCCGCCGTCACCGCGCGGGACTCCCTGTCCTTCATGTCGGATTTCGGCCTTGCCGGACGGATGTCCATTTTCAGCGACGGCAATAAGAAAAACGTCAATACGCTGCTGAATATAGACGATTTTGTCATTTCCTTCCCGCTTTGGCGCCACACGGCCATGATGCTTGGCATCCGCCCCATCAGCGATGTGGGCTATTCCATCACCTCGTCCAAGATAGATCCGGACAGCGGAAAACAGACTTTCGTATCGGCCGGAAACGGCGGCTTGTACCAGTTCTTCGCCGGCGCGGGCGTAACTTTTTGGAACCGCCTCTCCCTGGGAGCCCAATTCAACTACAACTTTGGCAACATATCCAAGGATGCCGGCACCTCCTACGCAGAATCCTCTTACCGTAATTTCCAGTCCGGGGACTCCCTCCGGGTGAGCAGTCTGGGCGTTAAATTCGGCCTGCAGTATGCGCAGAAACTTGCGGGGAAGTCGGCCCTCACCCTGGGCGCCACCTACCAGCTGGCCTCTAAGATGAACGGACAGAGTGTCCATTACACGGAAAAGGGAAGCTATGACCGGCAGCGAAGCGTAATAGAACTGAAGGACAAAAACCTGCGGCTGGGCAGCGAGCTGGGTATAGGCCTGTCCTATTCCCTTGGGGATAAATTCTTCGCCGAATTCGATTACACCCGCACGGACTGGAGTTCCAGCAATCTGGACCAGGTGATAGGCTTCTCCAATAGCGGAGATGCGGTATTTGCCCCTTCCGTTGGTCAGAGCTTCCGCCTGGGAGCCGAATTCACACCCAACCGGTCGGATATCCGTTATTACCTCAGGCGGTGTACTTACCGGGCCGGCGCATACTTCGAACAATCGTATTATACGGTGGGTGGAAACCCTGTCAATACCGCCGGTATCACCCTGGGCGTCACCCTTCCCGTCTTCCGTTGGTATAATGGTATTTCGCTGGGTATAGACATCGGCCAAAGAGGCCTTGGAGGCGCTTCCGTCAAGGAAAACTACTTTGGTTTCAACGTTGGATTCAACGTGTTTGACATCTGGTTCCAGAAGCGTGCTTATGAGTAATGGTACGGAAATTGAAAATTTGAGACTGAAAAAAACTATTTTGATATGAAAAAGTTAGGTATTCTCCTTATGGCTGCAGCCGGCCTCTTTATGGTCGGCGCCTTCAATGCTTCGGCCCAGCCGCAGCAGAATCCGGATCCCTGCAGCGAGTACACTCGTTATTATCAGGATTACCTTGCTGCGAAAAATAACAAGGACGCATTCACCAGCTGGCGTGTCGCTTATTCCATCTGCCCCAAGAATTTCAAGCAGAACATCTACATTCATGGAGCCAAGATGATGAAAAGTGCGCTTGACAGGAATATCGCGGCGAAAAACTTCGAACTGGCCCACGCCCAGTACGACTCTTTGCTCACCCTCCTGGACGAGCGTCTGCAGTATTATCCCCAGGCCAAGAAAAACGGCGTTGTGTATGATACCAAGAGGGAAATCCTTACCAATAAGGGATTCTATGTAATCCAGTACATCTCGGATCTCAACAACAACGACCAGAAATTCTTCTACGAATCCCTGAAACCCATCATGGATGAACTGGGCGATGAAACCGCACCCAAGATTCTGAGGAATGTCTTTTCGTCGGCCGTCGCCCTGTACCGGGACAACCAGTTGGGCGCCGAGGACATCATCAGTCTGTACGACACAGTCTCCGGCCACATGGAGAACTATGTCTGCAAGGATGAGGCTGAAGAAGAGGACAAGGCCAAACAGAAAGGAGAGGTTGAATCCATCTTCGCCTCCAGCAACGTGGCCTCCTGCGACAACCTTATCACCATTTTCGGTCCCCGCTATGAGGCGGATCCTGAGAACCTGTCGCTGGTTTCCAACATCGTCAATATGATGCAGAAGACCGAAGGCTGCGCCTCCACAGACCTCTACTACAAGGCCGTGAACTCGATGCATAAGATGAAACCTTCCCACAGCAGCGCTTATGCCCTGTACAAGCTGAACGCCGCCCGCGGAAACGTGGCCGATGCTGCCGCCAGCCTGCAGCAGGCCATCGATGCGGAAGAGTCCGGCGAGGATCTGGATGCCCAGTACAATTACGAAATGGCCGCCTTCTGCTACAAGAATGGTATGCGCGGAAAGGCTTATGACGCTGCCCGTCGGGCCATCGACCTGGATAAAGGTTATGCCGGCAAGGCCTACCTGATCATGGGTAACCTCTGGGCTTCGGCCCCTTGTGGTGACACGGTAGGCAAGTGGGCCCGCTATTGGGTGGCCACGGATTACTACCAGAAGGCCCGCAACGTGGATGCTTCCCTGGCATCCGACGCCTCTGCAAAGATTGCCAACGCATCCCGTTATTATCCGGCTGCATCCGACGCCTTCATGTATGACCTCACCAAGGGACAGAGCTATACGGTTTCCTGCGGCGGCATGTCGGCCACCACTACCGTCCGTGTCCAGTAAGCAGTGAAATTCAGAAGCATATTTTCGATGATGGCAAGCGCCCTGGCGCTTGCTTTCGTCGTCTATTCATGCAAGGGAAAACTGTCCGAAGCGGAGAAGCTGGATCTGTCGGTTACGCCCATCCAGACCCTGGACAGCATGTTCTTCGTCCAGTCGGAGAATGGTGTGCTGAAACTGCGTGTAGAAGCGCCCAGGATGGAGAGTTATGAGCTGGACACCCTCACGTATGACCTCTTTCCGAAGGGCATCCATGTCTTTGCCTATGCGGAAGACGGGACCCTGGAAACCACCATCGTCGCCCGGGAGGCGCGCCACGACGTACAGCCCAACCGGATCAACGAGGAACGTTGGTCGGCCTATGGGAAAGTGGTGGTGACGAACATCGTCAAACAGGAGAAAATGGAGACGGACACCTTGTACTGGGACAGCGAAAAGCGTGAAATCTGGACGGATTGCTATATAAAGCTGACAGCGCCGTCCGGTTATATGCAGGGCGTGGGGATGCGATCGGACGAAATGGCACGGAACGCCATCCTGCTCAACCCCTTTGACAACGAGTTCCTTCTTGACGCCGATTCAACCAACGTTGTCATTGATATGGTGAATTTTATCGGCCCCCTTCCAAAAAAATAGTGGGATTTTCGAAGAAAATTCGTATTTTTGCAACCCTTTATCGAAATATTAAAAAAACTAACATAAAATGGCAGCTCTCGAGACCATCAGAACTAAATTCGGCATTGGTGCAACCATCATCATTGCCATCGGTTTGCTCCTGTTCCTTGTTTCCCCGCAGGACATTTTAGGTTTCTTCCAGTCTTCCGGTAATGATACCGTTGGAAAGATTGACGGGAAAAAGATTTCTTATGAAGAATTCAACGATAAAGTGGCGGAATATTCCAGATACTACGAATCAGAAGGACTTCCCACTTCCGGAGAGGATATCCAGCGTCAGATTCGTGATGAAGTCTGGAATGATTTGGTGATAAAGAACCTTTATCTCCCGGCCATTGAAAAAGCCGGCGTTTCCGTTGGAGAGGATGAACTGCGTGATGCCTTCAGCCTTTACTTCTATGACCAGGACGGGGTGTATTCAGATTCATTGGCGCAGCAGTTCGATGCAGAGTGCAAAGAAAAAAGCCAGCTTGGTGAGATGAGGCGGCGTCAGCGTAAATACATGGTGGATAAATGCCGCACGGGGCTTCTCATCCAAAAGTATTATGCCCTCTTCAATGCCGCCGGCTATGTAAACTCCCTGGAGGTCAGGCGCGCCATTGAGGAAAATAACACCGTGGCCAACGTGGACTTCGTGATGGTTCCCAACAGCTATTACCCGGTGGATTCTTCCATCGTGGTTTCCCCGGCGGAAATCGAACGGTACTACAAGGATCACAAGGAGAACTACAAACAGGAAGAGGCCCGCGTTATAGAGTATGCCGTATTTGACGGAGAGACTCCTTCCGCAGCGGACGTAGAGGCGGAGAATGAAAAGTTTGCGTCCCTTTACGATTCCTTTGGATCGGCCGACAACATGCGTGCCTTCCTGCTGCAGAACAGCGACCGTCAGTTGGATGAGAACTGGTACAAGGACGGCGAACTCTACAGCGGGAGTTCTGAACTTGACAGCTGGGTTTCGGAGAACAAGGACGGGGTCTCCCCGGTCTTCCGCTCCGGAGATTCTTTCTATGCCGCCCGCATTATGGAGACGGCTTCCGTTCCGGATTCCGTCTATGTGCGCCGCATCCTGCTCAGCGAGACGAATGATTCAAAATCCCGTCAACAGGCAGAGGAGTTGCTCTCTACCCTGAAGAACGGTTCGTTCTCCGAAGTTGCCGTCACCCTATCTCTGGATAAAATTAACGCCGCCGACGGCGAAATGGGGAACCTTGGCTGGTTGACCCAAGAGATGATTTCCGGCTCCGGTTTCGAGTCCGTATTCACGGCGAGAATCGGCCAGCCGTTCATCCTGACTAACCGGAATGGCGTGAACGTCGTGGAAGTGACAAAGGCCACCAAGGCCCTTCCCAAGAAGAAAGTCGCCATCTTTGCGAAAACCGCCATTGCCAGCGACGAAACCAACAATGCCGCTTTCAACAAGGCGCAGCAGCTGACCAACCGCGCCGCGGGTGATTATGAAAAGTACAAGGCCGCCTGTGAGGAGATGGGCATTCATTCCCAGACCACAACCATTACCATGTCCGGGGGAGAAGCCAGGGAATACTACAGCGGTGTGTCAGACGCCAAGAACGTCACACGCTGGGCGTTTGATAATAAAGCCGGCAAGGTTTCGGAAGAACTTGATAAGGTGAAAGGCGGCAAGCGGGGTCAGGTTTACTTTGTCGTAGCGGTGAAGGAAGTCAAGAAAGAAGGTTACGCCCCCCTCGCCGACGTAAGCGAAGCCATCCGTTCCAAGCTTTATCGTCAGAAGTACAGCCAGTCCCGCAAGGAGAAGGTGGCCGCCGACATTGCAGGTCTTGCTTCCCTGGAAGAAATCGCGGAAAAACTGGGGACCACCGTGTCCAACCTCACCGAAGTTTCCTTCTCCACCTCTTCCGCCCCGTCCACTGATCCCGCGTTCATCGGTGCGGTGGCATCGGCCAAGGAAGGTGTCATCTCAGGCCCCGTAGCCGGTTCCAATGGCATCTATGTGTTTAAGGTGAACAGCCGTGAAACGCGTTCATTCTTTACGGAGGACGATGCCAAGCAGGCGCAGAGCCGGATTGAAAACAGACACGCCCAGTTGCTGTTTTCCAAAGAGAGCGAAGAGAAAGTTAAGGACAACAGGGCTCGCTTCTTCTAGCAGTTGTCATTCTGAACGAAGTGAAGAATCTATGTCACTGAAATGTGGAATCGTAGGCTTGCCGAATGTCGGCAAGTCTACTTTGTTTAACTGCGTCAGCTCCGGGAAAGCCCAGAGCGCGAATTTCCCGTTCTGCACCATCGACCCGAACGTGGGGTCCACCAATGTGCCGGACAAGCGGCTGGAGGTACTCACCCAGATCTGCCAGCCCAAGCGCACCATCCCCGCTACGGTGGAGATAGTGGACATCGCCGGCCTGGTGAAGGGCGCCTCCAATGGCGAGGGACTGGGCAACCAGTTCCTGGCCAATATCCGTGAATGCGACGCCATCCTGCACGTGCTCCGCTGCTTCGACGACGGAAACATCGTCCACGTGGACGGTTCCGTGGATCCGGTCCGGGATAAGGAAGTGGTGGACACCGAACTCCAGATCAAGGACCTGGAGACGGTGGAAAACCGCATCAAGAAGGTGGAGAAAATGGCCACCACGGGCGGTGACAAAGATGCGAAGAAACTGCTGGGCGTGCTGCTCAAATACCGCGATGCCCTGCTGCAGGGGAAATCCTGCCGCACGGTCTCCCTGGAGAATGCGGAAGAGGAGCAGATGGCCCGCGAACTGTATCTCCTTACCAACAAGCCCGTCCTCTACGTTTGCAATGTGGACGAGGCATCGGCCGCCACGGGGAACGCCTATGTGGAAGCCGTCCGTGCCGCCATCGCCGGGGAAGATGCCCAACTGCTGGTGCTGGCCGCCGCAGCGGAAGCGGAAATCGCATCCTTCGAGAGCTATGAGGACCGCCGGATGTTCCTGGAGGAAATGGGGCTGGAGGAATCTGGCGTGGTGCGTCTCATCCAGAGCGCCTACAAACTCCTGGGCCTGCGCACCTTCTTTACCGCCGGAGCCGATGAATGTCGCGCCTGGACCATCGTCGCCGGGGACAAGGCGCCCCGCGCCGCCGGCGTCATCCACACGGACTTCGAGCGGGGCTTCATCCGCGCGGAGGTAATCAAGTACGAGGATTTCGTGCAGTACCGCACGGAAGCCGCCGTCCGCGCCGCCGGCAAGATGGCCATCGAAGGAAAGGATTACGTCGTGCAAGACGGTGACATCATGCATTTCCTGTTCAATGTTTAAGTTTCTTATTGCACTTTCATTGGTGGCGGCGCAGCCGGAAGATTCGCTGCGGGTGCTTTTCTGGAATGTAGAGAACCTCTTCGACTGGAAGGCCGACGGTACCAGCGCTTCCGAAATGGAGTTTTCCTCCAAGGGGGAGAAACACTGGACCAAACGCCGTTTCAAGGCAAAGTGCAACGCCATCGCGAAGACCATCCTGTGGTCGGGAACCCAGGACGTAATCGGCCTGGCGGAGGTGGAAAACCGCTTCGCGCTGGAGCGCCTGCTGGAAGATACCGCCCTGCGGAAAATGGACTACCGGATTGTCCATTTCGACTCCCCGGACCGGCGGAGCATTGACGTGGCGCTGCTGTACCGGAAATCCAGGTTGGAACTGACAAGCGCCAAACCCATCCACCTGTATGACGCGGATTCCACGCTCATTCCCACGCGCGACATCCTGCTGGCGGAATTCCGGCCGGTGGGTGGCGGAGAACCCATTGCCTTCCTGGTGAACCACCACCCGTCGCAGTACGGCGGTAAGGAGGTTTCATCGGCCCGGCGTGCCATCGCGGTAGGGAAGATCAAGTTTTTGGCCGATTCCCTGCGGCAGGCCGGCACAACGCGCATCGTGTCCATGGGGGATATGAACGATACGCCCGCCAATCCCGTCTACAAAACCCTGGAACCGGAGTTTATCAACCTGGCGGAACCGCATCATCTGGCCGGCGAGGGGACCATCCGCTTCGACGGCGGCTGGGAGGTGATTGACATGTTCTTCGTGACACCTGAAGTGCAGAGCAGCCCCATGGAAATCCTGCATCCGCCCTTCCTCACCGTGCCGGACAAGGAGCACGGCGGCACGAAACCCTTCCGCACCTACTCCGGACCGCGGTATCTGGGCGGAGTGAGCGACCATCGGCCCATTGCAATAAAAATAGTATATTTGTAGACCGACAATTAATAACACGCGATATGAAAACCAAGATCCAGGAAAAATTCAAGAGTCTCTTTGGAAAGGAGGGCAAACTGTACATGTCTTCCGGCCGCATCAACCTCATCGGCGAGCACACGGACTACAATGGCGGTTACGTGTTCCCCGGCGCCATCAACTTCGGCATCATGGCGGCCATCGAGCCCAACGGGACAGACAAGGTGAAACTCTTCTCCATCGACTTTGACGAATATGTGGAGTTTGGCCTGAAGGAAGAGGACAAACCCGCGCAGCAGTGGGCCCGCTATATCTTCGGCGTCTGCCGGGAAACCCTCAAGCGGGGCGGCAAGGTGCAGGGTTTTGACGCCGTCTTTGCCGGCGACGTTCCCCTGGGCGCGGGGCTGAGTTCATCGGCCGCCCTGGAAAGCGTCTTTGCCTTCGCCATCAATGAGATCAACGGCAACGGGATTGAGAAGTTTGAGCTGGCGATAATCGGCCAGAGCACGGAACACAATTACTGCGGCGTCAAGTGCGGTATCATGGACCAGTTCGCCTCCATCTTCGGCAAGAAAGGTTCCCTTATCCGCCTGAACTGCAAGACCGGGGAATACAAGTACTTCCCCTTCAACCCCGTGGGTTACAAGCTGGTGCTCATTGACTCCTGCGTGAAGCACGAGCTCGCTTCCAGCGCCTACAACAAGCGGCGCGAATCCTGCGAAAGGGCTGCTGCGGAAATCAAGAAACTGCACCCGGAGGTGGACTTCCTCTCGGATGCCAAGCGCCTGTGGCTGGACGAAGTCCGTGGCATCATCAGCGAGGAAGACTTCATCCGGGCCGAATATGTGATTGGGGAAGTGCAGCGCGTGCTGGACGTCTGCGACGCCCTGGAGCGCGGGGACTATGAGACCGTGGGCGAGATGATGTATCAGACCCATTTCGGCCTCAGCCGCCTGTATGAAGTTTCCTGCCCGGAACTGGACTGGCTGAACAAACTGGCCCGCAAGATGGATGTCACGGGTTCCCGCGTGATGGGCGGCGGCTTCGGCGGCTGCACCATCAACCTGGTGAAGGAGGAGCTCTACGACGGTTTCATCGCCGCCGCGAAGAAGGGCTTCGAAGCCGAATTCGGCCACGCCCCCAAGATTTACGACGTAGTCATCAGCGATGGTGCCCGCGTCCTGTAAAAACTGCCGGCGGACCACGGAGATCGAGGTCCGGGAAAGCATCAACGTCGCCCTTGATCCGTCGCTGAAGGCCCGGGTCAAGGACGGCTCTTTATTCGTGTGGGAGTGTCCGTATTGCGGCCAGCGCAATCTGGCGGTTTACCAGACTTTATACCATGATCCGGAATCCAAACTGATGGTATGGTTGCTGCCCGGCGGCGGGGAACCGCCCGCACAGGTGGCCGATGCCGTCAGGGAGTTGGAGGGTTATTCCCTCCGCCTGGTCAGGGAAGTGGGCGAACTGGTGGAGAAAGTTAACATCCACGACGCCGGTCTGGACGACTGCGTGATGGAAATGGTCAAGTGGGTCACCCGGCAGGAACTTTCCGGCCGAAACCCCGAAGCCGCGGACGCCGCCCTCAAGTTCCTCCGTCTGGAAGGGGCCGACAACGAACTGGTGATGGCTTTTCCGCTGAACGGGCAGATGCAGGTGCTGAATGTCGGCTTCAACGTGTACGAAGATGCGCGGGGCATTCTGTCCCGCAATCCTTCCGTCCGTCCCGCCGAAGGCTTTGCTCGGGTGGATAAAGACTGGATAGGGCAATTCTTCCGCTAGAGGAGCGCCTGCAATAGTTTCTCCGGTGTTGCGTCTTTCAGCAGCACCGTTTTTTTTGCATCCAGCAGATACACCGACGGGATGGCGCGTACGCTGTAAAGGCGGTCTCTCCGGATGGAGAAAGAAGGGTCGTAGCCGCAGACCCATTGCGGGGGATAATCGGCCAGATGGGCCTTCCAGCCGTCGATATCTTCGTCGATATAGATGTCCACCACTTTCAGGGAGCCGTCCCGGATGCGGGTCCGGATTTCCGGATAGCCGTCCATCAGGTTCACCAGTTCCCGGCAGGCCTTGCAGTCCGGATTGCCGAAGATGAGAAGGGTTTTGTCCGCCTTTACGGAATGCAGGGTGCGGCGGTGGCCGGCTCCGTCGATGAACTGGAAGTCCGTAGCAATGGATCCGGTGGGGTTAAGGGCGCAGATTTTCGCGTCCCAGGCATAGCCCGCCCTGTAGTCCTCCCGGATAAAGGCCGATGAAGCCAGCTCGCTGACAAAGGGCAGGTACAGGTCTTCGCTGCGAACCGGCGAGTTGGGGTCATAGAAATAGCGGCTGATGAGGCTGACGACCTCCGGCAGCACATTCCCCTCCGGGTGGGCCAGTTGGAATTCTTCCAGCCGGCCGTAGAGCTTGCTCATGGCCTTTTTCCCTTCGGGCAGGGGAATCTGCTCCACGAGTGTGGCGAACATTCCCACCTGCTTTTCCACCTGTTCGATGGGAACGCCGTTCACGGTAACGGAATCGCAGAAATAGAGGCTGTCCGTGGCAGTGTAATGGTCCCAGAAATGGCTGCAGAGCCATTCCATGCGCTGGGTGGGCTCCACAATCATCCGCGGAATCTCCACCATGGGGAAATCCCGCGTGATGGGGGCCGGCGCCTTGGCCTTCTTGGGGCCGCAGGCTAATGCCAAAACCGCAATGGCGGCGACAAATAGGGGCTGCAATCGCTTCATCGTAGCAAATTTAAGCTTTTTTGGCTAAATTTGCGGCATATGCGCGCGCAAGTGAGGAAATATCTGCTGATGCTGGCCTTTTGGGTGGTCGGGGCGCCCGTTTTCGCCCAGTTTTATCTCCCGGGAGACAACCCTTCCCGTCTGCGCTGGTACAGCCTTGAGACCGCGCATTATGAAGTCATCTTCCCGGAAGGGGCGGATTCCCTGGCCCGCAGTTACGGCCGTGCGCTGGAGCAGTTCCGCCTGCCCATGGGAAACAGTCTTGGCGGAATGACCCCGGGCATGGGGCTGTCACACAGATTTCCCGTAGTGCTGCATACGCACAACCCCTATTCCAACGGATCGGTGGGCTGGGCCCCCGGCCGGATGGACCTTTTCACCCATCCGGAAGCCTACGGTCCGGAGCCCATTCCCTGGAATCTCCAGTTGTCGGCCCACGAACCCCGCCATCAGGCGCAACTGCAGTTCGGACAGCGTGGCTTCCTTCCCTGGATTACGGGGGAGATGTGGGCGCCTGTCTATTGGCAGCTCTATATTGAGCAGTCCCTGGCGGAGGGCGACGCCGTGGTGGCCGAAACCGGCCTTGCCCGCGGCACCCGCGCCCGTACGGCTGATTTCCTGAACTATTACCAGGTGGCCCTGGCGGCCGGGAAAACCCGCGACTGGGACCACTGGCGCTACGGTTCCTATAAGCATTATACGCCGGACCACTATGCGCTGGGCTATGTAACCCTGGCCGGCGCCCGCACCTTGTACAATGACCCTCTCATCTTACGGGAGGCGTTGGACTTGGCCTGGGAAAAGCCCTGGTATTTCGCGCCGTACAATTCACGGAAGGTGATTGCGGATCACGCCGGGAAGCCCTTCAAAGAGGCATTCGCCGACATCCAGGGCCATTTCAACGATATCTGGCGGGAGCAGCGGGACGCCCGCGGCCCCTTTATGCCCATGGAAGCGCTCACGCCCGACGAAGCCTATGACCCGGAGTACTCATCCCCACAGTGGACGGAAGACGGCATCCTGGCTCTGAGGAAGAGTTATCTGCGTCCCGGAGAGCTGGTGCGCTACAAGGACGGGAAGGTGCGGGTGATCCGTTCGTTCGCTTCCAATGCTTCCTCTATTTTCCTGAAAGACGGCTGCCTCTACTGGTCGGAAACCCGCAATCACCCCCGCTGGGGCCTGGATGGCAGTTCCGTCATCTGTTATTATAACCTCATATCGGAGGAATCCGGCCAGATTACCCGCGGCACCCGCTATTACAACCCGCAGCCTTCTCCGGAGGGGGAACGGTTGTCGGTGGTGGAGTATCCCGTGGAGGGAGGATCGGCCCTGGTGGTGCTGCAGGTGTTGGGCGGTACGGTCCTCCGCCGTGTCCCGCTGCCCGAAGGGGTGCAGGGGACGGAGTCGGCCTGGATAGGGGAAGATATCTATGTGGCGGGTATTTCGCGGGAAGGCATCGGCCTGTATAAACTGGGGGCCGATGACAACTGGACGCCGGTGCTGGAGCCTTCGGAGCAGAAACTGGTGAATCTTTCGGCCGATGGCAACTGCCTGGAATGGGTGAGCGACCACAGCGGCGTGAACGAGCTTTACCGTTACTGCCCGTCCACCGGCCGTCTGCAGCAACTTACATCGACGCCCTTCGGCGCCACGGATTTCACCACGGACGGCGAATACCTCTACTATGTATCGCAGGCGTTGGAAGGCCGTCCGCTTTACCGTACGCCGCTGAGCGCGTTGCAGCCCAAAGATGTTTCCTGGACCGCGACATCTTCCCATCCCGTGGAGGATGCCCTTACTGCCCAGGAGCAGTCGCTGGGCGCCGCGCCGGATCTGGACGCGCCGGTTCCCATGTCGGCCCCCAAACGCTATTATAAGTGGGCGCACCCGCTACGGCTTCACTCGTGGGCCCCGCTCTATGTGGATTACGACGCCGTGAAAAGCGGCAGCGCGGACTTTTCCTACAGCACGGCTTCCCCTGGCCTGAGCGGCTATTTCCAGAATACGCTGGGCACTTTCTCCGGGATGATAGGCCTGGCCTTCCATCCGGACCTGGATCTGGACGGCCCCTGGCGCGCTTCCCTGCACCTGCAGGCTGTTTATACGGGGCTATATCCCGTACTGGAAGGCAATCTGCACATGGGGGACAGGCAGTCCCGCCGCTATGTGATGCAGAACTATTTCAACGGCGACAGAGGGGCCTACCGGACCGTTGCCGTTTTACAGAACACACCGGAAATCACCGGCTCCCTGCGCGCCTACGTGCCGCTGTCCTGGAATAACGGCGGCGTGTTGTACGGCTTCACGCCCCAGGCGCAGTACGCCTTCAGCAACAACGCCTTTACTTCCGGTTTTGAGCAGTTCCGTATCAACGGGACCCTGGAAGGGCTCCCCGCCCTGTATTCCCGGGCGGAACAGCACGTTGATATTTCCGGTCCGGCCGTCAGCCACCTTTCCGCTTCCCTTCGCGGCTATGTGATGGCGCGGCGGGCGCGCAGCCAGGTATATCCCCGCTGGGGGTTGGGCGTGGAGGCAGGAATTGGCCTTCGGCCCGGCCTGGATGCCTATTATGCGCCCAACACTTACGCCTACGCTTACGGCTATCTGCCGGGCTTCACGCGTTCGCAGGGCCTTCGGCTCACCTTCGTGGGGCAACAAAAGCTGAGCACCTGTTTCATCGGGGATCTTTACGCTTCCGTGTCTCCCCGCGGGTTCGGCGCGTCGTCCGGGGTGTCTTCGCTCATCGGCCAGAACTTCGCCTGGCAGTGGCGCGCGACGGCGGATTATGCCATCCCCATCTATGTGGGGGATATTTCCATCCCTGCCGTGGCCTATATCAAGAACTTCCTGCTGACGCCTCACGCGGACTATACCGGCCTGCCTTACGGATATAACCTCTGGAGCGTTGGCGCGGACCTTTCCGCCTCCCTGGCCCGGCTGTTCTTCCTGCCCTTCGACGCGTCCGTGGGCGTGTCCTTCAACTACCTCGGCGGCACGCTCTACCCTTACACCTGGCAGGAGAAACCCTACTCCGTCTCCCTCATCTTCTCGGTAGATTTTTAAATTTTTTACTTACCTTTGTAAGTCGTGAAACAATACCTTGATTTACTAAGACATATCCGCGCGAACGGCGTGATGAAAGAGGATAGGACCGGCACCGGAACGCAGAGCGTTTTCGGCTACCAGATGCGTTTCAACCTGGCCGACGGTTTCCCGCTTCTCACCACCAAGAAGGTGCACCTGAAATCCATCATCCATGAGCTGCTGTGGTTCATCGCCGGAGATACCAACATCAAGTATTTACGGGAGAACGGCGTAACAATCTGGGATGAATGGGCCGATGAAAACGGAGACCTGGGTCCGGTCTATGGCCACCAGTGGCGCTCCTGGCCCGCCCCGGACGGAAGGGCAATCGACCAACTTTCGAATGTAATCGACCTGATACAACACAATCCGGACTCCCGCAGAATACTGGTAAGCGCCTGGAATCCGGGGGAAATCGACAAGATGGCCCTTCCCCCCTGCCACTGCCTGTTCCAGTTCTACGTGGCGGACGGAAAACTCTCCTGCCAGCTGTACCAGCGGAGTGCGGACGTGTTCCTGGGCGTGCCCTTCAACATCGCCTCTTACGCCCTGCTCACCCTGATGATCGCCCAAGTGTGCGGCCTGCAGCCCGGGGAATTCATCCATACCACGGGAGATACCCATATTTACAAGAATCACTTCGAGCAGGTGGCCCTGCAGCTCTCCCGTGAGCCGCGCCCGCTGCCCGTGATGAAACTGAATCCGGACGTGAAGTCCATCTTCGACTTCCGCTACGAAGACTTTACCCTGGAGGGCTATGACCCCTGGCCCGCCATCAAAGCACCTGTTGCCGTATGATCAAAGCGCTCATTGTCGCCATCGGCGAGAATCATGAAATCGGCGTAAAGAATGCCCTCCCCTGGCACATCGCCGAAGACCTGAAATACTTTAAGGCTACCACCAAAGGCTTCCCCGTCATCATGGGACGCACCACGTATTTCTCCATCGGCCGTCCCCTGCCGGGCCGCACGAACATCGTGCTGAACCTGGGCGGAGACCCCATCCCGGAGGTTACCTGCGTGTATTCCTTCGATGAGGCCTATGCGGCAGCAGAAGCCACCGGGGCGGAGAAATGCTTCGTCATCGGCGGCGCGTCCGTGTACCGGGCTGCCCTGCCGGATATGGACAGGCTCTACATCACCCACGTGCACGCCACGGTGCCGGACGCGGACACTTTCTTCCCGGAGATTGATCCCCTCCTCTGGGAAAGGGAGAGCACCAGCGAAACCCATACGGATCCGGAAACCGGCTACACGTTTGAATTTGCGGTCTACCGTCGCCGGTAAAAGGACGGTAAAACGAACTTGATGGAACAGAAACGAGAAAAATTCGGCAGCCGCTTCGCTGTCATTGCCGCCATGGCCGGAAGTGCCGTGGGCCTGGGCAATATCTGGCGCTTCCCCTATATTCTGGGCGAATACGGCGGCGCGGCTTTCATTCTGGTCTATATCGCCGCCACCCTTGTTCTTGGACTCCCCATCTTATACGCGGAATCCATTATCGGCCGCCGTTCCCGCTCGGACACTTTCGGCGCGATGAAAAAACTAGCCCCGGGCACTCCCTGGCGCTGGGCGGGCCTGCTGACCATCATTTCCCCGATACTCATTCTCAGTTACTATTCCGTAGTGGGCGGTTGGAGCGTGGAATACCTCTTCAAGTCCCTCTCCTTCGACTTCATGGATATGCCGGCCTCCGAGATTCCAGATTTTTTCGGCCGCTTCATCTCCTCGCCTTATCAGCCCATCCTCACGCATACGGTCTTTATGGCCGCAGTGGTGGCCGTGGTCCTGGGCGGGGTGTCCAAGGGGATAGAGAAGTTCTCCAAACTGGCGATGCCGGCGCTGTTCCTGCTGATTTTGGTCATCGCCGTCTATTCCCTCACGCTGCCGGGCGCGTTTGCGGGCGTGGAATATCTGCTGAAGCCGGATTTCTCCCGTCTGACGGCGGGCGCCTGCGCCGCCGCCCTGGGACAGGCCTTCTTCTCGCTGTCGCTGGGCGTGGGGGCCATTCTCACCTATGCCTCATACGTTAAAAAGGAGGAGGACCTGCACATTTCCGGCGTGGGGACGGCCGTGAGCGACCTTATCTTCGCCCTCATCGCCGCTTTCGCCGTCATCCCCAGCGTGTTTGCCGCGGGGCTTAAGCCTACCGACGGGCCGTCCCTGCTGTTCGAAACCCTGCCCTATATCTTCAACAAGATGGGCGAGGGCGTGCCGCTGGTGAGTTCGGTTATATCGGTCTTCTTCTTCGTGACCATCCTGGCGGCCGCGCTGACATCGGCCATCTCCATGCTGGAAGTGGGCGTGGCTTTTCTCGCCGACGAAAAGGGCTTCAAACGCCGCAACGCCACCCTGCTGCTGGGGTTCCTCTGCTGGCTGGTGGGGGTACTGTGCAGCCTGTCTTTCGGCCCGCTTTCCGGTGTGAAGATTCTGGGCGCCACCTTTTTCTTCTTCCTGGACCACCTGTGCTCCGACTGGCTGATGCCGATGGGCGGTCTCATCTTCACCCTCTTCGTGGGCTGGAAGATGTCCAAGGCCGATGTCCGCGACGAATTCACCAACGGCGGCACGAAGAACGTCCGCCTCTTCGGCGCCGTCTATTTCCTGATGCGTTACGTCGCCCCCGTGGGCATTATCGTGGTGTTTGTCACGAATCTGCTGATGTAGTTCTGCGGGGCGGGGTGGAACAGGTGTCCGGGGGACTCCGCTCACGTTGTTCGCTTTCCACCCCGCCCATATTGCATCGAGCGGCGCAGGTACCCTGTGCAAATGGAGCAGGTGCAATGAAAGTGTCTGCACCTGCGCCGCATTTCTGCATTCCGTGCGTTCTAGTGGCGCAGGAACCCCGGCAAAAAATGCACCTGCTCCATTCAGTCCCCACACCTGCGCCATCCGAGCCTTGCACCTGCTCCATCCGGGTCCTGCACCAGTTTGGAAGCAGCACGGCAGAACCCCAATTTTGGCCAAATATCCACGCTCTCCCGTGCTATAGCCCGGCGGAACCCGAGATTTCGCCAATTATTTACGCTGCGCCGGGCGGTGGAATTAAATTCCCAACTCTTCTTTCATCACCCGCAGGAGGTCAAATGCCTGCAGAGGCGTCATGTTGTTGAGGTCCGCGGCCTTGAGACGGTCCCTTAACGACTCCAGCAGAGGATCGTCCAGCTGGAACATGGATAATTGCAGAGAACCGTCGCCCTCCACTTTGCCGGCTTTGGTCTGGTGGGGCTTCACGGGCGTGAGCGCGCCGATGGCATCCAGCCGCTGGCTGTTCTCCAGCGCCTTAAGGGTGCGTTCCGCGCTGTCCAGCACGGGCCCCGGCATACCGGCCATCCGCGCCACGTGGATACCGAAGCTGTGCGCCGTCCCGCCCTCCTTGATCTTGCGGAGGAAGAGCACTTCCCGGCCCACTTCCTTCACCGTCACGTGGAAGTTCTTCACGCGCGGGAAAAGGCCTTCCAGATCATTCAGTTCGTGATAATGCGTGGCGAAAAGCGTCTTGGCGCCCTTGCCGTATTCGTGGATGTATTCCACGATGCCGCGGGCGATGGACATGCCGTCGTAGGTGGAGGTGCCGCGGCCGATTTCATCCAGCAGCACCAGCGAACGTCCGCTCAGGTTGTTCAGAATCATCGCCGTCTCCAGCATTTCCACCATGAAGGTGGATTCGCCGCGGGAGATGTTGTCCGTAGCCCCCACGCGGGTGAAGAGTTTGTCCAGATAGCCGATGTGCGCTTCCGCTGCAGGAACGAAAGATCCCGTCTGGGCCATCAGGGCGATGAGCGCCGTCTGCCTCAACAGGGCCGACTTACCCGCCATGTTGGGACCGGTGAGAATGATGATCTGCTGCTTTTCCGCATCCAGATACACGTCGTTGGGAACGTATTCCTCCCCGGCGGGCATCAGCGTCTCGATGACAGGATGGCGGCCGGCGCGGATATCAAGCGCCTTGGAGTCGTTCACTTCCGGACGGCAGTAGTGCCAGTCCAGGGCCTGCCGGGCAAAGCCGGCCAGAACGTCCAGTTTCGCCAGGATCCGGCTGTTGCACTGGATGGCGGGGATCTGCTGCTGGATATGGCCGATGAGTTCCCCGTAAATGCGGGTTTCAATGGCGTAGATGCGGTCTTCGGCCGTGAGAATCTTTTCTTCGTAGGCCTTCAGTTCCTCAGTAATGTACCGCTCCGCATTTACCAGCGTCTGCTTACGAATCCACTCCGGCGGTACCTGGTCCTTGTAAGTGTTGCGGACTTCGATATAGTAGCCGAAAACGTTGTTGTAGGCAATCTTCAGCGAAGAGATTCCGGTTCTTTCGGCCTCCCGCTGCTGCATCTGCAGGAGGTAATCCTTGCCGCCGGCGGAGAGGCCGCGCAGCTCGTCCAGCTCTTCGTCCACGCCTTCCGCAATCACGGGGCCTTTCCCAATCTGGATAGCGGGCTCCGGATCCATCACGCGGCGGATTTCGGCGAGGAGCTTTTCGCAGTTCTTCAGGCCCTTGAGCAGTTTTTCCAGCGCGGGACTGTCCTGCAGGCGTTCCCGGATGGGGCCGATGAGCGCAAGCCCGCGGCCCAGCTGCATCACCTCGCGGGGATAGGCTTTCCCGGTGGCGATACGGCCCAGGATGCGCTCCATGTCGCCGATTTTCCCGAGGTCGATTTCCGTTCCCTCCAGGGTGTCGGGATTTTCGGTGAAGTATTGGACAATGTCGTATCGGCCTTCCAGCTCCTTGATGTCCATGATGGGCATCGCCAGCCACTGCCGCAGCATACGGGCGCCCATCGGCGAGGAGCAGCGGTCCAGCGTCTGCACCAGCGAGACGCCGCCCTCCCCGGCCGCACTTTGGAATACTTCCAGATTACGGAGGGTGAAGCGGTCCATCCAGACGAACTTTCCTTCGTCGATGCGCCCTAACGTGCAGATGTTCTTGAGGCCGCTGTGCTGCGTCTGCTCCAGATAAACCAGCAACGCGCCGCAGCTGCAGATGCCCAGCGGATAGGGATCCACCGCGAACCCTTTCAGGCTTTCCACCTGAAGCTGCCGCTTGAGGCGCTCCACGGCGGCATCGTAAACGAAGGCCCATTCGTCGATGGAGGTAATGAAAATATCCCCCAGGCGCTCCTTGAAGCCTTTTTCGCAGCCGCGCTGGACCACCAGCTCCTTGGGTTTCAGGGAACCAACCAGGGTGGCAATGTAGTCCAGCGAACCCTGCGCCACCTGGAACTGCCCGGTGGATACATCCAGGAACGCGGCGCCGCACTGGTCCTTTTCCACGGTGAGACCGCACAGGAAGTTGTTCTCTTTCACTTCCAGCATATTCTCCCCGAAGGAGATGCCGGGGGTGACAATCTCCGTCACGCCGCGCTTTACCAGCTTTTTGGCGAATTTCGGGTCCTCCAGCTGGTCGCACACCGCCACTTTGTAGCCGGCGCGCACCAGTTTCGTGAGGTAATTCTCCAGGGCGTGATGCGGGAAGCCGGCCATGGCCACGGGGCCCTTTTCCCCATTGGATTTCTTTGTCTGGACCAGGCCCAGCACCTTCACGGCCGTGATGGCATCGTCGGCATAAGTCTCATAAAAGTCTCCCACGCGATACAGCAGCAGGGCTTCGGGGTGCGTTGCCTTAACCTCGAAGTAATGCCGCAGCATGGGAGTATCTTCCGCGATTTTTGCCATAGCATACAAAGATAAGAAATAATTGCGTACATTTGTAAAAACACTGTTCACCATGACATCTGCCATCGACAAAAAACTGTGGGGAAAGACCCCCGACGGAAAAGAGATTTTCCTCTACACCCTGAAGAACGCTTCGGGCGCCAGCGTGCAACTTTGCAGCGTAGGAGCCGCCATCGTCTCCATCAATGTGCCGGATGCGGAAGGGAGGCTGGCCGATGTTGTCATCGGCTATCCCAATCCCCTGGACTATTTTGCCGACGGCCCCTGCTCCGGAAAGATACCCGGCCGCTATGCCAACCGAATCGCGAAGGGACATTTCACGCTGGACGGAAAGGATTTTTCGCTGCCCATCAACAACGGCCCCAACCACCTGCACGGCGGTCCCGACGGCTTTCAGAACCAGGTGTGGGACAGCCGCATCGAGGGTGATGCCGTGGAATTCACCTACTTCTCCGAGGACGGCGAGGCAGGCTATCCCGGCAACCTGAAAGCTGTTGCGCATTACACCTGGGGGGAGGACAATTCCCTCAAGCTCATCCTTACGGCACAGGCCGACAAACCCACGGTGGTAAACCTCACCAACCACGTCTACTTCAACCTGGACGGGGAGGCTTCCGGCAGCGTATTGGACCATAAGCTCCAGCTCAACGCCTCCCAGTGGCTCCCCACGGATGAGTCGTTGATCCCGCTGGGCGCTCCGGAAGACGTGGCGGGAACGCCGATGGATTTCGTGGAGGCGAAGGCTGTCGGCCGGGATATCAAGGCCGACTTCCCCGCGCTGAAAATCGGCAAGGGCTACGACAACTGCTTCCTCATCGACGGCGCCATGCCGGGGCAGTTGACGGAGGCCGCACAGCTTTGGGCCGCTCATTCAGGGCGGCATCTCACCGTTTACACCACCCAGCCCGCCGTGCAAATCTACACCGGCAACTGGCTTAAGGGCTGCCCGGTGGGAAAAGGCGGCCGCGCCTATGAAGACTACGACGCCGTGGCCATCGAATGCCAGCACTGCCCGGATTCGCCCAACAAGCCTGAGTATCCCTCTACGGTATTAAAGCCGGGGGAGGTTTTCCAGGAGGCAATAATTTGGGCTTTTGATGTGGAATAATCCAGAATAATTCTTATTTTTGTATACCAAAACAACACAAAACTAATTATGGGTAAATTCGTCATCACACTCCGTAAAAACGGGGAGTATCAGTTCAACCTGAAGGCCACCAACGGCCAGGTTATCCTCACCAGCGAAGGCTACACCACCAAACCCGCCTGCCTGAACGGCATCGAGTCCGTGAAGAAAAACGCGGCTATTCCCGAAAGGTTCGAGGTGAAGGTCGCCAAGAACGGCAAGCCCTACTTCAACCTGAAAGCCTCCAACGGCCAGGTGGTGGGCGCCAGCCAGATGTACGCCTCCCCGGCAACGCTGAAGGCCGGCATCGCCTCCGTCGCCAAGAACGCTCCGGAAGCCCCCGTCGTAGAGGAACTGTAGTTTCCCTTTTTAAGTTAGTTAACGGCGGCAGCCTTCCGGGGTTGTCGCCGTTTATTGTATCCTGTCCAGCACGGCGCAACACAAATAATCAGCGAAATCTCGGGTTCCGTCGTGCTGGAGCACGGGAGAGCGTGGATATTTGGTCAAAATTGAGGTTCTGCCGTGCCACATACTAACTGGCGCAGGTGTGGGGCCCGAATGGTGCAGGTACCCGAACAGAACGGTGCAGGTGTAGGCTAAAACTGGTGCAGGTGTAATTTTTGCCGGGACACCTGCGCCATTCGCAAGGGGTACCTGCGCCGTAAAGAGCAGAAGTTTTTGGTCCTGGGTAAGTGCTGCCTCTATCGTATCAGAAGCCCATATAGTGATAATACAACGTACTAGGGCTGCCTCCCTTTTCTTTGAATGCGAACTTTTCCGCCATCAGTCCAATGGCCTTGACATTGTCTGTGGAGGAGGAGGCGCCTGACACATAAAAGTATTCCCTGTAGTTCTGGCCATACACCAATTCCGCATTGTCGGGTGTGATATGAAGGGAAATGCGGCGGTCGGGATTGTAAAAGACAACTTCCTTGGCATCCGGGAAATAACTGTACTTGATAATTTTGAAGCAGAAATCCGTATTCGTTCCCACCTTGATGACAAACCCGCCTTGATTGTAGATGCACATGTCCACCTTCAGGCGTGTCGCCTTGCTATTCCGGATGGATTTGTCATAGGTAAGATGGCATATTTCCGTCGGCTGGTCCTCGCCGGGGTCTTTCAGGTTGGACAGGCTCTCGTAACAGAATACTGTGGGCTTGCATTGTTGCAGGGAAATACTATATGAATAAGTGGAACAATACAGTTCCTGCAGGGGAGTCACGTAGAACGCATCGCCGGGGAGGGCCGAGACCCCCTTGGGGAGAACGACACGGATTAATGAAGAACAGCCGCCGAAAGCATAGCTTCCTACAGAGGAAAGGTTCTCGGACGAAACAAGAACTTCCTGTATGGACAGGCAGCCACTAAAGGCATGCTCCCCAATTGTTTCAATGGCGTCAAAATAGAGGATGCCATCTTGTGTGTCGCTTAGCTTGTCACAATAAGCAAAAGCGTAATTCCCGATAACTTTACAGTACTTGTAGGGGAAATATAGAAGCTGCCGACAAGCATGGAAGGCATGGTCTCCGACGCCGGTAACCCGCCGATCCTCCAACGAAAGCGAAACGAGCGATTTACAGTTCTCAAACAATCCGGAAGGGATGTTCCAGTCCGTTGGATTGTCGGGGTCCCCGTCGTAGAAGACCTTTGCGAGATGCTCGCAACCGGAAAACGCATTAGACCCGATTTCCAGCACCGTCAGTGGAATTCGAATCAGGGGCAGCCCCGATTTGCAGAAAGCACTCTCGCCAATTTTCCGGACACTCTCAGGTATAACCACCTCTTCGAGTGCCATGCAGTTGAGAAAAGCATAATCGCCAATGGATGAGATGCCCTCCCCTATGATAACCTTTTCCAGATCCTTGCATTCACTAAAGGCTGCCTTTCCGACACTGGTGACTTTATAGACGATACCTCGGCGGCTAACCGAAGGTGGAATGGTTATCTCCTTTATCCCGGGGTAGGACGGATGATTCGCCTTAACGAATTTCCCTTTATGTGTAACCTCAACTTCATCTTTTCCCGTAATGTTGAAATAAAGGTCTCCGGATTTAAAATCGTGTGCGGAGGCTCCTAAAACCGAGCCCAGGAAACACACCAGGAGTATGGGGAAAAAGTGTCGCATAATAATGATGATATGTTATTTCGCCGGGGTCATGTAGATCCACTCCATGCCGGAGCCGGCGAACCCGCGCATGTAGAAGCCTGTGGGGGTTACCATGAATACAGGATAGAGATCACCGCCCGGGAGGGTGGTGAGCATACCCTCGCAGGTTTCATTAGGATTCGTGGTGAGCTGAATGCTCGTTGCCGGCACACAGACGGTCTTCTCTATGGAAGAGGGATCTTCGCGAAAACCAAATTCCAGATACAACTCCATGGTGCTGTTCTTCTTATTAAACTCTGCCACGCGGCTGAAGTATTCCGTGGCCACAGCGCCGTTGTGTTCGGACTGTCCCGAAGTATAGAACCACCATTTCCCCTGATTGAAGAGGATGTCGTAGATTTCCTGGGCGGTTTTATAGGGAATGCTGGTAAAGGAGGTAAAGGTGTTTCCGTCCGCGCGCAGTTCCATACTTCCGCTTTTTAGTTTCCGGTATTCGGATTCCTGCTGATCTTCCGGACCGTATGTTAAAATAATGGTGCCGGAAGAGTAGTCTCCATCTCCCTTATTTTTCAGTTCCCAAGCGAGATTCTCACCGGATTTCCATCCGGCCCAATAGTAAAAGGTGGTAGCAGTGTTGCCGCGCAGCAGGACGATTTCGCGCGTTTGTTGTCCTTCGATGGTGAAAGGAGCGCTGATCCACTGTCCTTCCAGACAGTCATATGCTTCTTCCAGTGTCAGGGGGTTTACGTCATCTCCTTTGTTACAGGCGGCCAGCGCAAGAACGGCCGCAGCGCAGAACAAATACTTTTTCATATGGAATTAGAAATTATTAAAGGTCCACACGGAATCCGCGCGGTCGGTGTAGAGAATGCCGTCCAGGTGGTCGCATTCATGTTGGAAGATGATGGCGGTGTACCCTTCCACCCTTTCCGTAACGGGTTTGCCATCCGGCGTGAGATAGGAAATCTGCGCGGCCTGGTGCCTGGGGACGATGCCGTAGAGACCGGGCAGGGACAGGCAGCCTTCGGGACCGGGCGAAACAGGGCCGATGAGACTGTCGATGCGGATGTTCAGGAAAGATTCGAACGGCTCCCCGGGTTTGTCGTAGCGCATAACGCACACGATGCGGCGGTTGATTCCCACCTGCGGAGCGGCGATGCCAACCCCGTCCTGAGACGGGTCCGTGACGGTGCGGAGCATCTTCGCGAGCAGCGTCTTCAGCTCTTCGGAGGCCAGTTCACGCTCGCCCAAATCTGTGCTCACAGCCCGCAGGACGGCGCTGTCCCCGGGCATGGTGTAAACGTGCATTACGGAATCCGGCTGGTCTATGATGGCTTTTTCGGCCGATGTCCACCCGCCGCGGGGCGCGCAGGCGGTAGCCAGCAGGAACAGGAAGGGGAGGAGGCTTTTCATAGCGCAAAGGTAGCAAAAAAGTGCTATCTTTGTATGCTTATGGGAAAGCACGTCCTCATCATAGCCTATTACTGGCCGCCGTCCGGCGGCAGCGGCGTGCAGCGTTGGGTGAAATTCTGCAAGTACCTGCCCAAAGAGGGCTGGGAGCCCGTAGTCTATGCCCCGGAGGGGGCCGATTACCCCGCGCTGGACCCCACCCTGGAGCGTGAAGTGTCGTGCGAGGTCATCCGCGGACGCATCTGGGAGCCCTATGCCGCCTACAAGCGCCTGATGGGGAAGGAGGCCCGCACGGAAGTGACGGAAATCTCCTCCGGGCAGAAGAACTGGAAACAGAAACTCAGCCTCTGGATCCGGGCCAATCTTTTCGTCCCGGACCCGCGCGTGGGCTGGGTGCGCCCCAGTGTCCGTCGGCTGAAAAAGTATCTGAAAGAGCACCCGGTGGACGCCATCGTCACCACCGGCCCGCCTCATTCGGTCCATCTCATCGGCCTGAAGTTGCATAAGGCCCTGGGTATTCCCTGGGTGCCGGATTTCCGGGATCCCTGGTCCAGGATGTACTATCTGAAGCATCTGCCCATGACCAAGGGTACCTGGGCCAAACTCCGCCGTCAGGAACAGTCCGTGCTGGACAATAGTTCCACCGTCCTCACCTGCACGCCTTTCGTACAGGAGGAGTTCAAGGCCCAGACCGCCACGCCCGTCGCCTGTATCACCAACGGTTTTGACGAGTCGGATTTCGCCGGCCGCCAGCTGCCCCGTCGGGATAAGCACTTCAACATCACCCACACCGGCCTTTTCGCCAAGGACGGCAATCCTTTCACGCTTTGGAAGGTCCTGGGAAAACTGGCCGCGGCCAGTGAATCCTTTTCCGATGCCCTTCGCCTGCGTCTGGTGGGAAAGGTGGATAAGGAGGTACTGGACGCCATTGCGGCGGAAGGTCTTTCTGCGAACGTGGAACTGCTGGGCGAATGCGACCACGCCGCCGCCGTCCGCGAACAGCGGGCCGCCACGCTGCTGGTGCTTCCCTTGAGGAACGACCCTCAGTACAGGCCCATCCTCCCTGGAAAACTCTTTGAATACCTGGCTGCCCGCCGTCCCGTCCTGGGCATCGGTCAGCCGGACGGCGCCACCGCGCAGGTGCTTGCCTCCACGCAGGCCGGCGTAATGGCCGACTGGGCCGATGCCCGCGCCATGAAAAAATTCATCGCCGACGCCTGGAAGCAGTTCTCCGATGGCGGCGTCCCCGCCACCGCCGGGGACATCGGCCCCTATACCCGCCGCGCCACCACCAAGGCCCTGGCAGAATTACTGAACAGCCTATGAAAGACATTTGGAAGAAAATAGCCATCGGCGTTGGAATCGTCGCCCTGTTTCTGGCCCTCAGTTACGGCTTTGTGCCGCAGGTGCTGAATGGGAAAATCGTGGACCAGAGTGACATAACCGGTTACGTGGGGATGTCCCATGAGATGCACGAGTGGAACAAGGCGCATCCGGATGATCCTGCCTATTGGTCGGATTCCATGTTCGGCGGCATGCCCACCACGGCCATTTATCCCAATAAGAAAGGCGACGCCACCCAGTGGATCTATGACCTTCTGCTGGTGGGCAAGCGTCCCGCCACTTATCTGTTTGTGGCATTACTGGGGGCCTTTTTGCTGTTCCTGGCGCTGGGCGTCAGCTGGCCCGTGGCTATTGGCGGCGCCATTGCCATCGCCTTCTGCAGTTACAACTTCGTGATTATCCAGGCGGGGCATAACACCCAGATGCAGGCGATCGCCTTCATGCCCTGGGTGCTCGCAGCACTTGTTTATACGTACGCGCAAGGACTACTGAGGGGGCGCTGCCCCCTACCATCCCCCGCGGCCTCCGGCCGGTCGCTCTGCAGAGCGACTGGGGTGCTCAAAGAATGGTCGAAGGTGCTGTTGGGCGCCACGCTCTTTGGTCTGGCGCTCAGTATGCAGGTCAAGGCCAACCACCAGCAAATCAGCTATTATCTGGCCCTCATCATTCTGATTTTCGCCATCGTTGAACTGGTGCATACCATCCGGACCAAGGCTTGGAAGCCATTTCTGATCGCATCGGCCTTATTGCTGGTGTTGGGCGGAGCGGGCATTGCCACCAATGTGAACAAACTCCTGCCGCTGGCCAAATACACGCCCCACACCATGCGCGGGGGTTCGGAACTGTCAAAAGGGGATGGCAAAAAAGGCCTGGATCTGGAATATGCTACCGCCTGGAGCTACGGCTGGGAGGAACTCCCCAACATGATGATCCCCGACTTCAACGGCGGCGCAACCCACGGGGCGATGGATCCCGATAAATCGGAGTTTATCAAATGCCTTCGGGAGGCTGGTTATCCCCAAAAGGAACTGAAACTATACGCCAAAGCCTTGCCGCTTTATTGGGGGCCGCAGCCTTACACCGCAGGGCCGATGTATATGGGTGCCATCACCATTTTCCTGTTCATTCTGGGACTCGGTCTTTATAAAGGTCGGGAGAAATGGTGGCTGCTGGCGGCAACAGTCCTTGCCGTCTTGATGGCGGTAGGAAGTCATTTTATGGCGTTTACAGCACTCTGCTTCAAGGTATTACCACTGTATAATAAGTTCCGAACGGTTTCCATGGCTCTGGTAATCCTGCAGGTGACACTGCCCGTACTGGGCTTCGTCACGCTGGACCGCATAACACGGAACTCCTATGACCCCAGGCGTTTTATGAAGGCCTTCTGGTGGGCACTCGGCCTCACCGGCGGTTTCGCGCTTCTGGCCTGGATGACCCCAACGCTTTTTGGAAGTTTCACGGCTGCTTCGGAGGCCGGGGTGCAGGATGTGCTGTTGGATGCCCTGGTGCAGGACCGCATCGCCCTTTTCCGCCACGACGCTCTCACGGCCGTGTTTCTCATTGGAGGATCGGCCGCCCTGCTGTTCTGGGCTTATCGGCCTAAGGGCGTCAAATACCGTCGCTGGATAGCCGCCATCAGTATTTGTGCCCTCAGCGCCCTGAACCTCTTCGTGGTGGGCCGCCGTTACTTGAACGCGGATCATTTCACCACGCCGAAGGACTTCAACAAACCTTTCGCGGAGCGTCAGGTGGACCAGGCGATATTGGCCGACAAAGACCCGCAGTACCGCGTCCTGGACCTCTCGGTGAACGTATTCAATTCCTCGGTGCCGTCCTACCACCACAAGAACGTGGGCGGCTACTCGCCTGCCAAACTGCAGCGGTACCAGGATCTCATCGAGCGTTACCTAATGGGCGAGGTCAATGGCCTGTATAAACTCACTGACGACCACGTGGAAATGAACGACGTAAAGGAATGGATGACTACAAGGACGCCCATTCTCAATGCGCTGAATACGCGTTACATTATCCTGGGCGGCAATTATCCGCCGCTGGTGAATGAAAACGCCCTTGGCGCCGCCTGGTTCGTGGATTCCGTGGTGGAGGCCAAGACGCCCGAAGAGGAGATTGCCCTACTGGGGAAGGTGGATTTGGCCCGTGAGGCAGTAGTTTCAGTCATCCCCGACCTGACCGGGGATCCCTCCGAGGAGGATCACATCGAGCTTCTCACCTACACCCCCAACGAACTCCGCTATCACTATTCCGCGTCAACGGACCGCCTGGCCGTCTTCAGCGAAATCTACTACCCGGACGGCTGGAGCGCCACCGTGGATGGGAAGCCTGTGGATATCTTTTGTGCGGACTGGACCCTTCGCGCCGCCCTGCTGCCCGCCGGGGAGCACGACATCGTGATGCGCTTCGCCCCTGCCAGTTATCGCACCGGCGGCATCATCTCCGCCATCGCCTCTATCCTGTTGCTGATAATGCTATTGGTGGCTGTTTATACCGCAGCGGCTAAACGTCGGGCGAGCTCTGCGAAGGCCTGAGCGTCCGGACGGTCGGCGGACAAAGCCACGGGCGTGCCGGCATCGGCGCCTTCCCGAATGCCCTGAACAAGGGGAATCTGTCCCAATAAGGGAATGTCCAGTTCGGAAGCCATCCGGACACCGCCGTCGCGACCGAAGAGGTAATACTTTTCATCAGGATGATCGGCCGGCGTGAACCAGGCCATGTTTTCTACGAGGCCGTAGATGGGCTTGTTCACCTGGGGATTTCGGAACATGTTCACCCCGCGGAGGACATCGGCCAAAGCCACTTCCTGCGGCGTGGTCACGATGACGGCGCCGGTCATGGGGATGTCTCCGATTAAAGATATATGGATATCGCCGGTTCCCGGAGGCATGTCAATCAGAAGGAAATCCAGCGGTCCCCACTGTGTCTGGAGGATGATCTGCTTGAGGGCGGTGGAGGCCATGGGGCCGCGCCAGATGAGGGCCTGCCCCGCGCCGGAAACGTGGCCCACGGAGAGCCATTTCACACCGTATTTCTCCACGGGAACAAAGAGCGAGTGTTCCTCGTCCGGGCCCACCATCTCGATGGTCACGCCTTCCGTTCCCGTCATGGTGGGGACGGAGGGGCCGTAGACGTCGGCATCGGCCAATCCTACGCGGAAGCCTTGCTTAGCGAGGGCGACGGCCAGATTTACCGCCACGGTGCTTTTCCCAACGCCGCCCTTTCCGGAGGCGATGCCGATGATGTGCCGAACCTCACGCAATTGCTCCAGATTGAACTGGAGGCCCTTGGGAGCGGGTTTTGCGGGGTCTTTCACTATGCTGTCCACGGAGATGTCCGTTCCACCGGGGGCGTGCCGATAGAGGCAGGCCTGCGTGGCCCCCACCAGGTAGTTCTTCAGCGGGTCCGGACGTCCGGGGAAGGCGAGGGTGACGCGGATGCTGCCGTCGGCCGCATCCACCGAAGACACCATTCCCAGCTCTACGATGCTTTTATCTTCTTTGGCAGGATGTCGCACCTCCTGCAGCCAAACATAGATTTCTTCTTTGTTCATATTACAAAAATAGCTACATTTGTGAAAACAGACAAACACAATGAAACGAATTCTTACCCTGCTGGCCACCCTGGCCATCTGCTTCAATGCAATGGCCGACGAAGGGATGTGGCTCCTCCCTCTTCTGAAACAGCTCAACGGCAAGGACCTCAAGGCCGCCGGCTGCAAACTGTCCCCGGAAGAAATCTATTCCATTAACAAGACGTCCCTGAAGGATGCCATCGTGCACTTCGGCGGGGGCTGCACCGCAGAGGTCATTTCAGACCAGGGACTCCTGGTGACCAACCATCACTGCGGCTACAGCAGCATCCAGGGCCTGTCCACGGATGAGCATAATTACCTGATGGACGGCTACTGGGCCAAGAATCTGAAAGAGGAAATCCCCTGCCCGGGCCTCAGCGTCACCTTCCTGGTCTCCATGGAGGATGTGACCAGCGTCATCGAAAAGGCCGATGACCCCCAAACCGTCAAGTCCGGCCTGGAAGCCAATGCCCTGGCCGCAAACCCCGGCTGCGAGGTTCTCATCACGGGTTTCTATAACGACAACGTTTACTACCTGATTATCACCCGCACTTATGAGGATGTGCGTTTCGTGGGTGCGCCCCCGGCATCCATGGGTAAGTTCGGCGGTGAAACGGACAACTGGATGTGGCCTCGTCACACCTGCGACTTCTCCATGTTCCGCATCTATGCCGGCAAAGACAACATGCCCGCCGAGTATAGCCAGGATAATGTACCCTACAAGCCCGCCAAGAGCCTGAAGGTCTCCCTCAAGGGCGTGCAGGAAGGCGACTACGCCATGGTGATGGGCTATCCCGGCCGCACCCAGCGTTACCAGACCGCGGAACAGCTCAAGCAGATGATTTCCATCAACCGTATCCGCATCGACGCCCGCACCGTCCTCCAGGACCTGATGTGGGAAGCGATGTGCGCAGACCCTTCCGTCCAGCTGAAGTACGCCGACAAATATGCCGGCAGCGCCAACGGCTGGAAGAAATGGCAGGGTGAGGAGCTCGCCTTCGAGAACCTTGATATCATCGGCCGGGAAGAACAGAAAGAGGCCGATTTGAAAGCCTGGATTGAGGCCGATCCAGCCCGCGTCAAGAAGTACGGGGATCCGGTGAAGACGCTCGCCAAGGTGGTCGCGGATACCGACGAAGCCAAGCGGGCCTTTACCCTTGTAACGGAAGCCCCCTATAATGTTGAACTGGTGGCACTGGTGGGTTACTTCAACCGCAATTTCGGCGGAGGCCTGCAGCAGGGACAGGATACCGTTGCGGCTTTCGAGGCGGCGAAGGAGCCCATGAAGGAGATGTACCGCGACTATGTGAAGGACCTGGACCGCAAGGAGGCCGTGGCACTGCTCAGCTTCTACCGCGACAGAGCCAAGCCGGAGGATTATCTCTGGGAAGGTTTTGGGGAGACGGATATCCCCGCCTATGTGGAGAACCTCTTCGACAAGAGTGTCTTCACTTCCTATGAGAAACTGTCGGCCTGCACACTGGCTGAAATGAGGGGGGATCCCGCCATTGAGCTTTACAACGGCGTCGCCACCGTGATCATGAAGTACCTGCCCGCCCTTTACTATATGCCGAATCCGAAGGCCGATAAAGCCTCCAAGGACTTCGCCGCCGCCCTGCTGGAATGGCAAAAGGGAAAGGCCATGTATCCGGACGCCAACTCCACCATGCGTCTCACCTACGGCCACGTGCTGCCCTACAGCCCCAAGGATGCGCTTAAATATGAGTATTACACCACATCGGCCGGCCTGCTGGAGAAGGAAGATCCGTCCAATCCGGAATTCATTCTCCCCGCCGGCATCAAGGAGCTGCTCCTGGCCAGGGACTTCGGCCGCTGGGCCGACAAGAAGGACGGCAAACTGCACACCTGCTTCCTCACGAACAACGACATCACCGGCGGCAACTCCGGTTCGCCCGTACTGGACGCTCGCGGCAACCTCATCGGCCTGGCTTTCGACGGCAACTGGGAGAGCATGTCCTCCGACGTAATGTTCGAGCCTGATCTCCAGCGCTGCATCTGCGTGGACATCCGTTACGTCCTCTGGCTGGTGGAGAAGTACGGCAAGGCAGATAATATCATAAACGAAATCACGTTCGTGAAATAGCGTTAGGGAATCCCACGAAAAAAGCCCTCGGCACCTGCCGGGGGCTTCTTCGTCGGATATGATTGCTTCTTACTTGGTCATCTTCAGATGTACGGAGTCATGGGTTCTCATCCAATCCAACTCATTGTCGGAGACCACCTGGTTGAGGAGAAAACGGTCTCCAATGATTCCGTTATCCTGGAAATAAAGGAGAATATGGCCGTTGTCATTGATCTCCATAAACCATTGGATAGATTCAATTTTGCTTCCATTCTGCCAGGTGGAATTCCCGTTTGACGTGAATACTACGTCATACACCGTATCGGCATTCATATATCTTGCCTTCCACTTTCCATCAAGGAGAAAAGCCGTTACGTTAGCGAATGTCTCCGTCCAGGTTTCACCGTTCAGCGTCCAGTTCCATTTCATGTGCTTGCTGTCCAGCTGGAGGAGTTCAATGGCAGGATTTACAGCCATGCCGGAGAAAACAAGCTGTTCTCCCTGAAAGCCCCAGTCATAGATGCTTGTATAACCATTGCTGTTCCGGTGGGCCTCTTTATAGGACTTGAACTCAAAGGCCAGCGGATCCTTGTCCACGGCGGCACCGTGGAGTCTTTCCGTGCATACCCAGAAGCCGGGCAGGTAGCTGGCTTTGGGGTTTTCCTTGTTACCTTTTCCACAGCCAGCCAGGACTGCTGCCATAGAGAGGAGAATCAATAATTTCTTCATAGGTCAAGTGGTTTTCTGCAAAGATAGGGAAATTTACTGTTTGGTCACATCATAATACACACGTTCTATGGACCCGTCATGGTAAAGGATGCGGGCCAGGTATGTGTGTGTGCCGCTGGACAGGGAGGTGGTTGCAGGCGGATTCTCCTGCTCGACGCCGTCCAGATACCAGGTGGTGCTCTTGTAGGACTTGCCCTGGGCAAGCACCAGCGTGGGAACATCATTCTCTTCCTTGATATAACTCACGCCGAAGTCGGAGAAAGTGACGCCCTGCACTGGCCGGAGGGTTGCCGATACCGCATAGTGGGGATAGGAATCGCCGGAGAAACCCGACGCGCTCCAGGATGCGGATGTCAAAAAGTTGCTTACCCTGTAGGCGCCCATTGTATCGGTGTCGCTGCCAAAGTAACTGAAAGGATAAGTACCGCTCTGTATATCCACAAAACCGACGCCAATATATAAATCCTTTCCGGACGGAATGATAATGTTGTCGGCCATGACATCGATGGTGACGAACTGGTTCTTCTCATACTGGGACGTGATTTCCTTCCGGAGCGTTTGGGTGGTGCCCAAGTCCGCCAGGATATAAGCAGTCGTTCCGGTTGCGGCGTTCATATAGAAGGTAATGGTTTCCAGCTGGGCACCGACGGCACCCATCGAAGACAGTTCCGCAGCCGTATATTTAAAGCCGACAGCCCTTGTGCCGGTTCCAAGGGATAGCGAACCCAGGTCGTTATTCTCATCGTAGCGGATAAGGTCCGCACGCGGGCCCTGTCCGGGCTGCAGGAGGACAAAGTCCAGGTTGGTAACCAGCGTTGAGATGGTCACATTGACGGCGGTGGGCTTGTACCCTTCCTTCCAGGCGCGGACAATTTGATAATCCGAAGCGCCGGAATCCAGCTCGAAGGAATAGTAGCCCTGAGTGTCCGTGGTGCAGACTGTGCTGCCGTCCACCACCGCAGGAGCGCCATCGAAGGAGCCGTCGCTCTGGGTGAGACTGATCTGGGCCCCCGAAATGGCCGTCCCGTCCAGATCTTTCACATATCCGCAGATGATGCGGCCGGAAGTGAACGTGGCCGTAAAGGTGGCGGCGGCGCCGGATCGGGTGATATTCGTGAGCGTTACGCCTATCTGGTTGCCGTCCCAGTCCACCGGAGTACAGGACGTTACATTATAACTGGTGGTATTGTTTCCGTATCCGTACTTTTGGGGGTTATTGCCGGGGTTGGATATGGCGGGAATGAGGCGGAAACAGGGATGACCGCCATAGGCGTTGATTTTGTTCGAATTCCATATCGCCTTGGCCGTGAGGCCGCCATAGACAACCCGGTTGGACTGGTCCACGTGGTAGACGTAGAGGCCTCTGTAGACTCCGGAGGAGTTGTCCCATCCCCACCTTCCGTCACTCTTTGCATCCTGCACACGGTCTTCCAGAATGAAATATTCGTTTGGATTCCCGGTATTGAGGCGGTATGCCTTGTTTTCCTTGATGGGGCGCAGCGTATAGTCGCCCGGCATATAAAGTGTCGGGAACTCTTCATCCGTCATCCAGCCCAGCATATAGCGTTCCAACGCATTCAGATAAGGAGGTTTGCGGCCATTGTCGTTGTAGTTGCCGCCGCTCATCAAGTCTACGGTCTCGGTGGTGAAAGTGTTTTCGCCGCCACTGGAAGATTTGTCTGTGTCGTAGAAGTCCGGCAGACCCAGGGAATGGGCGAATTCGTGGCAGGTGGTGCCGATGGCGGCGTAGTTGGTTCCGCTGCTGCCACGGAGTTCCGATGTGCAGAAATACTGCCAGAGGCTCAGCCCGCCCAGTTTGCAATATTCGCTGCCTGAATGGCCGCGGTGGGGCCAGATGGTGGTTGTGGGGCCGCCTTCAGCCTCATTATATCCGGGGAAGTAGAACAGCACCATGTCAATCTTCCCGTCGTTATTCGTATCGTAGTCGGAGATGTTGATCTGCGATGACAACAGGTCGTATGCCTCCTGGATGGCAAGGTAAACGCCGTTGGAATCATAGTATTCCTCCGTCTGCGAAAGCGTGACAGGTCCGAACACGTCGAATTCAGGCCGATACTGGTTCAAAGAGTTGTCTATATAATAGTCCCGGACCGACCCGTTTGCGCCATTGAAATCATACCCCTGCTGATTGAGCATGTTGTAGAAGTGTGTGTACGGGTCCGAGACAGTAAAGGCGATATCCGAGAAGTTTGCCAGAAGGCAGAGCACTTTACGGTCTCCGAAGTTCGTTTCCCACGGATTGTCGTGGGACGACCAGGCCAGGTCCATCTCCGAGCGAACTTTTTCGGCCGCGGCTGCCATTGCGTTGAAATCACCCTTGAAAAGGCGCCAGTATCCGTCTTCGCAGAATTCCACTACACGGCCCAAAGCGTCCGTCGTCCAGTGGAAATATTCGTCGCCGTGGTTTTGCAGCACGATGATGGAGCCGTCGGGCTGCTTGTACTCATACGGAGTGGGGTCTGCGGGTACGGCCCATGCAAACGACAGGGCCAGCAGCAAAGTGATCAGGGAAAGAAGTATCTTTTTCATGGCTGTGTCGTTTTAAAAGCGGATGGCGTAACGGGTCCCTTCGTCGGAAACCAGGTTGATGATTCCCCCGCTGATGGACTGAACGGTAAGCTTGATATTCTCTTTCGCTTCCGTCTGCGTTCCTCCCACATACGTCTTGACATTGGAGGTGACGGTGGTGCCGGCGGAAACATCGGCCGGGAGCGGTCCAATCTCAATCATGGTGAGGCTGGGGACGCGGAGGAAGCGGGCCCATACCTCGCCGTCCTGCTCATAAATATTCACCTGGTCCGTAGAGGCACTGTATTCGTATCCCGTTCCGGTAACCGGATGTGAACCCATCTGGTCCTTGGTGAGTGGTGCCAGGGCGCTGGCCGGCTTCAACTCAAAGGCCTTCATCTTAATCTGTTTGTTCCGCTGGAAGGTGGTTGCATTACCGGTGGATTTTTGATATACCTGACCATTGTCGTCAACGACGGTTACCGTAAATCCGTTTTGAAGATGGACGGGAGGAACCGCCATCCAGAAAATGGTGGAGCTGGCCGAACTGCTTCCCAGTTCCACCGGAGAAGCGGCGGAAAGCACAATGTCTTTGGTCAGTAGAGAGGGGTCTGTGATGTCGAAGGACATATCCGGGAGAGAACGGCTGTCGTCGAGTTCATCCGTGAGCGTAACCACGGACAAATCTTCCAGCATCCCTTCCTCCACATGGCCGGCAACTTGCTGAACGTTGATGGACGGGCCGGTAAAGCCGATATTGACGGGTCCCGACAGGGACTCGTTGGCATTTCCGCTCAGAATGACGGAGCGGACGTTGATTCCGGATCCGAACAGTTGCAGGCACAGGTACCCCCCGGCGTTCTTGAAGGACAGGTCCGTATCGTTGCTCTTGGCCACCATCAGGTTGGCATCGGGACCGAAGGAACCGGCGCGGTATGCCTGAATCCTGGGGAAGGTGGTATGGATGTAGTCGAAGGCCGGATAATAATAAGCGTCCGCGCTGTAGGGGTACAGGGCAATGTTGTACGAGATGGCAGAACCCGAGCCGAAACTCTCCGTTACGTCCTCAAAATCCCCGCTGGCGGCGCCATCGGCTCCGGTAAAGCGGTATTTCTTATTACGGGTGGTCTTTGGGAAAACGCTGATATAGTCATTCGCATTCCACAAGACTTTCAGACTCTTTTTCCCTCCTTCCTCGGTTTCATTGACAAATACCTTGGTGTTCTCTTCCAGGGTGGCGTGGAAAATGGGAGAAGGCTCCTCCGCCTGAACGGACTGAACCCCATTCGGCATTTTTTCCTCCTTCTTCGCACAAGAGGCGAGGCAGGAGAGAATCAGGATACAAAATACTGATTTATTCATGGGATTCACGTTTTAACAGGGGTCTTCGTCAACAACCAGTATTCTTACCCAATCGGTTTCTCCTCCGGCGGGAGTGATAGATTCGTTGGAAAGACACTGCGGCCTCACTTGGATGAGATCAATGGCCGGGTGTTCGTAGGGTCGCTTCATAATATATATGCGTATATCCTTGCGAAGTTATGTAATTTATTTGTAATAAAAAACGGTTATCTAGAACAGCGACGGCTCCAGCTCCTTCACATGGAAGGATTTCCGGTGCCAGGGCGTATAGCCGTAGCGGCGGATGGCGTCGATGTGATCCGGTGTGGGGTAGCCCATGTTACGCTCCCAGCCATACTGCGGATACTCCTGCGCCAGCTGACGCATAAAGTCGTCGCGGCAGGTTTTCGCGAGGATGGATGCGGCGGCGATGGATGCGTAGGTGGCGTCACCGTGCACGACAGTCCTGTAATCCTTGAATCCGTATGGGCCGAAAGGACGGAACTTGTTGCCGTCGATCAGGAGAAACGCCGGGGCGGGATCCAGTTTCAAAACCGCCCGCTGCATTCCCGTGACGGAGGCCCATAGAATGTTCAACCTGTCAATTTCCTCCGGTTGGACGGCCTCCACGGCCCAGGCGACGGCCTGCTCCTCGATGAGGGGCCGGAGGGTTTCCCGCTGCCTTTCACTCAGCTGTTTGGAGTCGTTCAGCCCCGGAAGGTCGAATTCCGGCGGCAGGATGACGGCGGCGGCAAAAACGGGGCCGGCCAGGGGACCCCGGCCGGCTTCGTCGCAGCCGGCTTCCAGCCGACCGTATTCCAGATAAGGCAACAATTTAGCTGCGGAGGGACAGACCCACGGAAAGGATGGTGGTGTTCATATCCACGGACTTCATGGGGCTGTAGCGGAATACCAGGCCGATATTGCCGTACCACAGGCCGCACTTCAGATCCAGCTGGAAGTTGTAGCGGTTGGACCGGGGATAGAACGTTTCCTCGATGTGGTAATTGTTTTCGTCGTAGTTGTTGCTGTAGCTGTAGAATCCCACGCCGGGGATGGCGGCGAGGGAAATGCCGAATTTCCCGAAATTCTGGCTGATGCCCACGGGAACGCCCACGCCGAAATTGAAACGGGTTCCGCTGCCGTGCGCGGTGGCTTTGATGCCTACGGGCGAAACCGTGGAATCAAAGCGCATATCGGTTGCCAGATACTGCCAATCGAAGAACATGTCCACCAGGCCGATGGTGATGAATCCGCTTCTCCAACCGTTCCAGCGCAGCTCAATGGGCATAATTTCCAATCCAAAGCCGCTGGGGAGCATTCCGTCGGGAGCGCCCAGGGAATAGTTGTACATAAAGGAGGTCTGGAACCCGACGCCCCACTTGGAATTACCGATGGTGAGGTTGATGTCATCCTCCTCCCAGAGGGAATCCTTGATGTTCTGGCCGGCTGCACTCAGGCAGAGGACGGCCATCATGACGCTTACAATGATTTTCTTCATATTACGTGTATTTGAGATGCGTTTATCGGTTGCAAATATAAGCAAAAATCACTACATTTGCAGACTTTCAGAGAATTAGCAAAAGTAATTAATAATACGATGAAAACTTACACTACGAAAAACATTCGCAACATCGTCCTCATCGGCGCCCCCCGCAGCGGTAAAACCACCCTGTCCGAAGCCATGCTCTTCGAAGGCAAGGTCATCGACCGCCGTGGCTCCGTGGAAGACAAGAACACCGTGTCGGACAACACCGAATTCGAGCAGACCAACCAGAAGTCCATCAACGCCACTCCGCTGTACGCAGAGTTCGGTGGCTGCAAGATCAACTTCATCGACGCTCCCGGTTCGGACGACTTCTCCGGCGGCGCCCTCAGCGCCTTCAAGGTGGTGGAAGCGGCCGTGATGGTGATGAACGGTTCTGCGGGCATCGAGGTGGGTACCACCCTCTTTGGCCGTTACGCAGACCAGTACGGTATCCCCATGGTCATCGCCGTGAACCAGCTGGATCACGACAAAGCCAACTGGGACGGCGTGAAAGCCGCCATCAGTGAGGAATTCGGCAAGAAGGCCATCCTCTGCCAGTTCCCCGTGAATCCCGGCCTGGGCCTGGAAGGCTTCGTGGACGTGATCACCATGAAGTTCTACAACAAGAAGAACGAAGAACTGGACATCCCCGCCGCCTATGCGGACGAAGCCGAGGAACTCCGTGCGGAACTGATGGAAAAGGCCGCCGAAGGCTCCGACGAACTGATGGAGAAGTTCTTCGAGACCATGGAACTTTCCACCGATGAAATCCGCGAAGGCCTGCGTCAGGGCCTCCTGAAGGGAGAAACCATCCCCGTGTTCTGCACGGCCGCCAAGGAAAACATCGGCGTGAAGCGTCTGATGGAATTCATCGTGAACGTGGTTCCTTCACCGGAAGGCAAGGAAGAGCCCACCGTGGACGGCGGCTCCGTCAAGTGCGACCCTGCAGGTCCCGTTTCCCTGTTCATCTTCAAGACCAGCGTGGAGCAGCACCTCGGTGATGTGTCCTACTTCAAGGTGATGAGCGGCACCCTCAACGAGGGCGCAGACCTGGTGAACCCCGAAACCGGTAACGGTGAGCGCCTGAGCGCCATTTACGCCGTGGCCGGCTCCAAGAAGGAGAAGGTCGCTTCCATCAGCGCCGGTGACATCGGCTGCGTGATGAAGCTCAAGGCCGGCAAGACGGACGTCACCCTGGCCGCTCCCGGACAGGAAGCCATCAAGCACATGGTGTTCCCGGACGCCAAGTACCGCACCGCCGTCAAGGCCCTGGACAAGAACGACGAAGCCAAGGTGGGCGACGCCCTCAACAAGATCGCGGCCCAGGATCCCACCATCGGCGTGGAATACTCCAAGGAACTGCGTCAGACCATCCTCACCGGTATGGGCGAACAGCACATCAACTACGTGAAGTGGAGAGTCACCAATGAGTTCAAGCTCCAGATTGAGCTTTACGCTCCCAAGGTGCCTTACCGTGAGACCATCACCAAGATCGCAACGGCCCAGTACCGTCACAAGAAACAGTCCGGCGGCGCCGGTCAGTTCGGTGAGGTTCACCTGCTGGTGTGCCCCTATGTGGAAGGCCAGGAAGCTCCCAAGAACTTCAAGATCGACGGAAAAGATGTCATCTTCAACTTCAAGAGCCAGGACATCACGGATCTCGAGTGGGGCGGCAAGCTGGAATTCTACAACTGCGTGGTTGGCGGTTCCATCGACCTCAGCTTCATGCCCGCCATCCTGAAGGGTATCAAGTCCAAGATGGAAGAAGGCCCGCTCACCGGCTCCTACGCCCGTGACATCCGCGTGTATGTGTACGACGGTAAGATGCACCCGGTGGACTCCAAGGAAATCGCCTTCATCATCGCCGGCCGCAACGCCTTCAAGGAGGCCTTCCGCAACGCCGGTCCGAAGATCCTCGAGCCCATCTACAACGTGGACATCATCACGCCCAACGACTATGTGGGTCCCTGCATGAGCGACCTCAACACCCGTCGCGGTATGATCATGAACCATGACACCGACAAGGGCTTCACCGTGCTTCACGCACGCGTAC
>JAFZKT010000035.1 GCA_017553545.1 Bacteroidales bacterium | reverse complement strand
CTTTGCATAATCCTGACGTCAAGAATCTGACAGTTTAAGATATGATTTATAACGACATCATGCGTCCAGACTATACCCCGGACTGGATTACAGAATTAAAACCAGACGAAGTGTTCGTCTTTGGCAGCAACCTATATGGAGCACACGGGGGTGGTGCTGCGTGGGTGGCATATAGGCGGTTTGGCGCCGTGATGGGACAGGGCGTCGGGTTGCAGGGGCAGAGCTACGCCATCCCTACTATGCAGGGTAGCGTTGAGACGATAAAGCCCTACGTGGACGACTTTATTAAGTTCGCAAAACTGCATCCTGAACTATTCTTTTACGTAACCAAAATCGGTTGCGGTATAGCTGGCTTCCGGAACGAGGAAATTGCCCAACTGTTTGCCGAAGCGGTTAATGTGAACAACATATGCCTGCCCAAGGAGTTTGTCGATATTTTAGCTAACTCTCCTCAATAATTCTTTTGGTCATGGAGTACTTTTACTTGTGGGGACCCGCTATTCTCCTTGTTGTCTTCATAGTCATCTATATTATCTTCAACGTAATCCATGAATTACGGCTATCCGACAAGTTGGATAATTCAAAAGGATTACAAGAAGAACTAAAAGCAAAGCATACACTGCTAAGATGGCGAAAGGTCCGCATCTGGGTCTTATTAGCTGTTATACTCCTTTTTACACTTTACTTCATCTGCGCTATTTTATTAGAAGCAGAAGCATCTTTTTGGCAGATTAGTATTGTGTCCTGCCTATTTGTGATAGTATTTGTATATAGAGGCATCAAAGAAGGGCTATTTGATGAGATTAAATCTTGGTCGGGCAACATCTCTTTCACAAGCGTTCAAGACGTTCTTTCAAAGCCAGAGCCATTCGCTCTTTTTCTCCGCGGATTTGAGGACGATCTCAAATATGAATATGGCTTTGCTCCAATATCGACATTCTCTGAAGAGTACCTAACAAGAGTTGTCAACAAAGGTCTTCACGTTCCCCTGTACGCCATAGGACGCCCCAAAGAGATAGATTGTCCACAAGGCGCCACCAGAATATACATCGATGACCAGGACTGGCAAAAGGGTGTAAGCGACTTAATCCAACGGGCTGTCAAAGTATTCATCCTAATCAATGACAGGGACAGTTGTATTTGGGAGCTTCAGAATTGCGAAGAGGTGAAAAAGAAATGTGTTTTCATCATTACGAACCCTCAGAAGTATCGTAATGCTACTGCCAAATTGTCGAACAGCGTCAGCTTTATGAGTGAGGAGCTTCCTCATGGCTTTGACAATGGAGGGCCATATTATTTCAGCGAAGGCAAACCACTAAAGAGAATCACTAATGGTTACCTTGCCTACAACGACATGGCTGGAGTTAATCCCCCCGTATCACTGGCCGCCGACAAAAAAACGCCTGAAGAAAAAGCAGACAAGGCCCGCGAGGATTACATCATCTATTATGTGATTGGAGTGCTCGTGAGTGGGGTAATATCGGCCGTGCTGTTTTTTATCATTTGACGTTCCTCCCACCTGTACACCACCTCTACGCGATGCGCCGGCATTAAACGCTTTCAATATCCCATCCAACTCCCCTATCGACCCCACCAGCACCTCGCGCATCTTGGAGCCGTTCTGCGGTCCCACGATGCCGGCGGCCTATCCTGGATGCTTACATCTTCCGGAACATTGAAGAGGTCCGGGAACTTACAGAGAAATGGCGGACTGATTACAACGAGAACCGGCCTCACGAGGCGCTCGGAAATATGACGCCGATGGAATATAAACACATGCTTCTGACGGGAGAGATCCGCTCAATGGGGCATTCTGTCCCAGCCGCGGCGGCTAACCCTTGAGAAGTTTTTCATTAGTTTGAAATTGGACAAGAAACATTAACTTTGGTGTAAACTTCTAAACTGTCCGAAAACGGGGACGCTTACAATTCGTCCAACTGAGGAAAAATTCGTAAATTGCAAAGAATTAGCCGATAACACATAAAAGAAACAATATCATGAAGCGTATTATCATTCTTGTTGCAGTCGCTCTGATGACGCTCTGCTGCACCAATACACCTAAAACAACGGAATTCGTTATTCCCGAAATCAATTTGGACAACCTTGCTCCGGCTCTTGAATACACGACCGTTGAAAAGCAAGAGATGTTGGACTTGCTGCTGAAATATATTGCTGTGAACAGCGGTTCCATTGACGCAAATGATGGATACCCCATGACGCCAGGTCAGGAAGAAATGGCTCTTCTCTTGAAAGGCGACGCAGAGGCACTTGGCGCCAATGTATTCCTGTCTGAGTGGCAGTATATTTACATTGATGTCCCATCCAATCTTGATCATGAGGTCCCTGTCCTTGGCGTCTCATGTCACCTTGATTATAACACAGAAACTTATGGCGCCAATGTGAAATGGGAGGATCTTCCTCCGATCCATCCTATCGTTCTGGAGTATAAAGGAGGAGATATTGAGCAGGCCCCCGGCCGATACATCAAAGTGGAGTCCGTCGAAGGCAGAGACCTGCCGGGACTTGTTGGCAAAACGTTAATTCATACCGACGGGACAACGGTCTTAAGTGGTGACGATAAAAACGGCTGTGCCATCGTTATGTCATTACTGAAGACAATTCTGCAGGACGGAGTAAAGCACGGTCGCATTCAAATTGTCATAGCGCCCAACGAAGACATCGGCGCAGCGGCCCTCAAGATTGACCCCCAGTACTTCAACCCTGATATCCTCTTTGACGTGGATGGCGGTGGCGGCAATGAAATCATGGCCTCCAACTTTACGGCTCGCGGGCTGAATGTGGAATTCATCGGGCACGATGCTTATCCTGGTGAAGCCAAGGCACAGAAGTTAGGTGATGCATTCGCCGCATACTGCGAGTATGTCGCATCGGTTCCTCTTGTGAACAGGCCGGAAAGGACTGAAGGGTACAAAGGATACATCCACCCTTACGAGTGCAAGGAGGAAAAAGTAGAAGACGCGGATGGCAACCAGCAGAAGAAATATACCGTTAAATCCCGCATCCGCTTCTTTGACCCCAAGGAAGGGGAACAGTTCGATGCGCTAATCAAGGAAGCATTGAAAAAGGTTGCCGAAGATTTTCCTGACGTGACAATTAACGTTGTTTTCGACGATACGCAGTATGAGAATGTTGCGGTCACGATGAATCCGCTTTCTTATTCTGTCCTCGGGCGTGCTGCCGCACGTACCGGTCAGGAAATAAAGTTCACCTCCGTCCGCGCAGGCACGACCGCAGCCATGTTTGCGGCAAAGGGCTTAAGTGCCGGGATGTGCCTCTTCTCCGGACAGCACAACGATCATACACCTAAGGAATATAGCTGCCTTGAGGAAATGATGGATGCTTACCACCTGCTCCTCTACGCCGTGGATGAAGTCGCAAATGCTAAGTAAAGATTATTCAGATGGACCACAAATGCATAGTTGCCTTTGGCGAGTACCTCTGGGACTGCCACAAGGATTATAGGGTGCCCGGCGGGGCTCCGGCGAATGCTCTGTTTCACGCCTCACAGTTTGGTTATGACGGGGTTTTGATTACCGCGTTGGGCCAGGATGCCGATGGCGATGCCCTGTTCAAAGAGATTGAAGGTAAGGGTCTGGACTTGACTAAGGTTCAGCGTATTTCCGAACTCCCGACGGGCACGGTAGATATTGATGAGCGGGATTTGAATGACCCTAAATACGACATCAAGACAGAAGTTGCCTGGAGTGCCATCCGTTACTTTGATGGGATGGAAGAGTTAGCAGCCCGCTGTGATGCTGTGCTGTATGGCTCGCTTTCTCAGGTGGGAGAGGTCTCCCGCAATACTCTTTTTCGTTTCCTGTCTCTGGTTCCACCGGCCTGTAAAAAGGTCTGCGACATCAACCTGCGCTACAAATATGGCGGGGATGAGTTGATTTGTAGCGATGACATTCTCCTTTCCTGTATTGAGAAATGCAACATCCTGAAAGTCAATGCCGGCGAGCTGGGACTGCTTTCCGGGAAGTTCGGATGTAATTTCCTGAAGGACGATATACGCGAGTCAGCCCGGAAGTTCCTGGCAAGATTCCATAATGTGGAAACTCTGATTGTCACGCTGGGTACTGACGGAAGCTGGATAATATCCAGGAACCTCGAGGAGACCTTCTGCGGCGTTCCAAAGATTGAGTTCAAGAATGCCGTAGGGGCAGGAGATGCATTCACCGGGGCATATATCGGTTGCATTCTTGGCGGTAAGCCTCAGTCTATTGCTCACAAGATCGCAGTGAACGTGAGCGCTTATGTTTGCACACAAGACGGGGCAATGCCGGTAGTTCCGGACTGGGTAAAACAATTGCCGAGGGCTCCGGGGGACAGACTTACTAAAAAGCTCCGTTTTTGACAGGAATGACCATTTCCGGCCAGGTATGGACAAATATACTTACAAAAGAATGCCCGGTCCCTTGTAAGTCGTTAATAATCAGTCTGAAATACCTCCAGAACGAGGAAGAGTATTAAACAGGAGATCAATGAACTCGAAAGCCAAGGATTATTTCCCTGGCTTTTTCTTTTTCCTAAAAACTGAAACGAATGCCAACGCCGTCCTGCGTCACCGTGGGAGCCACGGAAGCAGGACCTGAGGACGCATTCAGTTCTTCGGCAAGGCCACGTACTTTTTTTGAGGCGGAGGAGGTTTGGTAAATGCCATAGCCGGACCATACCAATCCGCCCACGATAAAGGGGAAACCGCCCGGAGAAACACAGCCGCCCTTTTGAAAGGCTTTTACCTGAAGCCAGCTGAAAACGCCAGTCAAGGCCACTCCACCCGCAATGTTAATCCATCCTCTTCGATAAGTTTTCTGCGCCTTCAGATACTCCTCATATCGGGTCTCTCCGTTCCCGATCCTGGCCAGAAAGGCATCATTGACTTCTTCATGGGATAACACTTCCCCGTTTTGGCAGATTCTTGTGGCCGAAGAATAGTATAACGAGTCTGCCGGAGTCCGGAATTGCGCCCGGGCAAAAATAGGCATCAGCAATAACGCCGCAAGTATTAACAGACGCTTGCCCATAACCACTATCTTGTTTTGTAAAACAGAGGGGTGATGCCGATACCGACATTGATGCTGCAGCCAGAATAATCGGCCATCTGGTCTTTGGTGACATATACCCTTCCCCTTAAAAGGATACTGGTCAATCTTTTGTCCGGAAGATTCCAAAAACTGCTTAGACGGTAATCGACGCTGACGCCAGCCAGAAACAGCGGACGGGTGATGGGCTGAAGATTCTCGCGTGGCATGAACGTCAAGTGGGTTATCCCCGCGCCGACAAAAGGTTTGAGCTGAAAACGAGGCTTTTCCCAGGCGGTGTATTCGAACAAACCATAATATCTTGTATCTTCACAACGGGCGCCCCGGGGGTACGCTTGCCCATTGTATGCAAACGCTTCCTGACTTTCCAGCCAGTCGCCCGATGCCTGGAATGACAGTCCCGCCGAAAGAAAACACCTTCCATATCCTGCCGTCACTTCCATTTCCATACGCGGGACGGGACTGGGCAGCAAATCCGCACTTCCTCCCAGTCGGAACGAACAAAGGGCATGGAGCGAAACGCCCCAAACAATCCCCCGAACCTCAGGTGCAGTGATGTCCGAATAAGGAATCGACGTTCCTGAGAGATGATTGGACAAAACCACGCTCAGGGAATCGACAGCTCTCTCATCCGACCCCTCATCCGTCAACTCCGCCAACTTTTTAACGGCCGTAGCAAGACTGTCCCGGTAGCTATTCATTACCCGCTTCAACCCGCCATGATGGTTTACCTCCAATTCAACTTTCCGGCAATAGTACTCGGAGAGGTCGAACTTCAACTGTTCGTATGCCAGTTTCGACGGCGTCCTAAGATCCCCCCTCATCCAGGATTCCTGCGGGAGAAAAGTGTTATTAATGTCGGAATACTTGATTCTCAGCCACTTACATCCGGCTGCACGAAAAGTGGTGGTTTTCTCTTTCCATTGAATGGATGTATTCGAAGGGTTGCCATATTTCGCGCCGGACTCAATGTAATCCGAGAAGGTCAATTTCCGGCTGTTCCATTCCAACGGAGCGGCCGATGACTGAGCCCCGGCCCGGAAAGGTAACATTACCATCCCGGAGATGAAAAGCGACAGCACGATTCTCTTCATACCACAAAGGTAGTAATTCTTGGGGAAAACTTGTTCCCCCTGCGCGTTTTTGCTATCTTTGTGGAAGAATGAAACTGAATAAGAATTTCGGAGATACGCTGCTCCTTCTGCTGGGACTCATCGTGGGAGGCGTTCTGGGCGCATGGCTGGGCGAAAAAGCCAACGCCGTGCAGCCTGTGGGGACGCTGTTCCTGAACCTGGTGTTTGTCTTGGTGGTGCCGCTGGTGTTTTTCTCCGTAGCCCGGTCTATGATAGTGATGCGGGAGAGCGGGGTCATCGGCAAAATGCTGGGGGCCGCCCTGGGCGTATTCCTGTGCATGTCGCTGGTGGTGGGCACCCTCTCCTATGGTCTCATGTCCGTCTGGAATCCCTTCGCCCGCATGTGCGTGGGTGCGGAAAGTGCGACCATCACCGAGGAAATCAATTGGGCCGATGCCATCGTCTCCACCTTCACGGTGAACGACTTCCCTCTCCTGTTCTCCCGGGAGCATCTCCTTCCGCTCATCCTTTTCGCAGCACTCTTCGGCCTGGCCATCGCCCTGCTGGGGAAGAAAGCGGAAACTGTCCGCCGCTTCATCGAAGAAGGTGAATCCGTGATCATGAAAATGATGGGAATCATCATGAAACTGGCCCCCTTAGGCATAGGATGCTTTTTTGCCGATACGGTGGGCCGTCTGGGCGGACAGATTGTGGGCGGCTATCTGGAGATCTTTCTGGTGGTCTCGGCCGCCAGCGCCATTTGCTACCTGATCCTTTTCCCTATCATCGCCCGTTTTTGCAAGATACCCCAAAGCCGATACTGGAAGGAGGTGATCCCGCCTTCCGCCACTGCCATCGGCACCTGTTCATCGGCCGCTTCCCTTCCGGTGAACCTCTCCGCCGCAAAGAATCTGGGTGTCAGTGACAAAACGGCCGATGGCGTGATTCCGCTTGGGACCAACCTCCACAAGCTTGGCTCCGTGATCACATCCGTCGCCAAGATTCTCCTCGCGCTGTATTTCTTCGGCGGCGCAACGGGTGGCTTGGGTACCGCCGCGCTGGTAATCGGCCTGGCCATTCTGGAAAGCATTGTCGTGGGGGCCATTCCGGTGGGCGGAATGACGGGCGAACTGCTCATCTGCGCCGTCCTGGGTCTGGATCCAGCCTTTGCCGCCACGCTCCTGATTATCGGGACCATCTGCGACATCCCCGCCACACTGCTCAATGTCACGGGAAATCTGGTTTCTTCCCTGCTTGTCCATCGCATCGTGAAATAGCCCCAAAAGGCTTTCCAAATATTTTTCGTACCTTTGCTGTCCAACTTTTTAAAAAAGGATGGCTCTAATCACCTTATTATTATCCTTTACGCTGATGTCGGCCCCGGCCGATACAGTCAAAACGCCCCCTCCTCTCAAGCATCCGGAGGTGGGCGCACATTTCGAGACCAAAGCCATCTGCGTCCGGTTCATCGGGAGGAAACAGCATTTCGACCCTTCGCTCAAGGATACGCACGACCCGGACATCATATCTCCCAAATCCGTCAACATCCATCCCTCGGGAGAAAAATTCTACGTCAATTCCCTGGAGGGCGGGAGAACGGTGGTCTTCGACTTCCAGACGCGGGAGAAACTCAAGGTGATCCATCACGTTTTCAAGGAAGACCAGCAAACCCTCTGGGCTCCCGCGAGCGGCCTGTTCCCGTTCAAGAAAGCCTATAAACAGCCCAACGACTTTTCCGGGAAGCCCGTAGAAAGCGCCTTCTCGCATCAGGGCCGATACCTATGGGTCCCCTACTACCGTCGAAGCTATGACCTCAACGCCCAGGAGCCGTCCGCCATGGCTGTCATCGACACGGAAAAGGATGAGATTGTCCGCATGTTCGAAACGGGGCCCCTTCCGAAGATGGTGGCCGTTTCGCCGGACGGGACCCGCCTTGCCGTCACGCATTGGGGCAACAACACGGTGGGTTTGATGGACATTTCATCCGACAATCCCGAAGACTGGCATTATCTGGACAGGCTGGTTGTGGACTACGAGCTGCCGCTTAATCTCAGCTATACGAAAAAGGTGGACCGCGACCTTGACAGCGGCTATTGCCTGCGCGGAACCGTATTTACCCCCGACAACAGATACCTGCTTGTGGGTTGCATGGGCAGCGGAGGCGGCATCGCCGTCATCGACCTGCAAAACAACAAATACCTGGGACGCGCGCTGGGCATGAAAGCCAATTTGCGGCACCTGATCATCAAGAACGGATACCTGTACTGCAGCATCAACAATTCAGGATTTGTCCAGCGCATGCCACTGGATGAATTCCTGGACGGATGCGCCGCACTGGATGGAGAAAAAAACAAAACGGCGAAATTGACAGGATGGAAATCCTGCAAAGTGCCCGCCGGCGCCCGCACCCTGGAAGCCTCCCCGGACGGCCGGTTCCTCTTTGTCGCCTGCAATTTCTCCAGTTCCCTTGCCGTTGTCAATACCGATTCCATGACCCTGGAAGGCAGTATGGACGCAGATTCCTATCCTGTGGGCCTGGATGTTTCCAGTGATGGCCGATATATTTTTACCACCTCGCAGGCGCGGAATCAGGGAGGGAACGCCGTGGATATCTTTGAAGTCACGTATAAGAAATGAAGCGTATTCTCTTATACTGTCTGCTTGCGCTGTCGCCCATCCTGGCCTCGGCGGAGCCCACGCTCCCCGCCCGGGACAGCGTGGAAGTGGACACCCGTGCCTTGGCCGACTCCCTCATTTGCTACGCCAAAACTTTCCTGGGAACGCCCTATGTGTGGGCGGCCAACGGTCCAAAATCCTTCGACTGCACCGGTTTTACCAAATATGTTTACGCGCGGTTCGGCTACAAACTCGGCCGCACCGTACCGGCCCAGGCGAAAAACGGACGCGAAGTCAGCGGCGGTTTTGAAAATCTCCAGAAGGGCGACATCCTCATTTTCGGGAGACGCGGCAACAAGAGGGCGATGGGGCATGCCGCCATTTACATCGGCCCGGACGAGAGCGGGAACGACTTCAATTTCATACACGCCGCCAAACGCGGAGTCATTATCACGAATTACTCGGAGACCTATTACCGGGAACGGTTCCTCGGAGCCGTCCGCATCCTGCCGGATTTTGTCCCGGAGGAACCCCAGGACAGCATCGGCCTGTCCTTTACGGATCAGATGGTGGTTGCTCCGGATACACTTCATCTGGGTCCGGAAGACCGCCGGATTGTCCTGCTGGAACAGGGCGGCTGGGCTTTTGTGGGGGCCGATGGAGCCGTAAGCGCCCCCGACGGAGACGACGCGATTGTGCTTTATGCCAACGGCCAGTGGCGCAGCATCAAGACGTCCACCCACACCATCCCCCTTGTAAGCCAGGAGCCCGAGGCAGCCGCCGGAGTCCCGACGCGAACGGAGACAGAATCGGGCGGAACGCAGTACCACACCATCAAGAGCGGCGATACGCTTTCCGCGCTGGCCCGACGTTACCACACTTCCGTAGACGCCATCTGCCGGCTTAACGGCATCAACCGGAATACGACGCTCCGCGTGGGCAAGAAACTGCGGGTGAAATGACCAGGTTCCGTTTTCTGCTTATACTGGGGCTCTGCCTGTTTTCTTCCCGCCTCTACGCTGGGGATCTGCTGTCGTATCGCGATTCCCTCAAGAACGGTTACAACTTTCTCCTTTATATTCCCGATGACTACGAGCAGCGGAAAGAAAGTGACGACCCTCTTCCCGTCATCGTTTGCCTGCACGGAAAGAGCCGGGTGGGGAACGACCTTAAGATGGTAACCAAATACGGCTGCGTGGACGCCCTGCGCCGCGGTGCCCAGATTGATGCCATCGTTATCTGTCCCCAATGTAACACCACCGGCGGCTGGAAAGCCCAGCGGGTAATGAATGTCGTGGATTTTGTATACGAGCGGTACAAGTGCGACCCGGACCGCCTGTATGTTTATGGAATGAGCATGGGAGGCTGGGGTGCCTTTAAGATGGTGGCCGAATATCCGGACCGTGTTGCCGCGGCCATCGCCATGTGCGGGGGTTACATCGGAGACAACTATGAAAACATCGGGAAGGTGCCCCTATGGATTATCCATGGAACCGCCGATGAAGTCACAACGCTGTCCCATTCTACCCGCATTGTGAAAAAACTGGAAGAGATTGGTCAGACCGGCAGAGTCCGATGCACCTGGCTGGAAAGCGAAGGCCATTCTATCCTGGCGCGCATTTTCCTCCTGGAAGATACCTACAAGTGGCTGTTCCAACACCGGCTTTCCACTCCGGACCGTCCTTGCAGTCAGGAGTACGAAGTCACAAAAAAAGATCTCAAGCGCGCCTACATTTACCTGGATCCTGAAAAGCGGCAAAAGCTGCCCATCACCAAACCTTAACCTATTAAAAAAGAGACCGGCTCGCAGAGAGTCGGTCTCTTTCGTATGGGAAACAAGGATTACTTGTATTCGATAACCATTTCCTGAATTCTCCACTGGCCGTTGGTAGCACCGGTTGTGCTGGCAACGGTGAAGAGGGCGCTGGTGCCGGAAAGGGGTGCTTTGACACCGGATTCGTACTGCTTGCTGTCGGGGCCAACGGCAATACCGCCGTTCTTGTTGGCATAGGTGAAGGTGGCGGAAACCAGCTCCTTACCGGTAGCGGTGATGGTCATACCGCCGCCGCGGGCCTGATAGAAACGCCAGTCGCTGGGCACTTCATCGTTGCCAATGTACCAGATACCATTGTGAGTGGCACTGCCCTCCGTCCAGGAAGCCGTCAGCTTGATGAACTCATTCACCACAATCTCCGCATATTCAGCGCCATCCGACCATGCAGGATCCTGAGCGGCGCCCCAAGCCTTGAAGTTAACCGTCACGGATTCCGCGACAACCGGAGCGGTGGTGGGAATCTCACCGTGATCAACGGCAGCGTTGTTGGAAGCGCCGACGGTGATGTCCAGGAGTCTCCAGGTTTCACCGCCGTCTGCGGTGCGGCCGAAGGAATAGTCCGTGGACTCGATTTCGGTGCCCCAGGGAGCTTCACCGCGAACGAAGGAAGAAAGAACAGCGGCGTCCTTCTTGAGTTCGAGTTTCAGGGTCTGCTTGGGAGAAAAGCTGTCCCCTGCGGTTGCATTGATAATCTCGGTGATATTACCGGTCTCTTTCTTGGCAGCAATCACGAAATAACCGCCGGCGGCAATCTTATCGGTTGCCGTACCGGTCCAGGTGGCCGCCTCTGCATCGTTCTTGAAGAGGGCGACGCCTTCCAGGCTCACTTCCTTGGTGTCCGCATTGTACAGTTCTACAGACTTGTAACCGGTGACGCCGCAAACTTCGTTGATGCAAACCTTGGTTACATCGCCGGCTTCAGGAGTGGGATCCGGACCGGGACCGGGTTCAGGGGTGGTGTTGTCCTTGTTGCCGCCGCAGGCGACCATCAGGGAAAGGGCGGCAATGGCCGCGCCGAAGTAGAATAATTTCTTCATTTGTTTTTAGTATTTAGTGTTAAGCAAATCCTTCTTTTTGGATTACAGCAGGCAAATATAACAATTATCTTTTACAAAAAAAAGCCCATCTTCTCAGGAAGACAGGCTCTTGGTACTGGGTAGGAGAATCGAACTCCTATTGCGAGATTGAGAATCTCGAGTACTAACCGTTATACGAACCCAGCGGTTGGGAGTGCAAAGGTAAGGATTATTTCCGAATCTGCAAATTTTTATTTCAGGAACACGAAGAAAACCGCCATCACCAGGCACACGAAGGCCGCAAAGTGGTTCCACTGAAGGGGTTGGCCCTTGAAAGCGAAGGCCACGATGATGGTGAAAACCGTGAGGGAAATCACCTCCTGAATCACCTTCAAATGAAGCAGGTTGAAAGGTCCCCCGTTGCCGGCAAAGCCAATACGGTTGGCCGGAATCACCAGGCAGTACTCGAAGAAAGCGATGCCCCAGGAGAACAGGATGATGAGGATGAGCGGCCATCCGTCCGAGATTTTCATCTCCTGCAGTTTCAGGTGTCCGTACCAGGCAAAGGTCATGAGGATGTTCGAAAAAACGAGCATCAATATGGTCCAGAATCCTTTCATAATCCGTTTGTTATTTGAGCGCAAAATTAGTATCTTTGTAGGACATAGAGAAGAAAAACTTAAACAAATAACCACTATGACCCTCATCAAATCCATTTCCGGCATTCGCGGAACCATTGGCGGCGCTCCCGGTAACGCCCTCACCCCCATTGATGTTGTGAAGTTCACGGCGGCCTATGCTGCCACCCTTCCCCAGCGGAAACCCACGCCCAATGGCGCCCGCTACAAGATTGTCGTGGGCAAGGACGCCCGTATGTCCGGCGATATGGTGGAACAGCTGGTGGTGGGCACCCTCATCGGCTGCGGCATTGACGTAGTAAAATGCGGCTTCGCCTCCACCCCCACCACGGAAATGGCCGTCCTGTTCGCCCAGGCCGATGGCGGCATCATCCTCACCGCCAGCCACAATCCCCGCCAGTGGAACGCCCTCAAGCTCCTGAACGACAAAGGTGAGTTCCTCACCGCCGTCGAAGGCCAGGCCGTGCTGGATCTGGCGGAGAAGGAAGACTTCAATTTCGCGGAGGTGGACGATTTGGGCAACGTGGAAGAAGAAGACTTCACGGACAAACACCTGGACGCCGTCCTGGCCCTTCCGGCCGTGGATATTGAGGCCATCAAGGCCGCCCATTTCACCGTGGTGGTGGACGCCATCAACTCCGTGGGCGGCATCATCATGCCCCGCCTGCTGAAACGGCTGGGCGTCAAGTGCATCGGCCTTAACTGCAATCCCACCGGAGACTTCGCGCACAATCCGGAACCGCTGCCCGCGAACCTCGTGGACCTGTGCCAGACGGTGGTGAAGGAAAAGGCAGATCTTGGCGTCTCGGTAGATCCGGACGTAGACCGCCTCGCCTTCATCTGCGAAAACGGCGAGCCTTTCGTGGAAGAATATACCCTGGTGAGCGTGGCGGACTATCTGTGCGAACTCGCGCAGAAGGAGGGCAAGCCCATCGCCACGGTTTCCAACCTCTCTTCTTCCCGCGCGCTGCGCGACGTGACGGAGAAGCACGGCGGAACCTATTATGCATCGGCCGTAGGTGAAGTGAACGTGACCACCCTCATGCACAAGGTGGGCGCCCTCATCGGCGGCGAAGGCAACGGCGGTGTCATCTATCCCGCCATCCACGCCGGCCGCGACGCAATGGTGGGCGTGGCCCTGTTCCTTTCGAACCTCGCCCACAAGAAGATGAAAGTGAGCGAACTCAAGAAGACCTATCCGCAGTACTACATCGCCAAGAACAAGATTCAGCTGAGCGACAGCAAACTCATCGACAAGATTCTGAGCGAGCTCAAGGTGATTTACGCCAAGGAAAACATCAACGACATAGACGGTGTGAAGATCAACTTCGAGGCCAACAAGACCTGGGTGCATCTGCGCAAGTCCAACACGGAGCCCATCATCCGCATCTATTCGGAGGCCGGTTCCATGGAAGCCGCCGAAGCCCTTGGCAATGAGGTGATCGCCGTTGCGAAAAAGATTATAGGTTAACGCGTCATGCCCGGCCCCGACCGGGCATCTCATTCCATGTTTTCATTCCGGACCACACCGCTGGAGGACCAGCTGGACAAAGCCCTGCTGTACGGCAAGGTGGGGTGCTTCTGCACCCAGAACTGCTGGGACACGGCCAAGGGCCGATGGATGTGGGACCTCTTCCGCGAGCGGGGCAACCTCTCGTGCGTGTTCACGCCGCGGGAAGCGGAGCTCACGCCCGGCACCAACCACATCGCCTTCGAAGCGGACAAGCTCCGCGAGCTGAACGCCGTGGTGGTGGAGATCCAGGACGTGGGGGTGCGTTATTTCAACTACACCAAGGACGTAATGCAGCTGATGGAGATGCTCGCCCTGCTGGGAGAGGACGCTCCGTCCCTGTACATCGTGGATCACCTGAACCCCTCCGGCCGCGTGGTGGAAGGCACCATTCCCTCCGTCAGCGGAGAGATGTACGTCCCGCGCGTTGCGCATCGGCACGGCCTCACCCTGGGCGAACTGGTGAACCTCTACGCCTCGGAGACCGGCGCCCGCTTCCCCATCCACGTGATATCGGCCATGGCCACGGACGCCAACCGGCAGCTGATGCCCTGGACCATCGCGCCCGCATCGGACATCCCCGGCCTGTTCAGCTCTTACCTTTATAGCGGCGGCGGCCTGTGGAACAACACCACGGTGACGCCCGGCATCGGCACCGCCCGGCCCTACGAATACATCGGCGCGCCCTTCATCAAACCCCTCCGGCCCGAAGAATTGCCCCAGGCGCACGGCGCCCTGCTCAGGCCCTGTTCCTTCACCCCGGCGGCCGGCCGGTATGCAGGCGAACGCTGCCAGGGCTTCCAGATTATGCTGGTGCCCGGAGAGCCCTACCACAGCCTCCTCCACACCCTGCACCTGATGCGCTGGCTGCGGGAGCACTACTCAGCCTTCGAGTTCGAGCCCGCCTTCTTCACCAAACTGGCGGACCCTGTACTGGAAGCCTATCTGAAGGAGGAAATCGAGTTCGACATAGTGCGGGAGCACATGAAACTGGAAGAACAGAAGTGGATCCGCAAAGCCAAGCGCTACATTCTCTACGAAGATGCACCGTATAGGATGAAATAATTTGGATATGTCATTCCGTTTTCCTATCTTTGCGGTCCAAAATTGTTAACAATAGCTAGTTTTACGTAAAATGAAGAAAGGAATTCATCCCGAAACCTACCGTCTTGTAGCTTTCAAGGATATGTCCAATGACACCGTCTTCGTCACCCGCAGCTGCGCTCCCTCCAAGGAGACCCTCACCGTGGAAGGTGTGGAATACCCGCTGGTGAAACTGGAAATCTCCAACACTTCCCATCCGTTCTACACGGGCAAGGTGAAGCTGGTGGACACCGCCGGACGTGTGGATATGTTCTATCAGAGATACAAGAGCCGCAAAAAGTAAACATTGCGGACTATGGTTCAAAACGGCATCCCGACAGTTCGGGGTGCCGTTTTTCGTTTCCCTTAACATTTTTTCTCACACCACCAAATTCTGGCAAGCTTGCCAAAATATGGTTAGCGGCGAATGAGGGAGTAACTTGCGCAAAAATATTGAGACCATGAAAAAAGACAACGCATTCCTCTATCCCCGCTACGAAGAACACGCGACGCTGTTCTGCGACGGCATCTCCCTTCACGCGGACGGCTTCCGGAGCGGTCCGGACCAACTGCCTCTTCCGTCCATCTATGAAACCGGTCTCTGCGCCATCTACCACCTTCTGGAGCGGATGCTTCCGGGCCTTCGCGGCATCAGCGTCCTGGGCATCTGGGCGGACGATGACGCCATCCCCTTCTGCGCCTGGGACCTCTGGCTCCTCACCGGGGAGGAGGACGGCTTCTTCCTCCCGATGGAAAGCGCCGCCTCCCTTTTCAGCCAGAACGGTATCCCCTATTTCCATCGGCCCGTTCAGTAAACTGACACTTTGGCAGAATCTGCCCCCTTGGCAGGCATTTTGATTGTCTTTCGGCCGGCAATCTAAGACAATCATGGCAGAAAAGAAGAAAAAGAACACAGAGCAAATCGAAGCCCTGAATACGCAGTTGGAGGCCGCCAAAGGAGATTATCTTCGCTTGATGGCGGAGTTCGACACCTTCCGCCGGCGTTCGGCAGAGGAGCGGCTGTCGCTGGTGAGTTCCGCATCGGCGGATACCATCAAGGGGCTCCTCCCCATCCTGGACGACTGCGAAATCGCCCTCAAGAACCTGGAGAACAGCAAGGACAGCGATGCCGCCAAGGAAGGCACGCAGATGATATTCTCCAAGCTCACGGCCTATCTGAAGACCAAGGGACTGGAGCGGATAGAGGCGAAGGGCGCAGATTTCGACACGGAACTGCACGAGGCAGTGACCACCTTCCCCGCCCCGTCGGAGGATCTGAAAGGCAAGGTCATCGAAGTGGTACAAACCGGCTACACGCTGGGCGGCAAGGTCCTGCGCTACGCCAAAGTGGTTGTGGGAGCATAGCCTATGGCAAACAAGAGAGACTACTATGAGGTCCTGGGCGTCGACAAAAAGGCGTCGGCCGATGAAATCAAGAGCGCCTACCGCAAGTTGGCGCTCAAGTGGCATCCGGACCGCTGGGTGAACGGATCGGACGCGGAGAAGAAGACCGCGGAAGAGAACTTCAAGGAAGCGGCGGAGGCCTATTCCGTCCTGAGTGACCCGGACAAACGCGCCAAATACGACCAATTCGGCTTTGCCGCGGATCAGATGGGCGGCGCCGGCGGCTTCGACTTCGGCGGAATGGACATCAACGACTTCCTGCGCAACATCTTCGGCGGCAGCTTCGGCTTCGATTTCGGAAGCGGCTTCGGCGGATTTGGCGGATTCGGAGGCAACGCAGAGCCCCAGCAGCGGGTTCTCCGCGGCCGGGACATCCGCACCAGCGTGAAACTCACCCTGGAGGAAATCGCCACGGGCTGCGACAAAGAAATCTCCCTGGAGCGGGCCCGTCCCTGCCCGGACTGTGGCGGCCGCGGCGCCAAGAGCGAGGCCGATATAAAAACCTGCCCCACCTGCCACGGTCAGGGCCGTGTCCAGCAGCAGACGCGAGGACTCTTCGGGATGGGATTCACCGTCACCACCTGTCCCCAGTGCGGCGGATCAGGGAAGATTATCACCAATCCCTGCCGGCGCTGCAACGGAACGGGCCTGGAGCGCAAACGGGAGATTGTGAAGGTCCATATTCCCGCCGGTGTGGAAGACGGCATGCAGCTCACCATCCGCGGGGAAGGACATGCTGCACCTCAAGGCGGTGTGAACGGAGACCTCCTGCTGGTCATTAATGAAATTGCGCATCCGCAGTTGCAGCGGGACGGTAACAACCTCTTCTACACCCGCATCATCTCCGTGCTGGACGCCATGCTGGGCTGCGAGGTTTCAGTCCCCTGCCTGGACGGCAGTTACAAAGTGAAAGTGGACCCCGGCACCCAGTCGGGCACCGTGGTGAAACTGCGTGGAAAAGGCCTTCCCAGCGTGCAGGGCTATGGCCGCGGCACCGGAGACCTCTATGTAAAATTCCAGGTGTGGGTCCCCCACAAACTCTCCCGCGAGGAGAAGGAAACCCTGGAGAAAATGAAGGGCAGTTCCTCCTTCCAGCCGGACCTCACCCGGGAAGACAAAGCCACCTTCGACAAAGTGAAGAATATTTTCTAAAAAAGTTTTGGGAATTTCCAAAAAGATTGTATCTTTGCAGTCCCAAAAACGTACGCAACCTCTTGTCAGGAGCCAAACCGCAATGTTGCTTTAAGGATTAGAGAATTATGGATTTGATTAAAATTGCAGAGCAGGCTTTCCAGAATGAGAAAGCGGCCTCCTTCCCAGAGTTCAAGGCCGGTGACACCGTCACCGTGACCTACCGGATTAAAGAAGGCGATAAAGAAAGACTTCAGAAGTTCCGCGGTGTCGTGATCCAGATCAGTGGTATGGACCCGTTCACCAAAACCTTCACCGTCCGCAAGATTGCAAGCGGCGTTGGTGTGGAAAGGATTTTCCCCTACCAGAGCCCCTTCATCGACAGCATTGAGGTGAACAAGTACGGTAAAGTGCGTCGCGCACGTATCTTCTACCTCCGTGACCTCACCGGTAAGAAGGCCCGCATCCGCGAGAAAGTCTACACTGCTGAAAATAAGGAAGAGGCCTAATAAGCCCTCCTACCTGGCTCCATAGCTCAATTGAATAGAGCATTTGACTACGGATCAAAAGGTTACAGGTTTGAGTCCTGTTGGAGTCACGAGAAAACCCCATTGGAGTGCATCCAGTGGGGTTTTTGGTATAAATTTGTCCCAGAATTGTCCCGATGAATGATCATTGAATCGGGTGCCCGGCTTCTTTCAAGAAGCGTTTCAGGAGAAAAGCGAGGAAGTAAGGGAAGGTGTAGAACTTGCCGCCCCATCCGATATTCTTGTAACCGAACTTGACCCCATAAGAGATGTCCGGGAATGAAGGCCAATCGATTAGGTGATTGAGTGATGCAGTCGCACCATCCTTGGATTTTACTTCAACGGGAATCAACGTGTCAGCGTCGCGGACGAAGAAATCCATTTCAAGGGCGGGGCTATCACTCTTGTAATAGTACAACTTGTCATAACCGGATTTACGGAGCATCTCTCCCACGATGTTTTCATAGATGGCACCCTTGTAAGTGCCGAAGTTCTTGTTGGCCCTCAGGTCCTCCTGCGCTTCTTCATCCAGAGAAGCAATCAGCAGACCGGTATCGTGGTAGTAGATCTTATATGTGTCGGTGTCATAGTTCCCTTTCAGAGGAAGTTCCGGATTGCTTAGGCAATAGCACACATTGATGACGCCTGCCTTTTCAAGCCACTCCACGGCCCCGATGTATTCGCGGTTCCTGGCCCCTTTGGCAATCTTTGTTATTTGATACTTCTTGCTGGTCTTGGCCAGAAAGGTGGAGATATGGTTGTATACAGCCAGAACCTTGGCCTTGTCCGTTTGGCTGGCATATTTGGTAATGTCCTCCTCGTAGTCCAGCAAAAGCTGACGAAGTAGTTCCAGCGTGCCTCCGAAATGGCCGTTATCAATATACATTTTAACCACTTCCGGCATACCGCCAATCGTCATATAGTCACGGAATACATCCATGATGGTCGATAGTTCCAGCTCAGAGAACGGGGTCAGCGTGGACATATGGGTGTATAGGTCCTCCACCTGCGATTCGGAATACCCCCTTGCCCAAAGAAATTCCTCGAAGTCCATGGAATGCATCTCGAAGTCTTCCTTGTTGCCCACGGCATTGGATTCAATCTCCTCATAGTAAATTCCCATCAGGGAGCCGGAGCAGATGACATCGTACCGTCTGTCTTCATTGAAAGATTTCAAGGACGTAGCACAATCGGGACACTTCTGTAACTCATCGAAAAAGAGGAGAGTCTTATTAGGAATAAACTTCCAGGATGGTTCTAATAGGGAAATGTTCTTAATGATGGTATCAACTTCATAACCATTGTCAAAAATAGCGCGGAACTTCTTCTGAAGGACGAAGTTGATCTCTATGACAGATTCATAGTTCTTATGGCCGAATGAGCGAATGGATTCGGTTTTCCCAATCTGTCTCGCCCCCTTGACGATGAGGGGTTTCCTTTCCGGATTCTGCTTCCATTGTGCCAGGAATCCGTCTATCTTTCTTTTCAGTAATTCCATATATAATCACATTTCCGGAAGCAAATATAAGAAAGAAATCACATTTCCGAAAATGATTTTTCGAAAATATTCACATTTTCGGCATATCATAGAAAAAGAAAGATGATATAACTCCCTGAAATCCAACGGGCTCCCGGTGAGATGTCTGTAGGAGTCACTTCAAAACCCCGTTAGAGCGTGTTCTAACGGGGTTTTTCGTATCCTATTTGAAGGTGAAAAACCTTCCCGTGCGCTTCTTGTAGTCCAGGTATTCCTGGCCAAAGTCGGCCTCAAGGCGTTTTTCTTCGGAGCGCACTTGCAGGACCATCACGGCGGCCACCACGGCGAAGACCAGCAGGGACCACCAGTTCCAAAGGGCCACAAGTACGGCGAAATAATAGAGGTAAGTGCCGGAGAGCATGGGGTTGCGGCTAAGCCGATAAGGCCCGTCCGTCATCAGGTGCTTGGTGCGGGGCGCCACCTCGTGCCCCATCGCATCGAAGGGATTGCCCTTCCCCACCCTTTTCATATAGACGATGCTCCGGACGCTGATGGACAGGCCGAATAAAGCAATCAGCGCAGCCAGATACAGCCGTCCCACCGGAAGTTCCGCCGGAGAAGGGGTGCCGGAGACCCACCACATCAGCGCGGGAATCCCGGCGATGAAGATGGCAAAACCCAGAAAGTATCCTATAACCTGTTTCAAAGCCTTTAATTCCGAATCTCCACACCGCCGAAGCCCACTTTACCGGTGATGATGAGCATAGGGCTTCCGGACGACACTTTGTGGTAACGTTTGTCCGCCACGCCGCCGAAACCGCTGCTGACGGCAATCTTGACAGCGAGGTCGTCCGGGACGATGATGGTAACGCCGCTGAAACCGACATTGAGGTCGATAAACGCCTCTTCCCCGATCACGGCGCCCTTAAGGTTCAGCGTGAGACCGCCGAAGGAGGACTGGACATCGGCCCCCTCGAATTTCTCCCCGGCGAAGGAAAGGTCCTGCTTGCCGAAGGAAGACTCTATATGGCGGATGTCTTTTCCGTCGCGGGAGATGGTCGCCTGCTCACAGACGCCCCGATGATGGCTGCAGGACCTGAACAGCAGGAGCCTGACGCCGATGCTGATAACCACCAGCGCGATGGCAATCTTCCACATCTGCTGCCAGGAGATGACATCCCGCGCCGCCAGAAGGAGCAGCACGCCAATGCCGATACCGACGCAGGGGCCAATCTTGTCCTTGTCGCTGAACAGGCCGAACAGGCACGGAATGATAACGAAAAGAGCCCACCAGCCATCGGTGGAAAAATGGAAGGTGAGGACATTGGTAATATTCAGAATCCACAGAATGCCGGCAGCGATGAGCGCCAGCCCGAGAACGATTTTGAAAGCTTGTTTCATGGCGATGTATCTTTGGTCACACAAAGATACAACAAATTATCTTTCGAGCGTCACCCTTATCAGACCATGTTCGGTCCCCATGCCGTAACTCTCATAGACCTCGGTCCCTTGCGTGAAGTCATCGACGTAAAGGGCGCGCCCCTTGATAAAGACCGAGCAGCAGAAGGTATCTCCCGGCTTCATTTTGGAGTTCAGCGTCTCTATCGCTTTGAATTTGCGATGGCCCAGGTATTCCAACAGGCATTCCCGGTCCGGCTGCCAGGCAATCCGCACCCGGTCTCCGGGGTGAAGCTCGGACGTCTTCACACATTCTTCGCCGGTAACCAGTTCGGATTCTTCTATCCCGCGTTTCGCCAGTTCGTCTTTGAATGCATGGAAATGAGGATATCCCGCAAATTGAGACAGAACGTTCAAACTGCGGTCCGACACGGTTTTATAGGAAAGGCTGGACTTCCAAAGGCGTTTGATGGTACTGTCGGAAATGTGCTCCCTGGTTTTTTCCTCAATCTGACTGGCCAGCAAAATGAAATCAGAGGGCGTCCTGACAGGGCGACCAAAGGATATCTCCACCTCTCCAAGTAATGCTGCAACTAACGGGGAATCTGTTCTTGTAGCCATAGCAATAGCAAATGTACGTTATTTTTATATAAATTTGTGATATGAATGAGTCCGGACCCATAAAAAGACCCAATAAGACCCAGGGAGACACCAATCATTGCGATGATCTTCAGCAAATTGCGCCCAATGCCTGGAAAGTGCGGATGGACGGAAAATACTGGCTCCTGAAAACCGCCAGGTCCGGCGATACGGCATCGTGGCAGTTGCTTCGGCGGGAATACGATCTTGCCAGAGAGCTTCAGCATCCGTTCATTTCATCGGCCTTCTCTTTTTGGGAAGAGTCCCCTGTCGGCCCGGCCATCCTGATGGAATATGTGGATGGGGTCACGCTACGGACATTTGCAGCATCCCAGCCCTCTCCGCCCCTTCGAAAGAAAGTCCTGGCCCAGGTGTTGGACGCCATCGAGTATCTTCACCGGAAGGGCATGCTCCACAACGACATCAAGCCGGAGAACATCCTGGTCACCGCCATCGGCAATGACGTGAAGATTATCGACTTCGGTTATGCCGAAAAGGACGCAGACTACCTGAACAAGCGCCTCGGCGGGACGGTCGGGGCATCTGCACCGGAAGTATTCGAAGGGGCCGATGGAACCTCCTCAACCGCCGCAGCCGACATCTATTCCCTGGGGGGAATCATTCAGCTGCTCTTCCCACGCAGATATCGGCCGATAGTCAACAAGTGCCGGAAAGAGAACCCCCGGGACCGATATCCCGATGTGGCGTCGCTGCGCAGGGCCATCGCCCGCAGGAATCGCAGACCTTTTCTTTTCGCCGCCGCGGCCATCATCCTCTGCCTCATCGGCATAGCCATGATTCCCAATCTCGTCCGGGAGCAGAAGCTGCAAGAAAAAGAAGAAGTCACCCTCTCCCGCGTGGATCAAATCAGGGAGGATCTCACCGTTTTCTATCAGCAGGCGGCCGACACCCTTGAGGACCGCTCCATAGTCCCCTACATGGAATTCGCCTATCCCATACGGAACCATTTCGTCGAGCAGTATGTCGAATACCGGAACCGCATCCCCGAGCAGGAGATGCTCCCCGTCTGCGATTCTGTCTATGCAAGCCTTATCACGCGTCTCAGCGAAACGATGCTTGAGATACCGCGGTTCGAGGACCTTCACACCCAAGGGCTGATGTCAGACAAAGAGAATTCCTTCTATCTGGACCTGGTTATCCACGACAAGCCCTACACCCCCTACGTAAAGTAGCTGCCCCAAAAAGACCCAACAAGACCTTCGGAGAGGTCCGGTTTTTCCTCTAAATTTGTACTTAAGAATAATTGTTTTTTAACCCTTAAAACACTATTATTATGAGTACAACTGAAGTAATCGATGCACAGGAAAAGAAAAGGATTCGCCGGGTAAATCTGATAGCCAATTTATCGGAAATCGTTATCATTGTCCTCTACCTTGTCATCGGCTTTGGAGGCATTAAAAATGCAATCATGAACGGGAATTTCGTGGGAATATTCGAAAGTGTCAAAACCGCCATTCTCTTCTTTTCAATCGCGCTGCTGGTGATGGCCGTCCTGTTCCTGGTGGTTAAGCCCCTTCGGACCAAAAGCACCACCTCCTGGGCCATCTTCAACATTGTTTTCGCTATCCTTAATCTAATAGAACTCTACGCTTAATAAAGCCCATCAGACCAGAAATGAAACGGATACTTTTTTTTGCGTGTATGTTTTTGAGCATCGCATCCTTGTGCGATGCTCAAAATTTAATGCCCCAACCCAACAAGAAAGGGCTTTGGGGCTATGTGAACGAAAAAGGCAAATACAAAATCAAGCCTCTCTACCAAGCGGCGGAGCCCTTCTCTGAAGAGCTTGCCTGCGTAAAAATCAATGATCAATACGGGTATATCAATCCGGAAGGGCAATTTGTCATCTCCGCTGTTTATGACCGGGCCGAATCCTTCATCGGCAATCTGGCCAAATGCTCAAAAGACGGCAAATACGGTCTGATAGACCGCTCGGGCGCCGAATACCTTGAATTCAGATATGATGCATTGAAGCTGTCCAAGAACAAACACTTCTATGAAGGGCAGATCAATGGCGACGACAAGGCCTACATCATCGCCCTGTCACCCGGCGAACCTGCCGTCAATGCCTTTGACGAAGTGTCCGACATATTCTCGAACGGATTCGCGTATGTGAAATCGGACGGCGTCTACGGATATATCGACTCGGACGGGAAGGTGGTTGTCCGCCCCACTTATCTGGAATTACCGCAATTCACCACCGACCGGGTGGCTGTCAGTCACACCTCAGGCGGATATGGGCTGATTGACGCGTCCCTGAAAAACATCCTTCCCGAACAGTACGCTTTTGTCACCCGGACGGATGGCGGAAGTTATCATTACGGCAACTCGCCCGACGCTTTTGGGATTCTTTCTGCAGAAGGGGCCATCCTGGTAAAGGAGGGGGCATACCGCGATATCAAAGCCATCGACGGCGCCCTGTACCAGGCACTGGATCAGCAAGGCAAGCGTTGCGTCTTCAACGAGCAGGGAAAGATTCTTCTGGCCGACTGTGACGAGTTGACGGTGGCCGGCAACGTCGCCACTTACAAAGTCAAGGGAAATCCCGGCAAGATGAATCTGAGCGACGGGCGCATGGCCATCACCGTGAAAGGGAAAGAAATCTGGTCCCCCGGCAAAGCGACAAAGATCCTTTTTGAGCAGCCGTTCATTCTATGGGTGGATGAGCAGGGGAACGAACATCGCATGACGGAATCCGGGAAAGCCGTATTTGAGGGATACAGCAAAGTCCAGTTACTCTCAAAGGGTTATTACGCCGTAGAGAAGGACAACCGCCAGGCCGTAGCCGATGCCTCAGGGAACATCCTTACCGACTGGGTTAATGGTATTTTGCCTTTATTGGACGACTACGTCCAACTGGTCAAAAGCTACGGATATGGGAATTACACCTGCGCCATTTTCCGGACGTCTACCGGGAAAATGATTACCGGATATGATTTCAAATGGGTGGATCCGCCTCAAAATAACGGTCTTATTCCCGTCACGCTGATTCGGGGCGACAAGTTGGGCAGGACCCAAAAACAGCTGAAAATGGCGGGTGACTCCTTCTATATTGCCGGAGATTTGTCCGAAGGCTTCTATGCCATCACCGATGCCAAAACCAAGAAGATGGGCGTCATGAAAGAAGACGGCAAAATCCTTGTCAAGCCCAAATACGACGAAGTGGATGACTTCCACTGCGGCATGTGCCGGGTATGGATAGCCGAAAAGGGAAATGGATTCATCAATACGACGGGGACCCTGGTAGTACCCTGCCAATATCCCCAGGTTTTAAACTTCGGAGATATTGAGGGGATAAAAAGCTACACCCAGGTCTGGGATTATTGGGGCCAGACCTATTACATTGACAAGAAAGGCAAAGTGGCAGATCCGAACAAGGTTATCCGGGAAGGCTACAACAGCCAACAACAGAACTCCTGGTATTAATCTCTGCCCCTCTTACTTACTTCTGCGCCGTTTCTCGCCCAGTACGCACCAGCGGACTAACGGGATGCGGCGCAGGATTTCGTTAATCAGCGGCGAGAGGGTGAAGACCGCCACGGTGAGGAGGATATAAATCGCCACCGGCGGCAGAACCGAATACCTGTAAAACATATAGCCAAACGATGCCACCACCAGATAGTGGACGATATACAGGCCGAAACTGGAGCGTGTCATATAGCCCGCGAACTTGCCCGTACGGTCGAACTTCGCCTGGAACCAGCCGATGAGCGCAAGGCACATCAGCCAGCCGTAGATGCAGTTGAGCGGACTGCCCAGATACTGCGGCGTGGTATTGTCCTGCCCGAAGGTGGTGCCGATGAGGATACCGCCGGCAATGACGGCCGACGCCATCAGTGGAATCCAGGCCTTTTTCACCTTCTCCTGCACCTCATCGTGGGAGAAAACGAAGTATCCCAGCAGGAAGGGAATCAGATAGAAAAGCGGCTTATAGAGGTTCAAAAGGCCATCTGCGCTTTCCGGGCGAGGCTCTTGAATGAGCGTCTGCTCCCCTACCCAGAACAGAACGCCCAGCATAATAATCCAGAAGATGTTCGCCTTCCCGCACCAGATCCAGAAGCGGGACTTACGGTCCAAACGGTGGATCAACAGCAGCAGCAGCGACAGCAGCCATAGAAGCTGGATAAACCACAGCGGGCCGATGCCGCTAAAACTCAGCATAATGTATTTTCCGACTGTCGGCATGGCATTCAAGAGCCAGCCCTTTCCGGCCACGACGGTATTGAAATAACCCGTCATCCACTGAAAAACGAACAGGCCGACAGTTGCCGGCACCAGCAGTTTCCGCGTGCGGGCCTTGAACCACGCCCCGGCGGAGTACTTCTGAAGTGAATAGCGCGCACTGATGCCTGCCAGAAGGAAAAGCAGCGGCATAAACCAGGGGTAGAGGATATACATTACCACGTCTTGATACTGCGGACTCTCCGGATAAAAACCGAACCCGCCGATGCCGCCAAAGACACCCTTGTTGTTATAGAAGTAAATAACGTGGTAAAACAGAACCAGCAGCACGGTCACCCAGCGCAGGTTGTCCATCCAATGCTTTCTCTCGCCCATTTCTTTCTTTTTTACAAGATTTGTAGTAACTTTATCACAAATATACATAATTAGTAGCACAAGATGAAGAAAATCCTCGTTTTTGCCTGCCTGATGCTGGCCATTGGCTGCTCCCACCAGGAAAGCGACCCCATTGAAACGGAGATAGATGAAATCCTCTCGCAGATGACGCTGGATGAAAAGATTGCCGTCATCCACGCCCAGAGCAAGTTCTCCTCCCGTGGCGTGCCGCGTCTGGGCGTTCCGGAACTTTGGTGCATGGACGGCCCACACGGTGTGCGCCCGGAAACCCTCTGGGACGCGTGGGCATCGGCTCAGCAGACCAACGACAGCTGCACCGCCTACCCCGCCCTCACCTGCCTGGCCGCATCCTGGGACAGGGACCTGGCGAAACTCTACGGGCAAAGCGTGGGTGAAGAGGCGCTGTACCGCCGTAAGAACGTGCTGCTGGGCCCCGGCATCGACATAGCCCGCACTCCGCTCTGCGGCCGCAACTTCGAATATATGGGCGAGGACCCGTACCTGGCCGGCCACATGGCAGCCCCTTATGTGCAGGGCCTCCAGAGCAACAATGTGGCGGCCTGCGTGAAGCACTATGCCGTCAACGACCAGGAATTCCAGCGCCTGACCATCAACGTCAACGTGGACGACCGTGCCCTGTATGAAATCTACCTGCCGGCCTTCAAGACTGCCGTTCAGGAAGGCGGGGCCTGGTCCATCATGTCCTCTTATAACAAGTATCAGAACAAGTTCGTCTCCCACAATCCCCGCCTGCTGAAGGAAATCCTCAAGGGAGAATGGGGCTGGGACGGCGCCGTCATCAGCGACTGGGGCGCCGTGCACGAGACAGTCGGCGCCGCAGAAGGCGGGACGGACCTGGAGTTCGGCTCTTATACGGACGGCGAATCCCGGAATACACCGGCCGCCTATGACCATTACTTCCTGGCGCAGCCCTACAAGGAGAAACTCCTTGCCGGCGAACTGCCCATGAAAGACCTGGACGACAAAGTGCGCCGCGTCCTGCGCCTGATTCTCCGCACCCAACCCAATGGTAAAAAGGGATATCTCTGCTCGGACCAGCACTACGCGGACTGTCGGAAAATCGGCACGGAAGGTATCGTCCTTCTCAAGAACAAGGACGGCATCCTGCCCATGAAGGCCAAGGCAAAGAGAATCGTGGTCCTGGGCGAAAACGCCATCCGGCCGATGATTGTGGGCGGCAGTTCCTCCTCCCTCAAAGCGCAGCGCGAAATATCGCCCCTGGACGGCATACGCGCGGCATTTCCGGATGCGGAAGTGGTCTATGAGCGCGCCTACTACTCCGGCGAACCCACCCCGGGCCGCGGTTACAACTACAGTTTCTATGACATCTCAGAGGAGCGCCCGGCCGCTAAGCTGCTGGAAGATGCCCTCGCCGCCGTCGAAGGTGCGGACTATGTCCTCTTCATCGGCGGGCTCAACAAGCAGAAGGGACAGGACTGCGAAGGCCGCGACCGCGAATCCTATGACCTCCCTTACGGGCAGAACGAAGTGATTGAAGCCATCGCGGCCGTCCGGCCGGACCTGATTTACATCAACATTTCCGGCACGCCTGTAGCCATGCCGTTCGCCGGGGACGTCGCAGCCATCGTCCAGGCCTGGTATCTGGGCAGCGAAACGGGCAATGCCCTCTCCGATGTCCTCACGGGTAAGGTCAATCCTTCCGGCAAGCTCCCATTCACCTTCCCCATCGCCCTGGAAGACGGTCCCCTCAAGACGGAGCGTCAGTATCCCGGCATTCAGGATGAGGATGGCAACTGGCAGGTCTATTATGACGAAGGTATCTACGTGGGCTACCGCTGGTACGACACCAGGCAGGTTCCCGTGCTCTTCCCCTTCGGCTACGGCCTCAGCTACACCACCTTCAAGTACGGGCAGGTAAAGGCTTCCGCCAAAGCCATCAAAGATGATATCAGCTTCAGCATTCCCATTACCAATACAGGTAAAGTAGCCGGCGCAGAGGTGGTGCAACTCTACATCCAGGACGTTAAATCCTCTGTGGACCGTCCGCTGAAAGAACTGAAAGGCTTCGAAAAAGTATGGCTCCAGCCCGGCGAGACCAAGACCGTGCGTTTTACCATCGGCAAGGATGCGCTGAGTTTCTTTGACGCCGAAAGACATGAATGGGTGGCCGAGCCCGGTGAATTCAAAGCCCTCATCGGGGCTTCCGTGGCGGACATCCGCAGCGAAGTGAGTTTCGAACTGAAATAGTATGAAGCAAATCATTGAATGTGTCCCGAATTACAGCGAAGGCAGGGACAAAAGTGTAATCGACGCCATAGTAGCGGCCATCCGGACCGTCGAAGGCGTAAAGGTGCTGGACGTGGATCCGGGCGAAGCCACCAATAGAACGGTGGTCACCTTTGTGGGTGAGCCGGAGCCGGTGTGCGAAGCAGCCTTCAGGGGCGCCGCCAAGGCGCAGGAACTCATCGATATGCGCCAGCACCACGGAGCCCATCCCCGCAGCGGCGCCACGGATGTCCTCCCCTTGATTCCCGTCGCGGGCATCACGCTGGAAGAATGCGCCGTCCTGGCGCGGGGACTGGCCGAGCGTCTGTGGAAGGAGCTGGGCATCCCCTGCTACTGCTATGAGGCGGCGGCCTTCAAGCCCGAGCGAAAGAACCTGGCCGTGTGCCGGGAGGGCGAATATGAGGCACTTCCGGAGAAGATGGCATCGGCCGATAAAAAACCGGACTTCGGCGGTGCGTGGGATCTCACCGCCCAGAAAGCCGGCGCCACCAACGTGGGCGCGCGGAACTTCCTGGTGGCTGTAAACTTCAACCTGAATACCACTTCCACCCGCCGGGCGATGGCCGTAGCCTTCGACGTGCGGGAGAAAGGCCGGAAGAACCCGGAGGGAGAAGGCTGGATTCCCGGCACACTTAAGGGCACCAAGGCCATCGGCTGGTACATAGACGAATACGGCATTGCGCAGGTGTCCATGAACATCACGGACATCGACGCCACGCCGCTGCACGTCGCCTTTGACGAGGTCTGCCGCTGCGCCGCCGCCCGCGGCCTGCGTGTGACGGGGGCCGAAATCGTGGGCCTGGTGCCGCTTCGCGTCCTGCTGGAAGCGGGCCGCTATTACCTGGCCAAGCAGCAGCGCTCTCTGGGCATCAGCGAGGCGGAGATTGTGAAAATCGCCGTCAAGAGCATGTCCCTGGATGACCTGAAGCCCTTCAATCCCAAGGAAAAAGTCATTGAATATATGATGGAAGACAAGAAAAACGGCCTGGCGCAGCTGAGCGTGGAAGCCTTCGCGCGGGAAACCGCCAGCGAGTCCCCCGCCCCGGGCGGCGGCTCGGTGAGCGCCGCGAT
>JAFZKT010000034.1 GCA_017553545.1 Bacteroidales bacterium | reverse complement strand
CGAGATCCCATTCACGGGGTAAACTCTTTCCTTCACCGTAACGGCACAGGAAGCAGTCTTGTTCCCATCTTCTGTGGTGACTGTAATAGTGGTTATCCCTGCTTTAATCGCTGTGACCAGCCCATTCTGATTCACACTGGCAACAGACACATCTGAGCTGCTCCAACTCACGTTCTTATTTGTGGCGTCAGATGGTGTGATAGTGGCATTTAGGACAGTACTTTCATTAATCAATAATGTAATCTGAGTCTGGTTTATCGTTATTGAAGAAACGGCGGTGTGAAGCGGAAGAGACTCTCCTCCACAAGCCGTGATTATTAAGAGTATTAAAAAGTACGAGAGCACGTGAGAGCCCTTCGTGAGAAAAGACTTTTTCATGTTTATGAATCAACGTATCACAGATGAGAATTATCCTTTATAATCTTTTTCTACCTAATTCTCAAATACATATCCAAGAATTGACGAGCTATAGTCGGACCATCCACTTGCGACTTTATACTTCTCAACGGATGCTTCTGGGACATAAATCGTTATAAAAGTGTCATACCCCCGGTCATTTAAAGAATAAATGGGGTTAATAAAATGGTAACCTACAGATGGCGGATCTATCGCTGCGCAATATAAAACGAAAGAATCACGAGTATACGATGCGAAGGCGCATGTCCCAATAGATTTAACACTATCCGGTAGGATGATAGAAGCCAAGTTAGGGCAATCACGGAAAGCGTAGTTATCAATGTCGGTGAGACAATCAGAAAGATTGATGTCTGTTAAATTGGTGCAATTCATAAAAGCGCCCCAGCCGATAATTGTAACGTCCTCAGGAATGTTGATAGAAGTAAGGCCGGAACACCCATAGAATGCTTCTACTCCGATACTTGTTACGCCATCTGGGAAGGAGACGGAAGTGAGAGCAGTACATCCACTAAACGTGCGAGCACTAATGCTGGTTATGCCCTCCGGAATGACAATGGCGGAAAGACTTGAACATTCTGAAAAAGCGGATCCTCCGATACTTGTTACGCTATCCGGGATTGCGATTGAGGTCAGACTTGAACACCCTGAAAAGGCAGAATCTTCGATACTAGTCAAACCGTCAGATAGTGTGACGGATGATAGATTTGAGCATCCACTAAAAGTAGATTTTTTGATACTGGTTACACCATCCGGAATAATGATTGAAACGAGACTTGAGCACCCCGAGAAAGCAGATTCTTCGATGCTAGTCAAAACGTCAGATAGTGTGATGGATGATAGATTTGAGCATCCACTAAAAGTGGATTTTTTGATACTGGTTACACCATCCGGAATAATGATTGAAACGAGACTTGAACATCCAGAGAAAGCAGATTCATTAACGGCTGTTAACCCCTCTGATAAAGTGATAGACGTAAGGTTTGCACATCCGCGAAAAGTGGAATCGCCAATACTCGTTACGCTGTCTGGAATGACGACTGAAGAAAGGCTTGAACATCCCAAGAATGCGGATTCCCCAATACTTGTCACGCTATCCGGGATGGTAATTGAAGTTAGGCTTGAACACCCGGAGAAGGCTTCTGGCCAAATGATACCAACATTCTTCGGAATGCAAATAGAAGTTATGCTGGAACAACCATAGAACACTCCGTTCCAAATGGTTGTTACTCCTTCTGGAATAATGATTGAAGAAAGGCTTGAACAGTTCTGAAATGTCCAGCCGCCCAAGTCTGTTAAGCCATCAGGAATGTTGATGGACGTGAGGCTTGTACAATCCAAAAATGCTCCCACCCCAAAACTCGTAATGCTCCCCGGAAGAACAATTGATTCAAGATGAGTGCAGTTTCGAAAACAGCTAGACGGAATCTTTATCACCCCATTTGGGATGATAATTGATTTAATGCTTGAACACCCATAAAACGTGCCCCAGCCACCAATATCCATTACTCCTTCCGGAATGGTGATTGATTCTAGGCTTGAACACATGGAAAATGCGGATTCCCCAATACTTGTCACGCCATCCGGGATGTCAATTGTCCTCAAGTTTGTACAGTTGTTAAATGCTCTATCTGCAATCATCGTCACACCTTTTGGAATAACGATATTTTGAAGGCCAGGACAATCTGAAAAAGCGTAGGGCGCAATTGTTTGTATAGAATAATCCTTAAAACCTACGACTCGGAGTTTAGAACAATTATTGAACATATACCCACCCAACTGATTTAATGATCTGGGAAAATCAACGGAATCCAAACGGATACAATTATCAAACACATTGTTTCCGACTTTTTCCAGGCCATTAGGCAGAATGACTGAAACGAGTTTTGTCCTATTATAAAATGCTTTGTCCCCGATGGTTTTTATGTTGGCGTTAAACGTAATGATGCCTTTCCCGTCGATATATTCATTGGAAACAATATCCGCATCAATTACGGAAGCATCAAAAGGCGTTACAATACTTTCGTCACTGGAGGTGTAGAAAATCTGGTTGGCTTTAGGTATGTTGGGGTCATCAATCTCAATGTCGTGCCATTCAAGTCCCGAGTCGGCGGAGCCCAATGACCCGAAAATGGATCTTTGAATGGTAATTGCCGATTCGTGCTCCAGGGTTGCAGTCCTGTCGGCCGTAGAAAAGGTCATCGTGAATCCGCCGGAAAGCGCTACAGGGAGTGTAACGATGTAATACCATTTTCTAACCTTGAAGCCGTCAATACAGGAAAGCGTGATTTCATCCTTTTCAGCGCTTACCTCAGATACTGTAGGGAGCCCATTATTATCAAACGTCAACTTTACATTTCCGGCGAGGGCTTCACCATTATTGGATTTAAAGGTTACGGTTTTAACACCTTCCGTTGAAACTCGGAATCGTAATCCGCCACATACATTGTAAAAACTGAGAGTATTATTGTTGATGTCCGTTTTTGCCATTGTGATAAAAAGGTCATCAGAGAAGGAACCCTCTTGAGCCGTTTGAAAGTCTGGCAAGAACGTATTAACGGAACTGCCATCACAACTGGCTGTATTGTCATATGGATACAATCCCCATAAGAAAGAAGATGAGGAACTACCTTCATTTGCGCCGACGGTGACAGGCAATGTTCCGACAAAAGACGCAATTTGAGAATTAACTGTATTCTGGGATGTGAAAACGGATCCATTGTTGCCGAAGAAAACATTAATCTTGTCGGCTGGTTTCCAATAAACGAGCCCCGTTTCATTGTCCACGATAGTCTTTGTATGGCCTTCGTGAGCCGCCTCTAATGTAATTGTTCTTTCTTGGATTATTGTATCATCGGGCACTTGAGAACAAGATGCAAGGCCCAATAATGCCGATAATAAGCGAATGCTTCTAGTGAATGATTTGGTGACCATCTTGAATGACGAATTATAAAAGGGATAGAGTGATTCCTTCTTTCAAATACTATTTTTCAATGGAAATCCACCCTTTTTTGGTAGATTCACATAGGAAATTATAATACAAGACAAGGCGTTTATAGTATCGTTGAATCAGCCCGGAATTATGATTCTTGGAGGTTTTTATGTGTAGTTTGGCATAGCGAATGAACAAATCTGGCTCTAACTCACAGAGTTGTTCATGTTTAAAGAATTCTAGCACGAATGCGTAAAAAACAGCATCGTCACAGGCGTTTCCTTCTTGTGGGTTGCCGTTCCAAAGATTGGCCCACTGTAGAAACGCATCCTTTACTTCCTCAGTTTTAAAAGGCATAGTGATGATAGGTGGCGTGCTCCAACTGCCCAATATGTAAAACAATACAAAAGTGTGGAGCCTATTTTCGCCTATTCTCCGGGAGGTTTAGCAGAACCTTGAAAGAAATAAACTACCGATAATACTCCACACTCGGCTTGATATGGAGCATCTTCTTACAGAGTGAAGAAGACGGGCATAAGCAATGCACGAGCGGTAAGTAATCCGTCATCCTTCTTTCAAAAGCCCAAGGGCTCTTTTTGAAACTGCTAATTTCCCAGAGAGGACGCGAAAACACTTTCGCTAATATGTCTGCCATACAACAAGATGGCACGTCAAATATACAAACTTTTTCTTTATAATCCCAGAGATGGGCTAAGATAGCCCTATACTCCCTTTACATTATCGGTTATATTTCAGTCGTGTTGACAGATATAGCAGAAAAATGTCTATCTTTGCAGGGAGGACAGTGTTATATGAACCAATCTATCGCGGCCAAGTTATCGGAATACTTCTCGGCAAAACCTGTCGAGAGGGCGTCCATTTTCGGATCCTTTGCCAGAGGAGAAAATGGACCGGACAGTGATATTGACATCCTGGTCAAGTTCGATCCTGAAGCAAAAATCAGTCTGTTTGATCATGTCAGCATGACGTATGACCTTGAGGATCTTCTGGGTATGGAAGTGGATTTGGTTACAGAGGGGACTCTGCTCCCTCGAATTGCAGAATCGGCCGAAAAAGACAAAATTCTTATCTATGAGAGAGACCATTAATGATTCTGCGCGTCTGGAGCACATGCTTCAGGCCATAGGACGCATACAGAGTTTCGTGATCCACAAATCGAAGGAGGATATCAATCGCGACGCAGTTCTGTATTATGCGCTTGTCAAAAATATCGAGATTATCGGTGAGGCGGCTTATATGCTAACGCCTGGTTTCAGAGATTCTCATCCTTCCTCTCCATGGAGGGTTATCATTGGAATGAGGCATTTTCTGGTACACGGTTATTATGAGGTGGATCCTTGTGAAGTGTGGAACGTCATTGAAAAGGATCTCCCCCTTCTTCAGGAACAGATCAAACAGTATCTGACAGAGTTCTAAGACAACCTCCAGTTGCCTTTATAGACGGAGGGGATAATCAGAACTCAATCTCCACCGGGGGCGCGGTGAAGGAACTGATGGTGGCGTGCGCGTCCTTGAGGAAATAGACGGCGGTGTTGTCGTCGTTTTCGTCGTACAGGGAACGCAGGCCGGGGTTGGCGTCCAGCATGGCCTTCTTGATTTCCACGCGGGGATCTTCCTGGAGCGTGGCGGTGATGCGGAGCCATCGGCCGTCCTGGGCGTTGTAGGCGCAGATGGCCACCTTGGGATTGGCGGCAATCTGTTTGGCCACGTTCTTTACGTGACCGCTCTGGATGTACAGTTTTCCCTCGATGATTTCGGCCGTGCCGAAAGGACGCACCTGCGGCTGGTCGCCGTCTACCGTAGCCAGGAAATAACAGCCTGCCTGGTGCAGGAAATCACGAACTTGTTGCATATTCTCAGGATTTGCCGATTGATAGTTTTCAGGGACGACAGCCTGCTCTTCGGAAGCCGGCTGCTGTCCTCCGCCGATGCATGAGACGGCTGCCATAAAAGCAAGCGCCAGGGACAGGAAGTGTTGTTTAACCATAGTGGCACAAATATAGCAAAAAAATGACTATCTTTGCGAAGATGAAAACCATCAGATATATCGGCCTGATTGTGCTGGCGGCAGTCATGCTGTCCAGTTGCGGCATCTGCAAGGTAAAGGACATCTCCATTTCCTCGGTGGGCATCGCGTACATCGTCCCCACCTCGAATCGGTCGATGGACGGAAAACTCCTGCTGGGCATCAACAATCCGGCGATGAGTTTCGCGATTCAGGACGTAATAGGAACGGTGCGCTACAAGGAAAAACCCATCGTGTATTTTCGCACCGACGGTCTGGAGCTGCAGGGGAAAAGCAATAAGATTTATGAACTTCCCTGCACCGTGGTTCTGGCCGACGGAGCCTCGCTGCTGGATATCCTGATCATCGCCTCCAAGCGGTCTCTGGATGGGCTAAAGGCCGACGTAGACATCCAGGCCGCCCTTAAGAAAAACGGCATCCTCCGCGCGCCCTACTCTTTCCGGGACCTGGATCTATCTTCATTTTCAAAATAGCCATGAAACGCATTCTACTCATATTGTCCTTCCTTGTCCTGGGCGCTACTGCGCTGCAGGCTCAGGAGGAAACAGGATCGGCCTTTCAGGAGCCCGTGGCACCGGTGGACTCCACTCTTCTGGGGCGCAGCGCCCTGTCCGTCATCGGCTCCGGCATAGAGATTACCCAGTCGGACGCCGTGCGCCAGTCGCTGGAAAAGCATATCCGCAGCAACGCCGCCAAATCCATTTCCGGCTACCGTATCCGTGTATTTTCGGATAACGGCCCTCAGGCCCGCGGACGCTCGGCAAGTATCACCGAAGCCTTGCGGGAGCAGTTGGACGTGGCTGTTTACTACACCTTCGAGAGCCCCAACTATCGTGTGACTGTCGGTGATTTCCGCAATAAGGAAGAGGCGCTGAAAATCTATCAGGCCCTCAAGGATAGCTATCCCACGGCGTATATCATCAAGGAGACCATCAATTATCCCAAATAATGGCCGGTATCAAACAGGGACTGGAACAAAAGCAGACGCAAAAGCTTTCACCGCTTCAGATTCAGACCATCAAACTGATTGAGATGCCGGTGCAGGCCCTGGAACAGCATGTCAGGGAGGTCCTGAACGACAATCCCGTAGTGGACGACGAAGCCCCCAAGCGGGAAGACGAACCCCGTGACGTCTCCATTTCGGAGGTGGAGGAAAAAGAGCAGAGCGGGGGCTCCCTGGAGGAAAACTACAGGTCTCAGGACGACGATATCCCTTCCTATAACCTCCACGTGAATAACTGGGGGAAAGACGAGCGTCCGGAATATAACACTTTCTCCGTAAAGCAGAGTTTTACCCAAAGCCTGCAGGAACAGCTGGGTTACCGTAACCTCACGGACCATGAACGGACGGTGGCCAGTTTCATCATCGGCTCGCTGGACGAAGACGGCTATCTGCGCCGTGACATAGAGTCGCTGGTGGATGATCTGGCGTTCCGCGCCGGCGTGGAGGCATCGGCCGATGAGGTGGAGAAGATGCTCCGCGTAATCCAGCAGTTCGAGCCTTCCGGCGTGGGCGCCCGCGACCTTCGCGAATGCCTGCTCATCCAGCTCGGAGACAAAAAACGCACGCCGTCCATCGACAACGCCATCCGTGTGCTGGATACGCAGTTCGACGCCTTCAAGAATCGGCATTTCCAGAAGATCATGGCCCGGCTGCACCTCTCCGAGGCGGAGATGAAGGCTGTGCTGGATGAGGTACGAAGGCTGAATCCCAGCCCCGGCGGCCAGATCGACGACTCCTACAATGACCAGGCGCAGCAGGTGGTGCCGGACTTCCGCCTGGATTACGAAAACGGCCAGCTCATCCTCTCGATGCCGCGCTTCAACATCCCGGAGCTCCGCATCAACAGGAAGTATTCGGAGATCATGGAAACGGGCCGTCTGTCAGATTCAAAGGCCGATAAAGACGCGGCCACCTTCGTCAAGCAGAAGATAGATTCGGCCAAGTGGTTCATCGAAGCCCTTCGCCAGCGGCAGAACACGCTCCAGAGCACGATGCAGGCCATTGTGGACTATCAGCACGACTATTTCGTGGACGGGGACGAAACCTCTTTAAGGCCGATGGTCCTGAAAGACATCGCCGAAATCACCGGCTTCGACATCTCCACCATCTCCCGCGTGGTGAACAGCAAATGGATCGAAACCCATTTCGGCATCTTCCCGCTGAAGTACTTCTTCTCCGAAGGACTGGAGAACTCCGAAGGCGAGGAAGTGTCCACCCGTGAAATCAAGAAAGCCCTCCGCGAAATGGTGGACGGCGAAGACAAGCACAATCCCCTTACGGACGACGAACTGGTGGAAGGCCTTTCCGCACGCGGCTACAAAGTGGCCCGTCGCACCATTGCCAAATACCGCGCCCAGCTGGACATCCCCACCGCGCGGCTCCGGAGAGAACTGTAAAAGCCTGACGCGTATATGGTTGATTTTCAGCGAGATGCTGAAAATAGGGTGCACCATCAGGTGCACCCTATTTTGCGTATTAATCTGATTGATAGCGAGTTGTGTGTCAGGGGCTACCGGTTAGGTGGATTTATTGCACAAACGCCACAATTTCGCCCTTCGCAACCTGGGAGCCTTGCTTGGCTAGAACGGCAACAACGCGGCCGGATACGGCGGAGACAATGTCTTCCATGCCGTAGAAGGTTTGGACATGGCCGATGACTTCACCGGCCTTGACGGCGCGGCCCACGATGGGGGCCTTTGAGGCGTCATCCACATCCAGTTCCCAGAGCAGCTGGCCCTTGACGGGGCACTGCACGGGCGTGGCTTTGGGATATTTGGCAACGTATTCTTCCACGGAGAACTTGGGCATTTCCACCACGGGGCGTGTAACCACGATGGGAGCGCCGGCTTTGGCCCGGAACTCTTCCAGTTCCTTGTTGAAACGTTCTTTGGCGACGCCGCTCTTGTAGTCCCGGTACTGCCTTTCGTGCATGGCCAGTTCGAAGAGTTCTTCGTCGTCCTCTCCGCAGTCCCAGCCCTCTTCCTTCATCATGGCGCGGAACTTCGGAAGTTCGTCCGGATAATTGTCCTGCGGATTGCCGGTGGTGAACTCCAGGCCCTTTTCTTTAGCCAACGCCACAATTTCCGGCGCCAGCGGACCGGGCAGGGTCCCCATGTGGCCCAGGATCATGCCCCATGTGTCTTTGTCGATGGTGCTCCAGCGCGGCTTGTCCTGCAGCATGTTGAACAGGTTCATCAGCGCCGTGTTCTTTACATACTGGCTAAAGGGCGTCACGAGGGGCGGATAGCCCAGGCGGGGCCACACGTATTCCACTTCCTCGAAGAGCTTCACCATCAAGGTGTCAAGCGACATCTCCGGACGGCCGTGGGCGCGCTGGGTGGCGTTGATGGCGCCCTGGAAGCCTTTCAGATCCGCCATCATGGATCCCATCATGCCACCGGGCAGGCCGCAGCCCACCAGCAGGGAGGTCATCCGGGAATTGGACGGATTGATCCAGTAGCCCAGGAAGTCGTCGATAAACTTCTGGGTGAGGCGGCGCACCTCCATGTAGGCGTCCATGTTGAGGTCCTTCACCAGGAAACCGTCGGCCTTCAGCATTTCGCGGACGGTGATGACGTCCGGATGCACCTTGCCCCAGGAGAGGGGTTCGACGGCTACATCCAGATAATCCGCGCCGGCGCGGGCCACTTCCAGCATGGAGGCTGCCGAAAAGCCCGGTCCCGTGTGCCCGTGGTACTGCACCTTGATGTGCGGATACTTCTTCTTTATATCGGCCACCAGTTCTCCCAGCACGCTGGGACGGCCGATGCCAGCCATGTCCTTGAGGCAGATTTCATCGGCCCCGTACTCCACCACTTTGTCCACGACGCCCATGTAATAGGCTACCGTGTGCACGGGGGAGTGGGTGATGGAAAGCGCCACCTGTGAAATCATTCCGGCTTTTTTCGCGCCGATGACAGAACCCTTGAGGTTGCGGTGGTCGTTGAGGCCGCAGAAGCTGCGGGCGATGTCCGTGCCCTGGGCTTTCTTGACCTTGAACATCAGTTCACGCACGTCCAGCGGGACGGGGTTCATCCGGAGGGCGTTCAGGCCGCGCTCCAGCATATGCGTTTCGATGCCGGCCTTGCGCAGCGGAGCTGTCCAGGCCCGCACGGCCTTGTTGGGATTTTCGCCGAAAAGGAGATTCACCTGCTCGAAGGCGCCGCCGTTGGTTTCTACCCTGTCGAAGCAGCCTACATCGATGATGGCCGGAGCCACTTCCACCAGCTGGTCCACGCGCGGGACATATTTCCCGGAGCTCTGCCACATATCCCTGTACACCAGGGAAAACTTGATTTCACGTTTTGCCATAGCAATACAAAGGTACGAAATATATTTTGCAAAACCGGAAAATATCCTTACATTTGCAGTCCCAAACACGGTGGATGTAGTTCAGCTGGTAGAGCATCGGATTGTGGTTCCGAGTGTCGTGGGTTCGAGCCCCATCATCCACCCTAAAGCAGCCCTCCTCGAGAGGGCTGTTTTCGTAGCGTGATACGCAACTCGCTATAAATCAGCGAATTCCACAAAATAGGGTGCACCGCCAGGTGCACCCTATTTTCAGCATCTCGCTGAGTATCAGTCATATACGCTCCAGCCCCTGCAGACCGTACACCCCCCCCGGGCCGTCCGAACGCAATCAGTTATTTGACGTATACGTCGTCTGCACCACTTCGTAGGTGCCGTCGGACTTCTTCTGCAGGACGTGGCAGGTGATGTTGACACCAGCGGGCGTCCAGCCGTAGCCGGTGAGGGGGATGCTGAGTAGCTGCGTCACCTGCTCCAGGGTTTCCGCATCGGCCGATGCAGGGTTCTCGTCGTTCCCGTTGTGGTAGAGCGTAATGGTAATCTCGTCCGTGGCGGGTTCGTGGACATACTGCGCGGAGAAGCCGTGGAGGTAAGTGCTTTCCTTCCCCTTATAATAGCGGATGCCCAGGTTCAGCCAGGTGGGGCTGATGTTGTAGAGTACGATGCTCACGGGGTCGTGGGCCGTAGGGGCGGGATCCGTTGCCGGCAGGGCCTGCAGGGTGGAGACTTCGATCGTATTCTTCAGGCGGATGTCATAATTCGAGTTCAGGATGTCGAATGACAGGAAGTAACGAAGACCGTCCACTGCGGGAACGACCACTTTGTCGGAAGCCACATCCGACACATTATAGATTACTCCATAGTCGTTAATCAGGCTGCCTTCATCCCGCGTGACGAAATCCTGACAGTTCTCCACGTAATAGGATCCCTTCAGGTTGCAGGAACAGACGGCTGCAAGGCAAAGCAGCAGGAAAGACAACTTTCTCATATCTTCTTGTTTTTTCGGGTGGGTTTGGCAACGAGCTGGATGTCAATGCCTTCCACAGTATATCCTTTGAATTTGCGGCGCTTCAGCCGGGACGTCACCAGGGTGGCCAGTTCCTCGTCCTCCACATTGCGCCAGATATGGTTTTCCCGGTCGTACAGATGGATGTGCGGACGGGAATCTATGTCGAAGTACATCCGGTTGTCGCCGGACAGGCGGCGGCTGTAGATGCGTTTGTCGGAGAGCTGGGTGAGGATGTTGTAGACGGAGGTGAGGGGAACGGGCGTCTCCCGGAGCTCCAGGGCGCCGTGTACGTCTTCGGCCGATGCATGCACCAGCTCCATCATCACCGCATGCACCGCCAGGCGCTGCTTCGTAGCGCGGAGATCGTGCCGACGGAGCTGGGTGCGGAACTCGTCCAGGGTGGGGATGGGTTGACGGGGCCGTGCCATAGCTTATGCGTTTAAAAGGGCGCGGGCGTTGGCCACAGCCTCGGGGGTAATGGTGGCACCGGAGAGCATGCGGGCAATCTCCTGCACGCGCCCGGAGGCGTCCAGCAACCGCATGGAAGTGATTCCGGCCGATTTTGACACCAGGAAGTGGGCATCGCCCTTCGCCGCCACCTGCGGCAGGTGCGTTATGGCGAAAACCTGCATGGCGCGGCCCATCTCGCACACCAGCGAGCCCATTTTGTCGGCCGTACCGCCAGAGACGCCGGAGTCTATCTCATCGAAGATCAGCGTGGGCATATGGGTGAAACGGGCCATTTCAGCCTTGACGGCCAGCATGATGCGGGACAGTTCGCCGCCGGAAGCGGCCTTGGAAACATCGGCCACTGCCTGTGAAGAGGGGCCGAAGCGGAACAGCACGCGGTCCCGCCCGTTTTCGCCGGGGGCGATATCTTCCAGGGCAACTTCGAAGCGGGCGCCGGGAAGGTCCAGCCGATGCAGGGTGGCGGTAACCGCTTCTGCAAACGCGCCGGCACCGGAGAGCCGCGCGGAATGCAGCTCATCGCACAGGGCCAGATGCCGCGCCTCAGCCGCCTTCAAAGCTTTTTCTGCCGCGGAAACGGCCTCTTCCAAACTGCCGGCGTCCAATACCAGACCCGCCAGGCGGTCCCTTTCGGCGATGAGCTCTTCCACGGAAGTCACACCGTATTTGCGGAAAAGCTCGTACAGAAGCCCCAGCCGCTGATCCACCTCCTCCAACTTTCCGGGGGAGACTTCCACCGCGTCAAAGGCCGATGACACCGATTCCGCGATATCTTCCACTTCCAGCCGGGCCGATGCCAGTCGGTCGGCGAGTTCCTGCATACCGGGAACATAGGCGCCGGCCTTCTCCAGCAGACGGGCGCTTTCGCGCAGTTGCTGCCCGGGGGAGGGAACCTCTTCCGCGGACGGGGAAAGCAGGCCCAGGGCCGCTCCCAGCGTCTCCTTTATCTCTTCCGCGTGCGCGAGCTGTTTCTGCTGCGCTTCCAGTTCTTCCAGTTCGCCGGCCTTGAGTCCGGCCTTGTCCAGGCGTTCCCATCGGCTCCGGTTATAGTCCTGCTGGTCACGGGCCGAAGCCAATCGCTCCTGTAGTTCAGTAAGATGACGGCGGATTTTCAAAACATCAGACCAGGCGGCGGAACAGTCAAGACGTAACCCCGAACAACCCGCCCGCAGGTCCAGCGCCTCCATGCGGAAACGCTCGTCCTGCAGCCGCAGCGTCTGGTGCTGCGAATGGATGTCCACCAGGCAGGCGGCCAACTCCTGCAGCACGCCCACGCTCACCGGCTCGTCGCCGGCAAAGCTGCGCGAACGTCCGCTGCGCGAAACGGTGCGGCGCAGCAGCAGGCGGTTGTTTTCATAAGGGATGTCTTCGGCCTCCAGGATGGCGCGAACGGCGTCATCCACGCCGAATTCGGCTTCCACCACGCAGTTGTCACCGGCGGGGCCCACCATCGTGGCGGCATCGGCCTTTCCGCCCAACACCAGGGACAGCGCCCCCAGCAGGATGGACTTGCCGGCTCCGGTCTCTCCGCTTATAATGCTGAGGCCCTCCGGAAATGAGCTTTCCAGAGAGCCTATCAGAATGTAATTGGAAACGGAGAGGCTGTACAGCATAGCCTACTCCCCGTTGATGTCGATGGGGTTTTCGTTCTGGGCCTTGCGGTAGAAAAGTTCGCCGGCTTCGAATTCGGAAATGGCTACCAGGTCCGGTTTGGGCTGGCGCTCATAGTATTTGGAGATTTCAATCTGCTCCTTGTTTTCGAAGACTTCTTCCATGGTGTCGCGGTCTCCGCGGAACTCGTCCAGTTTCTTCATGAGTTCCTTCTTTTCCGCCATGGCAATCTGGTTGGCCCGCTTGTAGAGGATCACTACGGATTCGTAGATATTACCGGTGGGGGCGGCCAGGTTCTTGATGTCGCGCGTAATGGTGTTTACGGGAATTTTTTTCTTGTTTTCCATTTTCTATAATACTGTATCTATATAGTTTACAGACGCAGTTTCAGCTTAGTTTCAATTTTTTTTCAAATACTCCTGCACGAACTTGTAATGGCCGTCCAGTTCTCTCTTGTACTTGGATTCCGGATACTCGCCCACGAAGTTCAGGTAGTCGTCCACGAAGGTGAGATAGCGCTCCTTCATCTTATCCTTCACGCTCAGGCGCGCGTAATGATAAGAGGACATGGCGGTGTAGTACAGCACGTCTTCGCGGTAGTGATTGTCCGCGTTGGTCTTCAGGACGTTCTTCAGCTTTACGCGGGCGGCAGGATAGTCCTCCATCGTATAATACTGTTTCCCCGCCTCAAAATCCTTCCGGTCCAGGCGGTCCTGCAGGTCTTCCAGCATTTTCCGGCAGGCCTGCTGATGCGGAAGGTCATCCGGATACTCCCGCAGGTACTGGTTGATGGCCGCAATGCAGGAACGGGTGGGCGTTTGGTCCAGTTCCCAGCGGTACGTCGCGCGGTACAGGCAGTCCAGGCGGTAGAACTGGGCATCCGCGGCAAAGGGGCTGCGCGGGAAGTTCTCCACAAAACGGGCGAAGTTGGATTCGGCCGTATAGTAATCCTTGTAGCGGTAGTTGGAAAGGCCCCAGTAATACTGTACCGTGTCGTCGCGGGCGGTGCCGCTGGTCAGGACGGCCATGGACTCGAACAGCTGGGCCGATTTCTGGTACTTCTTCTTCTGGAAGTAGTCCATCGCTGCTTCGTACTTGGCGTCCACGTCGTTGGAGATCAGGAGCGCTTCGTACTGGCTTTTGCAGGCGACGGCGGTCAGCAGGACAAGGGCGGTATAGATGTATTTTTTCATAGATGCTTATTGGTCAAGGTCCCGGAGGAATTTGTCGGCGTCGCGGGCGGCCATGCAGCCCGATGCGGCGGCGGTGACGGCCTGCTGGTAGCGGGAATCCTGCACGTCTCCGGCCGCGAAGACGCCGGGCACGCTGGTGCGGGCGCTGCCGGGTTCGGTGAGGATGTAGCCGTTTTCGTCCACTTTCACCCAGGGGGCGAAGAGGGCCGATGCCGGACTGTGCCCGATGCCCAGGAAAAAACCGTCGATGGCGATGTCGAAGACGGTGCCGTCCTTGCGGAGAAGGCGGGCGCCGGTAACGCCCATGGCGTCTCCCAGCACTTCCTGCGTGTTGCAGTTCCAGAGGATTTCAATATTGGGGGTGTCAAACACCTTCTTCTGCATGGCGGCCGATGCCCGGAACACATCCCTCCGTACAATCATATAGACCTTTTTCGCGAGGCCGGCCAGGTACAGCGCCTCTTCACAGGCGGTGTCTCCGCCGCCCACTACGGCAACGGTCCTTTTGCGATAGAAAAAGCCGTCGCAGGTGGCACAGGCGCTTACGCCGGCGCCAATGTACTTCTGCTCCGAGGGCAGGCCCAGGTACTTGGCCTGTGCTCCGGTGGCGATAATCAGGGTTTCGGCTGCAATCTCCACGGATCCGTCAATGGTAACCAGGAAAGGCCTTTCGTCCAGATTCACGGCGGTTGCCGTTCCCTGGCGGATATCGGCCCCGAAGGAGGCGGCCTGTTTCCGCATGGAATCCATCAGCGTGTTGGCGTCCACTCCGCCCGGAAATCCCGGGAAATTCTCCACGAGGGTGGTGGTGGTGAGTTGTCCGCCGGGCAGCGTCCCTTCATAGAGCACGGGTCCGCGGCCTGCGCGGGCTGCGTATATGGCGGCGGTAAAACCGGCGGGGCCACCGCCCAGGATGAGTGTCTTGACGTTTTCCATCTTAGCGCTGCAGGGTGGTGGTATAGTCTTTTTCGAAGATGATGCGGCGCACGGCTTCATTGTGCAGGTTGCCGTTTTCGTCTTTCACCAGGAGGAAATCCGCCTGCAGGCCGGTGCTCTCCTTCTCGTCGGGGAAGGAGGTCCAGGCCTTGCCGCAACGCAGCACCTGGGAAACGAAGTAACGGACAGTGTCGTAGCCCTGGAAGGCGAAAGGCGTGGGCTCCGTGCGGAAGAGCGCACGGTATGTGCGGACGAAACGCGCCACGCCGGGATTGTCGTAATCAATGAAATATGTCGCGCTCACATGGAGGGACAGGCTGTGGTAGGATGCGCCGTCGATGGTGTCGAAGGAACGGACTTTCGAAGGAGCGTACATGACCACCTCGTAGCCTTTACCCTTGGCTACGGCGAGTTTTCTCACTGCATCGGCCACGAATGCCTCGCTTTCGGATGCCACCACTACGCGGGTGGTTTTTCCTTTCGGCGCGAAAAGGCTCATCATGGAATTGGCCACGCTCCGCTCCACGATGGCGTAGTTCAGGATCTCATAGGACAGCCCTTCCTTGGCCATCGCGCTGCGAATGGCGATGGAGGCGTTGATATTGCTGGCGCCTTTCTCCGTAACCAGAATCACCCTTTCATCTTCCTGCAGGTCTTCCTTCAGCCAGGCGGCGAGGTCTGCGTACTGGTAGTCGACGGCCGACGGCGCCTGTACGAAGGGAGAATAGTTGGCGCTGAGGGCCGATGCCTTGGGATCCAGCGGGGAAATGATGGGAACGCGTCCATCTACCCGCTGCAGGATGGCTTCCAGGTCTCTGGAGGCCACGGGTCCCAGCACGAAGTCGTCCTTGACCAGTTCGTCGATGGGCGGGATGCCGGCATTCAGATCGTACACATGGACCTGGGCCGTAACGCCTTCCTCTTCCAGGTCCCGGAGCGCCAGCAGCGCGCCGGAGTAAAAGTCCATGTTGCGTTCGCCGGCCTTGAGGGGCAGTACCAGAGAGAAGTTGGCGAAGCCCTGGGGAACGATGACCGGCTGTGTCTGTACAGAATCCGGCAACTCCTGCATTTCTTCCGGCGTTTCCACCGTATTTTCGGGGACGTTTTCCAGCGGCGACTCCTGGACGGGTTCATCTTCGGTGGAGAACACGGGGATCTTCAGCAACTGGCGTGTACTCAGTTTTTGGCTGGCGAGCCCGTTTGCATCCATGATATCCTTGACGGTGACGCCGTATTTCTTTGCGATGTCATCGATGTCCTCATACCAGCGGACGGTATGTTCGATGTAACTCTTCACGGGCCGGACGGGTGTGTCCGGGACGGCTACGGCTTCTGCATCGGGTTCCGTGGCGGGGGATTCGGGCTCCGCGGCGACGGGAGATTGCTCGTGGAAGGGAACCAGCAGGATGGCGTTTTTCTGCAGCCCGGTTTCCCGCAGCGTGGGGTTGGCTTCATACAGTTCATCCTCGCTTACGCCGTAGGCTTTGCAGATCCCATAGATGGTCTGACGTTCCAGTACTACGTGCGACAGATAGATCTTGCCGCCATACCTCACCTTTTCCCTGGAAACGGTGACGGGCGTGGGAACGTAATCCTGCGCAAAGGCTTCCGCGTAGCTGAATGCTGCGAGGGCTGCCAACAGAATGAGAAGTCGTTTCATGTCTTTACACATTATATTAGGGTGGCGGCAAAGGTCCCGAACTGCGTGGCAAAGGCCTCCCAGCTCAGGCGCTTTTTCTCCACCCCGACGGCTTCGCGGCAGCCGTCATACCGTTTTTTGTCTCCGAAGAGCAGTTTCAGCGCTTCCCGGATGTGTCCGGGCGCGGTCCCTTCTGCGACAATTCCCGTGCCACGCGCGCCCACTTCCGCAGGAAGCGCGCCCACGGGGGTGGCTACCATGGGTACCCCGAAATGGCAGGCAATGGCGCCGATACCGCTCTGGGTGGCGTTGCGGTAGGGGAGCACCACTGCATCGGCCGCACTGAAATAGCGCTTAACCTCGGCGTCCGGAATGTAGGAGAGGAAGAGATGCACACGTTCTTTTCCAGGGAGCGCGTCAATGATGCGCTGGTACTTGTCAAAGGAACCATACGGTTCTCCGGCAACCACCAGCTGCCAGTCTTCCGGCAGGTCACGGAAAGCTTCCAGCAGGATGTCCAGGCCTTTATAGTCGCGGATGAGGCCGAAGAAAAGCAGCGTTTTCTTCCCCGGTTCCAGTCCCAGCTCCTTCATGGCTTCTTCCCGGGGCAGTTTCTCCCCGAAACGGGCATAAAGCGGATGGAAAAGCGGAAGCACCTTTGCATCCGGCTTCAGGGCAAGCAAATCATTCCGGACGCTTTCCGACAGGGTGACAAAACCGCTGCAGCCCTTCAGGAAATAGCGGGTGAGGGGTTTGTCGAACCAGTGGGGCTCATGTGGAATGACGTTGTGCATCAGGCCCATGACGGGACATCCGGCCCGGCGTGCCACGAATCCCAGCGGGAGGGCGAACCAGCTCATCCAATAGGGGAGGATGAGTACGTCCGGCTTTGCGGCGCGGATGGCCTTGGCCGTGCGGCGCCAGCTGAAGGGATTCAGCGTGTCCAGCAGGGCCGGAGCGTCCACCCGGGCACCGTCTTCCGCATACTGCGTCTTGCCCGGAAACAGGAAAGAAGGGTACTGGCGGGAGAAGTTGAAGGCCTTCATATCATGCCATTTTCCCAGTTCTTCCAGCAAGCTGGCATTGAACTGGGAAATGCCGCCCCGGAAGGGCGGGAGGCAGGAAAGAAGGGCGAATCTCACTTACTGATTCGATTCCGGGTTCTTGGTCTTGATGTAGGCGGCATTGAGGCCTTCCACCAGGACGTCGGTGATGTCCAGCTTGGGATCCGCCGTTACAACGGGGATGGAAATCACATTGCCCGAAGTGGCGAGAATCATCGAGTAGTTGTGCTCCTTGTTGAATTCGGCCACATATTCGGCGATGGCATTGGAGATATTGTTCATGGTCACCTGCTGTTCCTCGGCCATTTCCTGCTGCTTCTTGAGCGCATAGTTCTGGAAATTCTGCTGGGCTTCCTGCAGTTTCTGGTACTGGGCCTGGGCTACGGACTGGGTGAGAAGGCCCTTGTCTAGCTTGTTCTGGAAGTCCGCCATGTCCTTTTCAATCTTCTTGCGACGGCGCTCCAGGTCCGAACTCACGCCGCTGGCCTTGGTCTCATACTTGGAAACTTCGTCGTTGGCATAGTCGTAGCCGCTCATCACTTTGTCCATGTTGAAATAGACGATGCTGCCGGCTGCGGCAAGGCTGTTTGTTACGGGACTGCCGGCAGTGGCAAGGCTGTCTGTTACGGAGACGTTTTCGCTGGCCGCATTGTCGCTTGACGAGCCCGAGGAAGACTGCTTGCAGGAACAGGTGCAGGCCAGGATGGCCACTGCGCCCAAGATGAGTAAGTACTTTTTCATTATTCTTTTCTGTTACAGTTAATAATCCAATCAGAATTACAAAGATAACTATTTTTTGCCAATTTGCGCCAAATAGGCCTGAATAGTTTTCTCCAGCCCCAGATACAGGGCATCGGAGATGAGGGCGTGGCCGATGGAAACTTCGTCCGTCCAGGGGATGGTCCGGATGTAGTAGGAGAGGTTCTCCAGCGAAAGGTCGTGCCCGGCGTTGAGGCCCAGGCCGGCTTCCCGCGCCGCTTTGGCCGTCTCAAGATAAGGGCCGATGGCTTTTTCGCGGTCTTTTGTGTACTGCTCCGCATAAGCGGCGGTGTAAAGCTCCACCCTGTCGGCCCCGCAGGCGGCGGCACCATAGGCCATGGCAGGATCCGGGTCTATGAAGATGGACGTGCGGATGCCCTTGCTGTGGAATGTGTTGACCAAATCCGTCAGCAGGGCTTTATTGGCCACAGTGTCCCATCCGGCGTTGGAGGTAATGGCATCGTGGCCGTCCGGCACCAGCGTCACTTGGTCCGGCGCCACTTCCAGCACCAGGTCCACGAAACTCTGCACGGTGGGATTCCCCTCAATGTTGAATTCCGTGTGGAGCAGCGGCCGGATTTCCCGTACATCGGCATAACGGATGTGCCTTTCGTCGGGCCGGGGATGCACGGTAATGCCCTCCGCCCCGAAGCGCTCGATGTCCAGCGCCGCCTTCGTCACGTCCGGCACGTTTCCGCCCCGCGCGTTCCGAACGGTCGCGATTTTATTGATGTTTACGCTCAGTCTGGTCATTCTTTCTTTGCATTTGCTTTGCAAAAGTAGAAATAATTCCCCGAAGGCCCAAATGCCGGCGGGGTAAGGGTGCAGGGAGATGTGTCCGGGGGGCTCCGCTCACTGCGTTCGCTTCGTCCCTCCCACCGTCTCCTGCGTCCTTTTGTCGTCCTTCGTCCTCCAAAAGAACTTGTATCCGGCGGGCCCCTCCCGCTATATGTGTCCGCGGGTGGACACACCCCCGGACACATCTCCCTGCACCCTTACCATCTAAAGCACGAAAAACGCTTCTGGTATGCTTAAGATGGTCAACCGTTACCATCTTAAGCACGCTGGAGGCTAAATCTTGCGTAAGATGGTCAGTCTGGATTGAGCGCACCTCGTGCGAGATCATTTCCGGGCCGTCCGAATAGGAAAACTCGAAGAAATGTGTTAATTTTGGAGGCTAATTCAATCGGATGCAATGAAAATAGGATATTTCATCCTCAATGAGGAGGTGCGGAAGGACGCGCGGAAGGATGCGCTCCTCAAGGATCTGGAAGCTGCCACTTTTGAGGTATATGAGATTCGCTCGAAGGCCGATGTACGCCCGGAAACGGACCTGGTCCTGTCGATGGGCGGGGACGGCACGTTCCTCAGCGCCGCACACGTGGTGGCGGATATCGGCCTTCCTGTGCTGGGCGTGAACTTCGGCCGCATCGGCTTCCTGTGCGAGAATCGGCCCGAAGCCGTACGCGAAGCGCTCCTCCAGGGGGATTTCAGCATCGAGTACCGCACGGTGCTCAACGCTACGCTCAAGGGCCCCGAGGCGCGGAAATCCATCGGCCTGCTGCCTTATTCGGTGAATGAGGTGGCCCTGCACCGCAGCGGCTCTTCCGTGCTGGGCATCCACGTGAGCATCGACGGAGAACCCCTGCCCACCTATTGGGCCGACGGTCTTCTCATCGCCACGCCCTCCGGCTCCACGGCCTATTCCCTCAGTGTAGGCGGCCCCATCTGTATGCCGGATACGAAGGTGCTGGTGATGGCTCCCATTTCCCCGCACAACCTCAACGTGCGGCCCATCGTCATCCCCGAAAGCGCCAAGATTGACATCTCCTTCGAGTCCCGTGACGGCTTGGCCACCATGTCCATGGACAACCGTTCGGTGGAAATCCAGCCGGACTGGACCATCCACATTGAGATGGCACAGTTTTCGCTTAAGCGAGTCCGGCTTCCTCAGTCCGGTTTCGTGAAGGCGCTCACTTCGCGTCTTTTCTGGGGCGAGGACGTCCGCAACAACGAATAATATGGATAGAATTCCGCAGCACGTTTCCATCATCATGGACGGGAACGGCCGATGGGCCAAGGCCCGTGGGCTGGAACGTGTGCAAGGCCATTTCGAAGGTGTGGAAAGCGTCCGCGCCTGTCTGGAGGCCGCTGCCGAAGACGGGGTGAAGTACCTTTCCGTCTACGCCTTTTCCGAAGAGAACTGGAACCGCCCGCAGGACGAGGTAATCGCCCTGATGGAGCTGATGATGCGTTCGATGAAAAACGAACTGCACACCTTCCTGGACAACAATATCCGCTTTGTGGTGCTGGGCAATCGAGCCCGTCTGAGCGACACGCTCAACGCCGCCATCGACGACCTGATGAATGTCACGGCCGGGAATACGCGCACCACGCTCATCCTTTTCCTGAGCTACAGCGGCCAGTGGGACATCCTCCAGGCTGCCAAGAAAGCGGCTGCGGAGCTTTCTCCGGAAGAATTCCAGGCGCTTTCGGCCGATGATTTCAGCAAGTATCTGATTACGGCCGGCATCCCGGATCCGGACCTTCTCATCCGTACGTCGGGCGAACTCCGGATGTCCAATTACCTGCTTTGGCAGGGGGCCTATACGGAGTTCTATTTCACCGACATCCTCTGGCCGGATTTCCGCAAGCCGCAGTTCCGCGAGGCACTGGCTGAATATGCCCGCCGGGACAGAAGATATGGGAAAGTGAAATAAAAAGTGTATCTTTGCAAGATAAGTGTTTTGCCAATGAGAGGAAAAAAGATACTGCTGGCCGCGCTGTTGACACTGATGGGAATCTCCCTTCAGGCCCAGAGTTCGCGGAGCGGCATCGAGATAGATTACAACCATCCGAAGACCTATGTCGTCGGGGGTGTGGGTGTAGAAGGCAACCAGTACTTCAACGAGCATCAGATTCTCCAGCTCACCGGTTTGCAGGAAGGGCAGGAGATTACCGTCCCCGGTGACGACATCTCCGGCATCGTGCGGCGTCTGGTGGCCCAGCGCTACTTCGAAGACGTGGCGGTGGTGGTGGATTCCCTCTCTTCCAGGGCGGATACGGCATGGTTCAAAATCTGCGTGAGGGAACGTCCCCGCGTGTCCCGCTGGGACTATACAGGCGTCAAGAGCGGTGAAAAGAAGGATCTGCAGGAGCGTCTGAACCTGCGTCCCGGCCGCGAGTATTCGGACTACGTGAAGAATACGTCCATCGATATCATCAAGCGCTACTACAAGGAGAAAGGTTTCCTGAAAGTGGAAGTGGATGCGGAAACGGAGGCGGATCCCAAGATCCGCAGCGCCATCCGCGTCACCTTCAAGGTGAACAAGGGACGGAAGATCCGCATCAAGGATATCAACTTCTCCGGTAATACGGACATCTCGGACTACAAACTGTCCAAGAATATGGCGGAAACCCACTCGTCCAAATGGTACAACTTCTTCAAGTCCAAGAAATTCAAGGAAAAGGAATACGAGAAAGACCGCAAGACCGTCCTGGATGCCTTCACCGAGGCCGGTTACCGTGACGCCCGCCTAGTGCGGGATTCCCTCTATTTCCTGGAGGACGGCAAGCACCTGAACATCGACATGGAGTTCGATCAGGGCAAGAAATACTATTTCCGCAATATCACCTGGACGGGTAATTCGGTCTATCCTTCGGAAGTGCTCAATGAGATCCTCCAGATAAAAAAGGGTGACGTCTATGACCTGGTTACCATGGAAAAGCGTCTGCATGGCGGTGGAAAGGAAAACGAATATGACGTGTCCAAGCTGTATAGGGACAACGGTTTCCTCTTCTTCAACGTCACGCCCGTAGAGGTGAATATCCAGGGGGATTCGGTGGACGTGGAAATGCGCATTTCGGAAGGGAAGCCCGCCCTCTTGAATGAGATTGTCATCAACGGCAACGACCTTACTAATGAAAAGGTGGTGCGCCGGCAGCTCTTCACCCGTCCGGGATATCTCTTCAGCCAGACGGACTTCGAGCGTTCCATTCGCGAAATCGCCTCGATGGGTCAGTTCGACGCGGAGTCCATCATGCAGCAGGGGACGGGCTACAACATCGTTCCCAACCAGTTGAACAATACCGTAGATATCATCTATAACGTCACGGAGAAACCTTCCTCCCAGCTGGAGCTTTCCGGCGGCTGGGGCGGCAATACCTTCGTGCTCACCGCGGGCGTAAGCTTCAACAACTTCTCCACCCGCAGGATGTTTGAAAAGGGCGCCTGGCGGCCCGTGCCGCTGGGAGATGCCCAGAACCTGTCGCTCCGTTTCCAGACCAACGGCCAGTATTATACCTCCCTCAGCGCCAGTTTCATGGAGCCTTGGCTTTTTGGCAAGAAACCCACGTCCCTCAGCTTGTCGGGCTATTATTCCAAGATGACGGACAGCTATCTTGCCATCGGCATTCTCTCTACGGATAAGATGTTCGAGGTCTTCGGCTTCAATGCCGGCATCGGCACGCGCCTCAAGTGGCCGGACAATTACTTCGTCCTGTATAATTCCCTCAGTTGGCAGACGTACAAACTCACCAACTGGACCAACAGTTATTTTGCCTTCAACGACGGTATTTCCCACAACCTGAGTTACACTGTCTCACTGTCGCGCAACTCCTCGGACCAGCAGATCTATCCCCGTACGGGCTCTGAATTCTCCTTCTCCCTGCAGCTTACGCCGCCCTATTCCCTGTTCCGCAAATTCACCTGGGACAATACGGATGAGGACAATCCCGTCAAGGTGCCCGTGGGCAGCTACAAGGACGTGGACTACGACAAATGGACATCGGCCCAACGTTACAAGTGGATCGAATATCATAAGTGGAAATTCAACGGTACCGTCTATACCAAACTTATCGGGGACCTTGTGCTCATGACCCGTGCGCAGTTCGGCTATCTGGGTTACTATAACAAGAACTGGGGTTATTCCCCGTTCGAGAACTTCCAGGTGGGCGGCGACGGTATGTCGGGCTACATGACCTACGGTGCGGAAATCGTTTCCCTGCGCGGTTATGAGGACTATTCCCTCACGCCCATCAAGGTGACTCCGTACAGCCAGAGCAATTCCACGTACGCGGGTAACGTGTACGACAAGTTTACGGTGGAACTCCGCTATCCGGTGATTCTGCAGCCCCAGAGCACCATTTACGCCCTGGCCTTCCTGGAGGGCGGTAACTGCTGGAGCGACATCTCGGAATTCAATCCGTTCCAGATCAAGCGCAGCGCCGGTGTGGGTGTGCGCGTGTTCCTCCCGATGATCGGCCTGCTGGGCGTGGACTGGGGCTACGGCTTCGACGACGCCACCAACGGCAAGAGTCATTTCCACTTCGTCCTGGGTCAGCAATTCTAGTTTTGGTATAATAATTGTTCCCACAGACTCGGCATTAATTGAAAACAAAATTTTAACGATATGAAAAAGCTTTTTGTCATTGCCCTTGCGGCACTTGCAACCATCACCGCTTCGGCCCAGCAGCTGGCCAAGGTGAATTTCCAGGAACTGGTGATGCTTATGCCCGAAATGGATGCAGCACGTGAAACCATGACCGCCTCTCAGAAGGAGGCGGAGGAAACCTACGCCGCCATGGTGGAAGAGTACCAGAGCAAAGCCACCCAGTATCAGCAGAAGAGCGCCAGCTGGACTGCGGCCATCAAGGAATCCAAGGAGAAGGAACTGATGGATATGCAGCAGCGCATCCAGGAATTCCAGCAGAGCATTTCCCAGGAACTCCAGCAGCAGCAGAACCAGCTCACCGCTCCCATCCAGGAGAAGGCCAACGAGGCTGTCACCAAGATTGCCAAGGCCAAAGGCATAGCCGTCCTGTTCGACGCCTCCCAGGCCATCTACTTCGATGAAAAACTGGTTATCGACCTCACCGAAGAAGCCCGCAAGGCTCTGAACATCCCCGAAGGACGCACGCTGGAAACCCTCCAGGCGGAACTCCAGGCCAAGGCCCAGGCTGCCGCGAAATAAGGGTGGCGCGGAAGTCGCGTACAATCAACGAGTTGTAATAATTAGGGTGCACCGCCAGGTGCACCCTAATTTCTGTATATCGCTGAGAATCAGCTATATCCGCGGCACGCTTAGATCGTGCCCTGCTCAAGCATAGCGGTGGCGACCTTCATGAAGCCGGCGATGTTCGCGCCTTTCACGTAGTCCACGCTGCCGTCCGGCTGGGTGCCGTACTTGACGCACTGCTCGTGGATGCTCTTCATGATGAAGTGCAGTTTTTCGTCCACTTCGGCGCCGCTCCAGGAGATGTGCTCCGCGTTCTGGGTCATTTCCAGACCGGAAGTGGCCACACCGCCAGCGTTCACGGCCTTGCCGGGAGCGAACAGGATGCCGTTGTGCTGGAAGAAGTGGATGGCGCCGGGCTGGCAACCCATGTTGGACACTTCGCAGCAGCAGATGCAGCCGTTGGCCTTCAGTTCCTTAGCGTCTTCTTCCGAGAGCTCGTTCTGGAAGGCGCAGGGGAGGGCGATGTCCACGGGAATGCTCCAGGACTTCTTGCCGGGGGTGAACTTTGCCTTCTCCGGGAACTTGGTGGCCATGTCTTCCACGCGGTCGCGGTTGGAGGCGCGCATCACCAGCATGTAGTCAATCATTTCCTTGGTGATGCCGTCCGGAATGTGGCACACGCCGTCCGGGCCGGAGATGGCAACCACCTTGGCGCCCAGTTCCGTGGCCTTTATGGCGGCGCCCCAGGCAACGTTGCCGAAGCCGGAGAGAGCGACCTTCTTCCCCTTGATGTCGATGCCGGCTTTCTCCAGCAGATGGTGCGTGAAGTAAAGTGCGCCGAAACCGGTGGCCTCCGGACGGAGAATGGAACCGCCCCAGGTGCCGCCCTTTCCGGTGAGAACGCCGGTGTTGTACTGGCGGGCCAGTTTCTTATACATGCCGTAGAGGTAGCCGATTTCGCGGCCGCCCACGCCTACGTCGCCGGCAGGGATATCCTGGTCCGGGCCGATGCAGTTCCACAGTTCCAGCATGAACGCCTGGCAGAAACGCATGATTTCGTCGTTGGACTTGCCCTTGGGGTCGAAGTCCGAACCGCCCTTGGCGCCGCCCATCGGGAGGGTGGTGAGGGCGTTCTTGAACGTCTGTTCGAAGCCCAGGAACTTCAGCATGGACGGGGTGACGGCGCGGTGGAAACGCAGGCCTCCCTTATACGGGCCGATGGCACTGTTGAACTGGATGCGGTAGCCGGTGTTGGTCTGCACCTCTCCCTGATCGTCGATCCAGGTGACGCGGAAGGAGAAGATGCGGTCCGGTTCCACCAGACGCTCCACGATCTTGGCCTGTTCGAACTCCGGATGCTGGTTGTAGACATCTTCGATGGACTCAAGCACTTCCTGTACGGCCTGCAGATACTCCTTTTCTCCGGGATACTTGGCCTGAAGGCGTGCCATAATGTCGGTTGTTTTCATAGAATGTGGTTATTAAAGTGTTACAAATTGTTCAAAAAGCGTTACAAAATTAAAGAAATTAAAGGGATTTCCCAACAAAATCATCATAAAAAATAATGCCCGAAAAAGTGGTCTTTCTCCCTAATAATTATTAACTTTGCGGGCTCTAACGGAAATATGTTTTAAACTAACCTATAATGGAAAAGAAATTCAACGTAAAGTATTGGGTTTTCCTGCCGCTGGTACTGGCTATCACCCTGTTCCTCTGGCTGGTTCCCGTTTCCTTCTTTGGGATCGATGGCCTGACAGTGGTTCAGCAGCGGGTAATCGCCCTCTTTGTGTTCGCCGCCCTGATGTGGATCTTCGAAATCATCCCCAACTGGGCCACTTCGCTGCTGGTGATTGTGATATCCCTTTTGACAATGTCCAACAAGGGTATCGGCTTTTTCTGCAATCCGGATTCCGGCAGCCTGGTGACTTACACTAAAATCATGTCTTCCATGGCGGATCCCGTGGTGATGCTCTTCCTGGGCGGTTTCGTACTGGCCATCATGGCGGAAAAGTACGGTCTGGACGTCACGCTGGCCAGGGCCCTGCTGAAACTCTTCGGCAAGAATCCCAATGTGGTGCTGCTGGGTTTCCTGATTATGATTTCCGTTTTCTCCATGTTCATGTCCAACACGGCTACGGCTGCCATGATGCTGGCCCTGCTCGCCCCGGTACTGTCCAAGCTGCCGGCCGACGATAAAGGGAAGATCGGCCTGGCCCTGAGTATCCCCGTCGCCGCCAATATCGGCGGTATCGGTACCCCCATCGGCACGCCGCCCAACGCTACGGCCAAGGGTGCACTGGAAAACGCCGGATTTGAAGTGGGTTTCGGAGACTGGTGCGTCCACATGATTCCGTACGTGATTATCATGATTGTGATTGCGTGGGTTCTCCTTCGCCTGTTCTTCCCGTTTAAAACCAAGGAATTGATTCTTGAGATTCCTGAAAACAAGCAGCCGCGCGACTGGAAGTCCAAGTTGGTCTGGATTACTTTCTTTGGAACGATTTTGCTGTGGGCAACGGAAAAACTCACCGGTATCAACTCCAATATTGTGGCGTGGATTCCGCTGGGCGTGTTCACCGCAACGGGTGTCTTCGGGAAAGACGATATCAAGAAAATCAATTGGAATGTATTGTGGCTGGTAGCCGGCGGTTTTTGCCTGGGTTATTTGATGGATGACGTTGAAAAGGGAGGTACGGGCTTAGGCCAGGTGCTTATCGATGCCATTCCATTCGGCCAGATGAGCGTAATTTTGGTGCTGGTGGTGGCCGGTCTGGTTTGCTACTTCCTCTCCAACTTCATCTCCAATTCCGCTACAGCGGCGCTCCTGATTCCGCTTCTGATTCATGTGGCAAGAGGCATGGCAGCCCCTACGGCCGCAAACAACGCGCAGTTCCTTGGCATGGGCGGCACTTCTGCCATGATTATCTTCATCGCAGTCTGCGCCTCCATCGCCATGCTGTTCCCTATCTCTACGCCTCCGAATGCCATCGCCTCTGCAACCGGTATGGTTGAAACCAAGGATATGACCAAGGTGGGTATCATTATCGGTGTCGTCGGCTTCATTTTCGGTTTCTTCTGGCTCACCAAGATTTTCCCGTTCAAGGAGACTGAAAAGGCGGTGGCAGAAAAAAACATTGTCTGGTCCAGCACGAATAAACCCGTGGCGACGGTGAGTGGAAATGGTGAAGTGAAGGCTCTCAGTCCGGGCGTAGCCTATATCATAGCTGAAGCCAAGGACAAGACTCAACTGAAAATTTGGAAAGTGGTGGTGATCAAGAAGGGTGCGGATCCCGTAGCTGAGGAGCACATCATCAATGGTGACGTTGTTTCCGTCGAACCTTATCAGAAGATTACCCTGACGGCCGGGGAATTGAACCCGGTACTCGTAGAAGTGACTCCTGTGGAGCCCACAGACTCCACAGGGACCGCAGAGGTTGTTCCTGTGACCACAGAACAAAAGTAGTATGAAAAAGTTTGTCATCATTCTGAGCGCCCTGCTGCTTTGCGGCAGCGCCTTTGCGCAGGAAGAGCAGCCGAAGAAGGAATTCGGCTTCAAGCAGACCGGCCGGATGAGCACCCCCAAGGTGGGCGGCTATATCATCGGCGGTTACAAATACAATGACCAGGAAGGCAAGAACGGCGGCCCCGGTTTCACCTGCCGGCTCATCCGTCTGTATGTGGACGGCAGCATCTTCAATGACTTCAAGTATCGCATCCAGTTCCAGGCCAACGGCGAAAAACCGCACGTGAAGGACTTCTACGTGGAATGGGCCCGCTGGAAAGAATTCTCCGTGAAACTGGGTCAGTTCAAGCGCGCTTTCACCTTTGAGAACCCCATGAACCCCTGGGACGTGGGCGTGGGCGACTTCTCCTTCCTGGTGCAGAAATTCGCCGGCATGGGCGACCGTCTGGGCGAAGCCAACATGGGCGGCCGTGACCTGGGTATCCAGGTGCAGGGCGACCTTTTCCCCATCGGCGAGAAGCAGTATCGGCTGGTCCACTATCAGCTGGGCCTGTACAACGGTCAGGGTATCAATCTGGCCGATGCCAACCGCCAGAAAGACATCATCGGCACCATCCAGTTCCAGCCCATTCAGGGCCTGTATGTGGGCGCTTTCGGTTGGATGGGCAGCTGGCACAACGCCACCACGGGCGACGACCTCAAGCGTGAGCGCATCAGCGCCGGCCTGAAGTTCGACCGCAACAATTGGACGGTCCGCGGCGAATGGGCCACCGCCCTTGCGGGTGAAAAAGAGCAGAGCGGCGCGGCCGATGCCTTCTATGTAACGGTGGGCGTGCCCGTGCTGGATTGGCTGAAGATCTATGCCAAGTGGGATGAATTCCGCGCAAACGGAACGGCGGATAGCAGCCACGACATGTATTCGGCTGCGGCCAACTTCCGCCTGCACAAGAACCTGAACTTCCAACTGGAGTACCGCTACCACAACGACAAATTGCTGGCGGCTCCCCAGTACAACGAGCTCTGGTTCCTCGCTTATATCCGCTTCTAAGCAATCATATCCCTGAGAACCAGGGACGCGAGGGTATGGCCGAAGGTGGCCGTCACCACGGACAGCGTCCCGTTCACGACGGCCTTTTTGATGGGGCTTTCATCCAGGGACGGATCAATGGCTTCTCCACGGTTTTCAAGCAGTTCTTCTGAATAGACGCAGAGGAACTGCTTGCCCGTTTTACGCCCTTCCTGCCGCATCTTCTTGCGTAGGGCGCGGGCCAGCGGATCTCCGTGCACTTCCCAGAATTCCGCCACCCTTACGCGCGTAGGGTCAATTTTCAGCGCCGCCCCCATCGAAGAAAAGAGGGCGGCCCTGGAATGCGACGCCAGCTCCAGCAGCGTAATCTTGTCCTTCAGGGAGTCGATGCAGTCGATGACGTAATCATAGTCATCCAGCGGGAAAGATGCGGCGGTTTCGGCCGAAAAGAGCGCTTCGCGGGTGGAAATCCGGGCCGATGGATTGATGGAGAGAAGATGCGCCCGAAGCGCCTCCACTTTGGGCTGGCCGATGGTGAGCGTAGTTGCCATCAGCTGCCGGTTGATGTTGGTGGGACCCACCACATCCCCGTCCACCAGGGTGATGTCCAGCACGCCGGAGCGCACCAGCGAATCCGCACACCAGGAGCCCACGCCCCCGCAGCCGAAAAGAATCACCTTCCGGCTCCCGATACGCCGCAGCGCCTCCTCACCAAGGAGAAGGCGCACGCGGGAAAAGATGTCCGTATCGGCTTGCACTTTAATCCAGGTCGATGGGCGTTTCTGTCAAATCCTCGGTTTCACCCGGAGGAACATTGTCATTGATGATGACGGTGCAAAGGGTTCTGTCTACCCAGGTGCCCATCTTCAGCTGGACGGTGGCCGTACCCTTCTGGCTGCCGGCCGTGATGCCCCAGTTACTTGCGCTGCCCGCAAAGGTGAGCAGCCCGGCAGGCGTGGAAGTGAGGGTATAGGCCGAAGCGGGAATGGGCAGCAGCCCTTCTGCGTCGGAGTAGGCCAGTGAAACGGTGCTGCTGGAATACCGGTCCATAATGAGGGTGGACTCCAGGTCCTTGGGATCGTTTCCGAAGTAAAAGACATTGGCCAGATTGCTGTGCAGCGGGACCTGCAGGGAATAACCCTTGGTATTGCCGACCGTAAGGACAGCGTCTCCCGGCGCGTAGAGCAAAACCTTTCCGTCCGCATAGCCGGCATAGGTGGCCGCATCCACGGAATAACTCACCGGCCCGTCGTTACGCACTTCGTTGATTTTTATCTGAACATTGCCGCCCGGATAACCGTAGATGCCGGTGAGGGCATCGGCCCACTGCGAAGTGCGGGGATTGAGGTACTGCACGCTGAAGGCGGCATAGGGAGTCACCGTTACCGGGCATTCGCCTGATACGCCGTTCTTCGCAGTGGCGGTAATGGTGGCCGTTCCTGCGGAGACGCTCGTCACAACACCCTCGCTGCTCACCGTAATGACGGATTCATCGGAAGAAGCCCAGGTGATGGCAGGGTAGGTGGCGTTTTCCGGCAGCACGGTGGCTGTCAGCGCTCCGCCTTCGCCGTACACCAGCGTAAGCGATTCCGGAGAAATGGTGACGCTGGCTACTTCAATCACCGGTTTGTCTTCCTTGATCACCCTTACCCGGCAGGTTCCGGAAATGCCGTCGGCCGTAGCGGTAATGACGGCTGTCCCTTCGGTCAGGGCCGTCACCAGACCTTCGGCCGTCACGGATGCTACCGTCGGCTGGTCCGAAGCCCAGGTGATGTCTTTATTCACAGCGTTCGAAGGCGTAACGGTGGCCCGCAGATGCAGGGTTTCTTCCAGATACAAGGTGGTCTGTGACGGGATAATGCTCACGCTTCTGACGTGAATCGTCGGATCTTCGGTATTCTTGCCGCAGGCCCACAGAACCAGGGCCCCCAGAAGTAAAACTGTAAAACGATGCTTCATAATCAGAATTCCAAATAAGCGTAAACCGGATAGTGGTCGGAGATAAACTGATAACCTTCCCACTGTTGCCGCACGGTGACGAACTTGGCACAGCCGGAGAACCCCCGGTAGAAGATATGGTCGATCTTCGTGGAGGAGTTGGTGTTCTTAAAGCCGTTGAAAGTGCCGTAGGCGTCACCGGAACGGGCCGCCCAGCGGGCATTCTGGAAGGTCTGGTAGGTCTCCGTGAAGATGTCCGAATCCTCGGTGTCGTTCCAGTCGGCGCTCATGATGATGGGAAGCGTCGCATCCAGGTTGTCGGAAATGTACTTGTGGATCACCGCCATTTCATAGCCTCTCACGGATTCCAGGTCCAGGTGCGTGTCAATGTAATAGAACTTTTTCCCCGTCTTGGTGTGCGTGAACTTCGCACAGGTGGCGCAGCGGTAATGCTCTGCCTGGGGATGTTTGCTTACGCTGCCGGGCGTATCCGTCAGCCAGAAGGTGGTCCAGCTGTCCACCGACACGGAATCCTTCAGATAGAAGATGGCCATCTGTTCGCCGCCGCTGGAGTTGTCGCGGCTGCGGCCGATGACTTCATACCCGGGGCAGTTGTTCTTAAGGTCGTTGCGCTGGGTAAGCTGACACTCCTGGGTGCCCATCAGCACCGGGTGCAGGGTGTTCACCATCGCATAGCAGCCTTTACGGCGGTTGGTCCAGTCCTTGTCTCCCGTGTCATCGGCCGCGGAGGCCAGACGCACGTTGAAGGACATGATCATAATGCCCGGAGCGAGTTTCGAGGAACCCTCGTCGTCGAAGTACCACTGCGTCCAGTCCACGTTTTTCTTCACGCGCCCGTCCTTGCCAAGCTTTCCGCAGCCCGCAAGGGTCAGGAGGACCATAACGATATATGTAACTCTTTTCATCATATTACCATCCGGGATTTTGTTCAATGGAATATCCTCTGTTGGCGTAATCGCGCACAATCTGGGCGGGAATCGGGTTCAGGTACTGCCGCCCGTCGTCGTACCATTTCCGCTTGAGGTTCAGCTCATAGCGGAGGTCGTAGCCGCTCACCGGGTTGGGGATGGCCCTGAGTCCCTGTTCGTCGCTTCCCTCGGGGATAATCTGCACGTAAATCAACTTTTGCGAAGGGGTCACTTCGGACACGTCCTTCGTGGTGAAGTAGTAGTCGTCCACCCCGTCTTCGTTAACGTCAACCGGGGTGTCCAGCGCCGGGATGTGAATGCCCGTCCAGGGAACGGATTCGAAGCGTTTGCCTTCGGCCCAGCGCCTGAGGTCATTGACGCGGAAGCCTTCGTAGACCAGTTCGATAGCCCTTTCGCGGCGGATTTCCAGAATCTTGGGATCCGTCACCTTGGGATAGAAGGTGGCCTGCAGATAGGGATCCACCGTGGTGGGCAGCGAGGTGACGGCCGTGGAGGAGGAACTGATGCCGGCCCGTTTGCGAAGGGCGCCGACGGTGTTCTGCCAATCCGTCGCCGTGATGGCGCCAATCTCCGCGCGGGCTTCGGCGTAGTTCAGCAGCACCTCGGCGTAGCGGATGATGGGATAGCTGTTCTCATTGTCGGCCTTGTTGTCCTTGCTGGTCACATCCTCAATGAATTTGATGGGATGATAGCCGGTGGGCGCTACGTTGTTCACGATGTCGGCGACCTTCCGGTTGGCCGATGAACTGTTGGCCAGCACATAAGCGGGGCCCTTCACCGTCTGTTTCAGGCGGTTGTCGCGGTTGTTGAATTCGCTCTTGAAACTGAGGGTGGAATAGGCCTGCCAGTCCGTATAGGCCGTCCCGTCCGTCTTCAGGTAGGTCTGGATAAAGGCACGGGACAGGCAGTAACTGTTACCGTACGAACCGGAATTGTAGCGCCAGTTGGCTTCACCCTTTACGCCTTCCGCTTTCGAGGCCACGCGGCCCAGGATCACCTCATTGGTGAGGATCTCACGGGAGTAGAACAGGCTGCGGTAGGCGCCGGTGGAATGGCTGTCCATGTACTCGTCGCTCACCGTGGTGGTGTTCAGGGAGAATACCTTGGAATTCATCAGCAGGTTGCAGGCGTCGATGCATTCCTGATACAGCATCCGGGCCGTATAGCGGGACCCGCCCACGCCGTGATATTTGCGGTAGCTGGCCTCGAACAGGCATGCGCGGGACTTGAGGGCCAGCGCCGCATATTTTGAGACCAGGGAGTTGCCCACGGAACTCTCCGTGGTGATGTTCTCCCAGGCAAAATCCAGATCCTCGATGATATGGCCGATAATCACATCACGGGAGTCGCGCGGCTTGTACATCTCGTCCAGGTCCGTGTTGCTGAGGCAGTGGTCGAACCAGGGAACCTCTCCGTAGGTGGTGAGTTTGTCATAGTAGAACCAGGCGCGGAAGAAGCGGGCCAGGCCCTCGAAGTGCTTCTTTTTCTCCGCGTCCACCGTGCAGGCGTCGCTCTTCAGACCGTCCAGGAAGTAATTGATGTTGCGCAGTTCGCTCCAGCTCCACGATTTGGGCGTTTCCGCTGAATAGGAATTGTCGCTGTAGAAGGTGGAGAAACTGCGGCAGGCGCCGATGTCGGTGGTGCTTGCCTCGCAGATGGGGATTTCGTTCAGGGAGGGGAGGGCTTTGTAGAAAGACCAGGTGTAGGTCCGGAGTCCTTCCTCGGAGCCGAAGATTTCGGCCTTGCTGGCGTAGGCTTCCGGCTTTTCATACAGGGAGCAGGAGAACGCGGAAAGGGTCAGCGCCCCTGCGCATATGATTCTTACAATAGTTTTCATCGTTTTCATCTCCTCTCCGTTAGAATGTTAAGGTAAAGCCCAGGCTGAAGGTCTTCATCGTGGGATAGTTGAAGCCGTCACCCTTGTTGTCGGAGTTGATGTCGTTATCGGACTTCTGCGTAACGGTAACTACGTCGAAGTCCCGCGTCCACTTGTGCAGGGGAGACCAGGTGAAGAGGTTCTCTCCGGAGAAATACACGCTGGCGCCTTCCAGACGGAGCGGCTCCAGCCATTTCTTGGGCAGGTTCCAGCCAATCTGGACGTTCTGCAGGCGCAGGTAGGCCACGTTCTGAAGATAGCGGGTGTTCGCCCAGCTCTTGAAGAACGGATGATAGTAGCCGGTGTACCGCGGCAGATAGGCGTCCGGATTCTCCTTGGTCCAGTAATTCCCCAGCATCCATTTGTAGGCCTGGTTGTAGGGGCGGTTGTACTGTCCCCAGAAGGGGGATTCCCCGCTGGGGTACCAGTCCTGTTTCCCCACGCCCTGGAAGAAGGCCGATGCATAGAAGCCCTTCCATTCCAGGTTCAGGGTGAAGGAATACCGATAGCGCGGCGTTGTGTTGCCGATGATGGTCTTGTCCCCGGGATCCGTGACGGTGTTGGACCCTGTGTCAATCATCTTGTTTCCGTTGAGGTCCTCCACAATCATATCTCCGGGGGAGATGCGGTAACCGCTGGCATACTGGAAGATGTTGTTTACGTAAGGGTCTCCGGGACCGTAATAGTCGTCAATCTGGCTCTGCGTCTGGAACAGCCCGTTGCACACCAGGCCCCAGATTTCACCCACTTCCTGCCCCACGTAATAGTCGCTCAGGCTTCCGGTGGGGTTGTTGTATTTGGTGATGAAGGACCGGTTGTCGGCCAGGGTGGCCTTGATGCCGTAGTTCAGCGGACTGTCGCCCAGCTGGACGGAGTCGTTGTAGCTCAGGGACAGCTCGAATCCGTAGGTGTCCATGTCGGCGTAATTGCCCTTTGGAGAAGAGGCGCCGTAAGTGTCCGGGAGGGTGGGACCCACCGTAAACATATTATAGGAGCGCCTGAGATACCAGTCTCCGGTGAAATTAATCTTCCCGTTCAGGAAGGCGATGTCCATACCTACATCCAGCGTCTGAGCGGTTTCCCAGCTCAGGTTGTCGGGAATCTGCGAGGGGATGGAGGTGTAGCGCCGTTTGTTCTCGCCGTCCAGCAGATAGCCGCTCAGGTTGCCGAAGGAGAACCTTTCCAGGAAGGAATAGGCGGCCACGTTACCGTTGCCCAGTTCGCCGTAGGAAGCCCTGAACTTGAGGCTGGAGACGTATTTGGGATTCACGTGCCACCAGTGTTCCATGGACGGACGCCAGGCGATGGAAGCCGACGGGAAGAAGCCCCACTGGGAATAGGTGGGGAACTTGGAGGATCCGTCGTAACGGCCGTTCAGCTCCAGGAGATAGCGGTTGTCGTAGGAGTAGTTCAGACGGGCGAAGAAACCGGCGACGTTCCACTTGGTGTCGCTGGAAGCGGTGGTGATGTCCTCGCCCACGGCCAGGTTGATGCTGGTGACGTCGGGGGTCAGAAGACCGTTGCGGCTGTAGGTGCCCGTCTTGTCCTTGCGGCTTTCGTAGTTGAAGCCGGCCAGCCCTTTCAGATAATGCTTCTCCGCCAGGGTTTTCTCATATTCGGCATAGAGGTTCGTGGCCAGGTACTCGTGCGAGGAATAATACTCCGTGAACGAGTCTCCGGTGAAAGGCGTGCCGATGTAGGAAATCACTCCGGGAGCGTCGCTGTAACTGATGACCGTCCTCTTTGAATTCTCACCCTTGTCGCGGGAGGAGAAGGAGAAGTCCGCGTTCAGGCGGAGCGCCTTGTCCAGGAATTCGGCCTTGAGGGCGGTGGTGGTCTTGAAATTCTTGATGAGGCGGTCGTTCCAGTTGTTGCCGCTTACCAGACCGCCGATGGAGTAGGCGCCGCTCTTGGTGAGCGTGCCGTCGGGGTTGAAAACGGGCGAGGATGGGTGACCTTCGTCGGAGATGGAACGCCAGAAGTTGCCGCCGCCCTCACCGCTGTAGGCGGAAGGGATGTGCTGCTTCTCGTAGGTGTATTCCATATTCTCCGTCAGCAGCAGCCAGGGGCGTATCTGCGCCTGGGCCTTGCCGCGGAGGTTCAGCGTCCTGTACACGTCGGGGTTGAAGTTGAACAGGCCGTCGTAGTTGTACAGTCGTCCGGAAACGATATAACTCAGGGGGCCCGAAGTGCCGCTCACCGAAACGTTATGGGTGCGTGCGGAAACGCAGTCCTTATACAGCACGTCATAGTAGTTGGTATTGCCGTAGTAAACGTATTTTCCGGTTTCTTCGTCCACCACCACTTCATCGGCAATCCCATTCTTTTTGCGGGCCCGGAAGTCGTCCAGCCAGATGCGGGAAAAATCCTGCGACTTGTTGATGCCCGTGGGCTGGGAATACTGGAAGTTGTACCAGGCGTCGTAGAACAGGCGGGAATAGACATAACCGTCGTCCACCACATCCGGAACGGCCGTAGGCTGCATAAAGGAGATGTTCCCCGTATAGGAAATGGAGAAACGCTCCTTGTTCTTGTCCGGATTCTTGGTGGTGATGAGCACCACGCCGTAGGTGGCCCGGGATCCGTAGATGGAGGCCGATGCCGCATCCTTCAGCACGGACACGCTTTCTATGTCGTTGGGGTTGATGAGGGCGGGGTCTCCTTCCACGCCGTCGATGAGTACCAGCGCGCTGCCGCCGCCGCCGATGGAGGTGGCGCCGCGCACGTTGTAGGAGGCCGTGCGGCCCGGTTTACCGTCGGTGAGGGTGATGTTCAGGTTGGGGACGCTGCCCACCAGCATCTGTGTGGCACTGTTCGTGGGACGTCCTTCGAAGACTTCGGAGGACACCTGGTCCACGGCGCCGGTGAGGTTCTCTTTCTTCACGGAGCCGTAGCCCACCACCACCACTTCGTCCAGGAATTCGGCCGACATCCCCAGCAGGATGTTCATCGCTTCCATTCCCGGACCGGCGATGAAGGTGTAATCGGCATAGCTGAGCGCGCCCACCACCATCTCGGAGCCGGCCGGAACGGTGATGGAGAAGTGGCCGTCCAGGTCCGTGACGGTTCCTATGGTGGTGCCTTTCACCATCACGGAAGCGCCAATCATCTCTTCTCCCGTTTCCGCATCCTTCACGGTACCCGCCAGATGCACGTCCTGTGCCCAGGCAGCTACCGGCATGGCGGCCAGCAGGAGAACTAATATGGTTTTAAAGATTGCTTTCATAATCAGTCCTGATAAGATCCCGGCCAGGAAGTGGTTCCACGTTCTTTTCCTCTGATATCCTTGCCCAGGGCGCCGATGCTCTCCAGCCAGCCGTAGAAGCCGGCGTCGAAGGTATGGATGGCCGTGTTGATGGTGGCCGTAGCGCCCAGAACCGCAGAGCCGGTGTAATGGCCGTCCCATTTCCAGCCGTTCTCGCCCCATTCAAGCCCGGGGAAGGAGGTGGCGTAGGCCGTCAGGTCGTCTCCGGCTCCGGAGGTATAGGTGAAGGAGCCTTCCTTCTGCGTCCGGACGGGGGACATCTTGTTGTAACTGCCCGTCACGGTGAGCGAAGTCTGGGTGTCGCCGCCGTATATGCCGCATCCTTCGGCGTGGGTGGACACGATGATGTTATTGACGAAACGCACGTTGGCGTCGTTGCTGTTCAGGCGGACCAGGCCGAAGGCAGGCAGAACCTGTCCGGCGGCCGTGGGAACACCGATCAGCGAAGAGTTGGAGAACAGGACCTTGCCGGCCATCAGGTTGTACCAGCAGGCCTGCTGCGAATTGCCGCCTTCCATAGTAAGCGTGCCGCCGCTCACCGCGCAGTTGTTAAGGCCGACGAAAGCGTTCGCGCTGTCAGGCGTCCCTTCCACCGAATAGGTCTTGTTGATGTAATTGTTCTCGAAACGGCAGGCGTTGAAGTACAGTTTTCCTTCCGTGGCGTAGTTGTAGAAGATGCTGTTGGTCACGGTGGAATAGCAGGCTTTGAAGTGGCAGCCGTTGAAGGTGGCCAGGGGAGCCCCCGAGCCGCCCAGCGCGATGAGTCCGCCTTTCGCCGCCACCGTATGCTCCCCTTCAAAGGTGCAGTCGGTGCAGTGCAGGGCGGAATTCCCGTAGGCGTTTCCCCTCACGTGGAGACTGCCGCCGTTGTAGTCCTGGCTGTAGTTGCCTTTGAAACGGCAATTCTCCACATACGTGGTGTTGGTGTCCCAACTTGCAGTGGAGGCGCCTTCGTTGGCATAGATGGCGCCGGCCGATCCGTGGGTGGCCGAATTGCTCTCGAAGTCGCAGTCCTTGAAGGTGACGGTGGAACCGCCGTCCTGCCAGAGGACGCCGCCGCCGCTGTAGGAGGCGTTGTCCTGAAAGACGCAGCGCTCGAATACCACGGATTTGGCGCTCTTGCAGCCGGCTACCCAGGCCACGCCGCCGCGCACTTCCGCCCGGTTGGCGCGGAAGGTGCAGTCAGTGGCGAGGAGCGTTCCGGTGGTCACCTTGATGGCGCCGCCCTGTTCGTTGGCGGAGTTGTTGAAGAACTCACAGTCCATCAGGTAGCAATAGGCGCTGGCGTTGCCCAGGTTGATGGCTCCCGCGTTGCCGGCCACATTGTTGTAGAACCGGCAGTTGTTGGCCCGCAGGATGCCGTTTCCGCTGATATGGAGACCGCCCGCCGTATAGGTGTTGTAATTGTTGAATACATCACACAAATACAGGGTCAGTTCTCCGCCGCTGACGATGACGGCCGCTTGCCCGCCGCCCCGTCCGCTGCCGCCGGTCAGGCCCACGCTGTCCAGTTTCAGTTTCACGTTCCCCTTCATCTGGAAAATGTGGTAGTCGCTGCCACCGGACAGGGTGCTGTGGTATTTTTCAGGATACTGGGTATAGACGCCGCTTTTGTATCCGCCCTTGATGGTGACGGAAAAGCCTGCGGTTTCCCCGCTGATGACCGGCGTGGGCATATCCGCCGTTCCCAGCTGATAAACGCCCTGCTCCAGGTGGATGATTTTGCCGTTGATCCTGGCGGCTTTCTCCGCGGAGAAGACTCCGTTTTCATCGGCCAGCAGCAAATCCTTCAGGTCGTTCACGCTCATGGCGTTCGCCCAGTCCTCGCCGGTGAAAAGGCCGGCCCCGTTCACGGTCACGTAAAATCCGGGCTCATAAACGCCGGGGTCGTCCTCCTCAGCGGGGACGACGGGCGTCTCCGGCGTGAATACCGGCTTTTGGCAGGAGGCCGATAAAATGGCCGCCGCCACAATTGGGACGGCGGCCAGATAAAGATGACGCTTCATCGCTTAGTTGTTAGTTCCATCGTATGCACCGGGCCAGGTGGCGTCCGTGCTGCGGTTCTTGCCACGGCAGTCCGTCGTAAGGGCGCCGATTTCGCTCAGCCAGTTGTAGAATCCGCTGTCTGCGGTCTGGATGGTGCTGTTGACATCGGCAAGGGTGGCCTTGGTCAGGTCTCCGCCGGTTGCCAGCGTACCGTTCCAGCTCCAGTAGCAGTCCGTTGCAGCCGCACCTTCCGTCATCGCGGAACCCAGACCGCCGAAGTAGGTACTGGTGCCGTAGAAGTCGGTGGCACAGCCATCACCGGAGACATACGTCGATCCATTGAGCAGACCGGATAACTTGTTATAGTAACCGGTGACCGGGCTTCCTTTGATATCGGAAGCGTAGTAGGTACTACTGGGGGTTGCAATAATGCTGTTGATGATATAGTTACCGCTTCCAACATTACCATCGAAACGGTACAGGTTGGGACTGGTGCCGTCGGCGGCGGAGGTGCCGTTGGCATTCCGGGTCTTTCCAATCAGGGTGGAATTACTCAAAACAGCTTTGGTCAGACCCTTCAAATTTACCCAGCAGCTCTGCTGACCGGTGGCGCCGTCCTTTGCATATTGATTGTCGGCGAAGGAGCAGTTGTTCATACACAAAGTGGCATTTCCGCTGGATGTATTTGTAAGCTGGATAACAACTCCATACGTGGCTGTGATATGGTTTCCGGTAAAAGCACATGCGTTCAAATAGATGATGCCGCCGTTACTGTAATTGAAGATTGCACCTCCGGCAGTAGCATAGTTGTCTTTGAAAAGGCTCTTATTCACCTTTACGTTCACGGTTGTGCCGGCTATGCCTAGGGCACCACCGCCGTAGCCTACGGTGTTGTTGTAGTTGCCGACGAAAGTGCAGTCGCTTATGGAGGCGGAGGATGTTCCAATTATGCAGATTGCCCCTCCGATAAGCTGGCCATTGTTTGGACCGGTCGTGTAATTCCCTATGAAATCAGCGCCCGAGATATCTGCTTCGGCCGTCAAATCCAGGCCGATGGCACCGCCTCTGAAGACGGAGTTGTTGCCATTGAAGGTGGTGCGCACGTGGTCATCTGATTCAGCAATGGTGAGTTTGCCTTTCTGATAGAAGATGGCGCCGGAAGAGCCCCAACTGCTTCCACCCGCCGTGCTGGCATTCGAGCAGATGTTCTCTTTGAAGGTGCAGCCCTTCACGGTACAGGTGACATCGGTGGCGTCTCCGTCCGTTGCCCGGCGGATGGCTCCTCCCTGACGTTCCTTGGCCTCATTCCCATAGAACTCGCATTTGGTGAAGGTGGCGCTTCCGCCGTTCTGGTTATAGACGCCTCCGCCGTTCACGGCGTAGTTCCTGTCGGCGGCAGTTCCGTCCGTGCCGTAAATACAGGAGGTGCAGTTCAGTACGGATGCTTTGTCGGCATCTGTAACATAGACGCCGCCCCAGATTGCTTTGTTTTTCTTATAAACGGAACCGTTGTCGTTAAGGGTGCCGCCACTCAGGACAGCCACACCAGCTGATTTGTCTTCAGCACCATTATCGGTGAAGGTGCAAGGCGTAGTTCCATCCTTTTCCAGATTCAATGTGCCGGCCACAATCCGGATGACAGCGCCGGAGCTCGATGTGACGTGATTGCTGAAGCTGCAGCCCTGCACGTGGACAGCATTGGCATCCACCGTTGCCGTGCCAGGGAAGTTCAGGGCGCCGCCGCCCTTGGCCGTGTTATTGTTGAACCGGCAATTCACGATATTCAGCGAATTGGCCTTTTCAATGTGGAAGACTCCACCGTAATTGGTGGCGGAATTCCGCTTGGCGTCGGTGCCGTCACCGAAATCGCAGTCTTCGAAACGGATAACTGAGCCGGTTCCACTCAAATTGGCAACGCCGCCGTCCTGCGTGGCGGTATTATTATAGAAGGAGCAACGTGTGAAAGTAAGGTGGTTGCTATTCTGAACATTCAGGACGCCGCCGTTGGCGGAAGTGCCGGCCGCGCTGTTGTCGGTGAAACTGCAGTCTTCAAAGGTGGCGGCAGCGGTGTTGTAGAAGTGAAGGACACCGCCATATTTGCTGGCTCCGGTCACGCTGTTGCCCGAGAAAACGCAGTCTTTAAAATTGAAGGTTCCATAACTCTGCCATACGGCGCCGCCGTGGTCATTGGTGCGGACACCGCCGGTAAAGCTCAGGTTGTCAAAATTGACCACAGTTCCCCCGCGGTCGTCCTGATTCTGGTGAATAATGGGCTTGGAGCCGTTTCCTTTGAGGATGGCCCCGTTTTCGCCGACAATGTTCAGCAGGGTAAACGTGCTGCCCAGCTTGATGGCGGCATCCGGCAGGGTATATTCGCCCGCTGCAATATGGATGGTAAGGCCGTTCATCGCCGCCAGTTTGTTCGCATCCTCATCCGCACCGTTCCACTTCCCGGCCAGGAAGCCGACGAACTGGTCCGTATTCCAGGCTTTGTCGGCGGCGCGGCCGTTGTCGGTACCCGAAGCTGTCGTGGAGACATAACGGTGGCAGATTGCGTTGGAGTTGCCCCAGGAGGCAATCTGGGCACGCGCCACGGAAAGGGCTGCGGAAGAGCGGTTGCCGCCGGCGGGCACGTCATAGGTGCCTGCAGTTTCGCCTTCCTTAAAGAACTTGATGGTGGCGCCGGCGGTGAGATCCAGTCCCGGCAGGGCGGCTACCAGATATTCACCGGCGCCGCTGAAGTTCACGGTGATGCTGGTTCCCGTTGCGGCGGTTACATCGGCCGTGGGAGCCTGATTGTTGGCGCCTTCCCAGGTGTAACTGACGGTTCCGGCCAGTTTTTCGTTGTTATTGCCGGTGATGACGGCCTGCTTGATGGCAGCGTCGTCCACCACAATCTTGAACATGGAGCAGGCATTGAAGAAAACGATTTTCGCATCGCTCGTCAGCGCCTTTGCCACCAGATAGCTGTGCGCGGCAAAGTTGCCGTCCTGCACGGCGGGAATCTCCAGCGAGAGGACTCCTGCATCCAGGGAGCCGGCCGATGAAGGATAGGTGAACCAAACGTCACCGGCAGGGGCGTCGAAGGAGAACTGCGCCTTTCCGCCGTCCACGTTGGCGGCGTTGGCAGTGGTGCTTCCGCCGCTGTAGAGAACGGCTACCTCGTCATTGGCCACCCAGGAAACCTGACGTTTCCCGGCGCCGTCCGCGGCACCCAGGCTGGTCTTGGTGACAGCGTCTTCCGTGGTGGCAGTCATGGTGATGCTGCCCGCGTTGCCCGGCTGGTCCGGCTTGTTCCCCGGATCGGGCGTGTTGTCTTTCTTTGAACAGGCTACGGCTGCCAGCACAAGGACGGCCGTGGCAGCAAGCATTCTGAAGCTAATCTTTTTCATATGGTTATAGTTTTTTATAATTCTTAATCGTCCAGGCCAATGATGATCTCAGTATAATTCTCATTGCTGCCATTGTTCAGCACACCGCCTGGGCATAAAGCAGGACGGGTTCCGTGCGGGGAGACTCATACGGACTCCCGGCACCGTTCATTTTAAGGTCTTTCATCACAGGATACTTTCAAAATCAAATGCGATGGATTGCAGCTCAATTGTGATTTCGTCATAAGACTCCGTCCCGCTGGCATCCACCAGGAGGCTGTCTTGTGCTGCCAGCAGGATAACGGCGCAGTCAGGCGCCTTATATCTTTTATTCATAGGCAATTAGTAAAAAATTGACCTGTGGTCGGTTATCGTTATAGTGCCACAGATATACAAAAACTGCATCAAATAATCAATCGTCCGTCCCGTATTCTACTTCAATAACTTTTGGTATTTGTAGAGGGTGTTAACATTTTTTGTAATTTTGCAGATTGGGAACAGAACATTAAAACTAATAAATCTACCATGGGAGCATTTCACGCATACGACATCCGCGGCATTTATAACGTGGATTTTGACAAAGAGGTCGCCTACAAAGTGGGTTATTTCCTGCCGGCCCTGCTGAAGGCCGATAAAGTGCTGGTAGGCCGGGACTGCCGCCTCTCCGGGCAGGAGATTCACGACTACCTTATCAAGGGTATCACGGACGCCGGGGCCGATGTAGACGATATCGGCTACAGCAGCACGCCGCTGGTTTATTTCGGCACGGCGAACTACGGTTACAAAGCCTCCGTGCAGATTACCGCCAGCCATAATCCGCGCGAATATAATGGTATGAAGGTGAGCCGGGAGAACGCCCTCCCCGTGGGCCTGGACACCGGCCTCGGCCAGATCAAGCAGTGGATCGACGAAGGCCGTCCCACGCCCAAGGCCGCCAAGCCCGGGAAGGTGACGGAAATCGACATCAAGCCGGACTACATCAAGTTCCTGAAGAAATATAAAGGAGATTATTCCAACCTGAAGATTGCCTTCGACCTTTCCAACGGCATGAGCACCCTCTTCGCCAAGGAAATCTACAAGGGTGAGGACGCCACCTTCCTCTTTGACGAAATGGACGGCAGCTTCCCCAACCATGAGCCCAATCCGCTGGTTCCGAAAAATGTGGAGCCCCTGCGCGAACTGGTGGGCAGGATCAGGGCCGATGTAGGCGTCATCTACGACGGCGACGCAGACCGCGTGATGTTCGTGGACGACCGTGCCCGCTTCGTGGCGCCGGACCTTGTCATCGCGATGATGGCCCGCTATTTCTGCGACGAAAGGGGAGAAAAGAACCCCCGCGTCCTGCAGGAGATCCGCTCCAGCAAGGCCGTGGCGGAATATTTGGTAAAGAATTATAACGCCGATGTCCACACCTGGCGTGTAGGCCGCGCCTTCGCCGCTCCCAAACTCCGTGAAATCGACGGTCTCTGGGGCGGGGAACTGGCCGGTCACTATTATTTCAAGGACTTCTTCTACAGTGACAGCGGTATGCTCGCCAGCATCATCGTCCTCCGCATCGTGAGCGCCCTCAAGAAGCAGGGCATCAAGCTGAGCGAAGAGATCGACCGCCTCACCGGTTATGAAAACTCCGGTGAAATCAACTATAAGGTGGAAGACAAGAAGGGTGCGATGGATGCCGTGAAAGCGTACTTTGAAGGCAAGGAAAAACCCACCAAGGTGATGGACTTCGACGGTTACCGTCTGGAATTCCCTGAGTGGTGGTTCAACATCCGTCCTTCCAACACGGAACCCTACCTCCGCTTCATCTGCGAGGCCACCTCGAAGGAACTCCTGAAAGAGAAGATAGCCGAGGCCGATGCAATCATCGTGGGCCGGTTCGGCGGTAAACGTTAAAGAATGAAAAGAATACTCTGTATTTTCACGGCCGCCCTTTGCGGTGTCACCCTGCTGGCACAGGAGGAGAACAGCCGTCAGGAAGATTCCCTGCGCTACGCCTACGGACGGCAGCAGGTAGAGAGCAATACGCGGCAAAATGGGACTCCCTATGCGGATACGCTGGATACGGGAAGCCCCGGCGTGAAGGTGGTTCTGTATAACAACGGTACTTACCGTTTTGTCAAAGATCCCGCCCAGATGGCCCAGGAGGAGGTTTTTACCGAATGTTGGGACACCCATGCCGTGAATCCCTACCGGGAAAATCCGGATAAACTGCCGGAGCGTTTCTCCCTCTGGGTTGTGGATACGCTGGACGCCTACGTCTGTCCCAATATTACCACGCCGCGCTCGCTGTTCGGCTATCGTCACGGCCGTCATCATCAGGGCATAGATCTGCCCTATCCCACCGGGACGCCCGTTCCGGCGGCCTTTGACGGCAGGGTGCGTGTCTCCAACTACACTTCGGGCTACGGCAACCTGGTGATTATCCGTCATGCCAGCGGTCTGGAAACCTTCTACGCGCACCTCTCTGAGCGGAAAGTGGAGGCTGGGGACTGGGTCAGCGCCGGGGATATCATCGGCCTGGGAGGTTCAACCGGCCGTTCCACGGGGCCCCATCTGCACTTCGAAACCCGTTACCGTGGCGCCGCCTTCGACCCTGCCTGGCTCATCGACTTCAAAACGGGAACTCTGCGCCACCGTCTGCTGAGGATCCGCTCCTGGTATTTCAATCCCAACCAGCGCTATGTGCAGGATGTGGACGACGAAGATGAGATTTTCCGCACGGATGAGGAAGACCGCAAGCTGGCCGAAGAAAAGGCCAAGAAGGACGCTGCGGCCCGTGCCGCCGCGGAAGCCGCCGCCATTCGTTACCACAACATCCGCAGCGGCGACACCCTCTCGGGCATAGCTCGTCAGTATCATACCACTGTGAAGGAACTCTGCCGCCTGAACGGTATGAAGGAGACCACCATCCTGTCGGTAGGTAAACGGATAAGGGTGAATTGACGTGCTGCGCATCTTGCTGTAGATCAGCACTTTGCTAAAAATAGGGTGCACCTTCAAGTGCACCCTAATTGCTGTAAGGCTCTTGTTCTCAATGACTTGCGCGGCGCGCGATTTAGCGGAGCTTGCTGTTGTAGCGGGGATGAACCTTTCCTCTGAGGATGTTCTGGAGTTTGCCGGAAATCATCTTCTTCCGGATGGGCGCGGCGTGGTCCGTGAAAAGGTCCCCGTCCAGATGGCTTAACTCGTGCTGAATCATCCGGGCGGCGAAGTTATCGAAGGTCTCTTCCACCTGCTTCAGCGTCTCATCGTAATACCGCACTTTGATGGTTTTGGGCCGTACAACGTCGCAGTAAACGCCGGGGATGCTGAGGCACCCTTCCGAGTAAGTGGTCTTTTCGGCGCTCTCTTCGATGATTTCGGGGTTGATGAGGGTGCGGCGGAAGTCCTTCAGATAGTCGTAGGTTTCTGCCACGACATCCCCGTCCACGATGACAACCCGCAGGTTGACGCCGATTTGCGGAGCGGCCAGGCCGCAGCCGTCGGCCACCACCAGGGTGTCCTTGAGGTCCTGTACCAGGGCGGCGATGCCCTCCCGGTCTTTCAGGTCGGCCGGGGCCGACACTTTGCGCAGCACTTCTGCGCCGTATAAGTAGATAGGTCTAATCATGAGATTCTTCGCTTCGCTCAGAATGACAGGAGTTGTCGGAATGACCGGCGTTGGTCCTGTCTAAATAGCTTTGTAGGATGATGGCGGCCGATATCCGGTCCACTTCTTTCTTGTCCCGCCGGCGGGAGGCTTTCATGCCGCCGTCTATCATGGCGCGGTGCGCCAGCACCGAAGTGAAACGCTCGTCTTCCAGCGTGACGGGCACTGCCGGGAAGGCGGCCCGCAGCTTGGGCAGAAAAGCGTCTACATGGCTCCGGGCTTCTGAAGGCCGTCCGTCCAGATTTACCGGATACCCAACCACAAAGCGTACGATTCTCTCCTTTTCCGCGTATTTTTTGAGATAATCTATTATCTTTGTAGAATCAACTGTATCCAGGGCGGAGGCAAAGATGCCCAACGGGTCGCTGGCGGCTATGCCGGTGCGACGAAGTCCGAAATCGATGCCGATGATTCTGTCCATACAGGGTGCAAATATACGAATTTATTATGGATAAACCCGATAAGAAAAAGAACCGGTCGTACCGTCTGTCGCTGCAGGATGCAATTTCGCACGAGCGAATCTGGGGACTGCGCTTTTCGCACAGGACAATGGTGGCGGCCCTGGTCACGGGCGGGGTGTTGGTGGTTCTGATACTATTCTGCCTGATAGCTTTCACTCCGGTCCGTCTGCTCATTCCGGGCTATCCCAATGCGGCCTCCCGCCGTGAGGCGGCACAGACCGCCCAGCGCATTGACTCCCTGGAAACCAAAATCCTGCAATGGGAGCTTTACTCGGAGAATCTGCGACGAATCGCTTCGGGGGAGGACCCCATCCAACTGGACAGCGTGGCGCTGGCCGGGACCGTGGTGCATGAGGGGAAGATAGATTCGGCCTTCCTGGCCTACAGAGACTCCCTTTTACGGGCCGATGTAACCGCGGAGGAACAGTTCGGCGTGGATGACGCTGCGGCGTTGCGGCGGCGGAATCTGTCCATTGAGGCGCAATCGTTCTACACGCCGGTGAAGGGTGTCGTTTCGGAGGGCTTCGACCTGGCCGTCCATCCCTGGATTGACGTGACAGCCCCTGCGGGCTCCGTCGTGATGTCCGTCCTGGACGGAACGGTGGTCTATACGGGTTGGGAAGAGGACAACGGTTATGTGCTGGCCATTCAGCATACGTCGGACATCCTCTCCATCTACAAACACAATGAAAAACTGCTGCGAAAGGCCGGAGAATCCGTCAAGGCCGGCATGCCCGTGGGTGTGTTGGCTTCGTCCGTCTCGCTCACCAAGGGTGACCATCTGCATTTTGAGCTCTGGTACGAGGGTACGGCCGTGGATCCGGTGCAGTACATAAAGTTCTGATGAAAAATTTAGCCATACTTGGTTCCACCGGCTCCATCGGAACGCAGACGCTGGACGTGGTGCGGCAGCACCCGGACCGCTTCCGCGTGTTTATGATTTCGGCCAACAGCAGTGCCGCACGGCTGGTGGAGCAGGCTCTCGCCTTCCAGGTGCCACATGTTGTCATCTGCAATCCGGAGAAGTACGGCGAAGTCCGCTCGGCCCTCCCGGACAGCGTACAGGTGCATCTTGGCATCCAGGCCGCCTGCGACCTTGTTCAGGCCCCGGAAGTGGACGAAGTGGTGGCGGCGATGGTTGGATTCAGTGGACTCCAGCCCACTTTGTCGGCCATCCGCGCCGGGAAAACCATCGCCCTGGCAAACAAGGAAACCCTGGTGGCGGCCGGTGAACTGGTGATGGGGGAGGCGGCCAGGTACGGCGCTTCCATCTATCCCGTGGATTCGGAACATTCCGCCATCTTCCAGTGTCTCGCAGCTGCGCAGGGAAACCCTGTCGCCGGGATACACCTGACGGCTTCCGGCGGTCCTTTCCGCAGTTGGAGCGTCCAGCAAATCGCATCGGCCCGGAAAGAAGATGCCCTGAAGCACCCGAATTGGGAAATGGGCGCCAAAATCACCATCGATTCGGCCACCATGATGAACAAGGGATTTGAAGTGATAGAGGCCAAATGGCTCTTCAACGTTCCCGCTGGGAAAATCCATGTGGTTGTACACCCGGAATCCGTTATCCATTCCATGGTTGAGTTCGAGGACGGGGCGGTTATCGCGCAGCTGGGCGCTCCGGACATGCGGGTCCCCATCGCCCTCGCGCTCTCTTATCCGGAGCGGCTCCCGCTGGATGGAAAACGTCTGGATTTCAGTACTTTGAAGGGACTCACGTTCGAAGAACCGGACCTGGAGAAGTTCCCCTGTCTGTCACTGGCTTTCGACGCCATCGGCCGTGGCGGAAATATCCCCTGCGCGATGAACGCCGCTAATGAAACGGCGGTGGCCGCCTATCTTCAAGGCCGCATCGGTTTCTATGACATCTCCCGGTGCATCGCCGGCGTGATGCAGCGTATCGGCCATATTCATAATCCCTCCCTGGAGGATATCTTTGCCACCCATCGGGAGGCGTCCTCTTTGGCGGAATCCTTTTTAGGCCTATGAGAGTGTTGCAGGTAATACTGGCCTTGTCGGCCCTTATTCTCATTCATGAGTTCGGTCATTTCCTGTGGGCGCGCCTTTTCAGGATCCGCGTGGACAAGTTTTTCCTGTTCTTCGATGTGGGCGGGTTCAAGTTGTTCTCCACGCGTCAGGCCTGGTTCGTGAAACTGTTCCCGAAGTCCGCATCCTGGAAGACGGAGTACGGCATCGGCTGGCTGCCCCTGGGCGGCTACTGCAAGATTGCCGGCATGGTGGATGAATCCATGGATACGTCCTACCTTCAGAATGAGCCGCAGCCTTGGGAATTCCGTTCCAAGCCTGCCTGGAAACGTCTGCTCGTGATGGGCGGCGGTGTTCTGAACAACTTCCTGCTGGCGCTGCTCGTTTTCATCGGCATTCTTGCTGCCGTCGGCCGCAACTATATCCCCAACGAGAACCCTGTCTATGTGAATGAACTGGGCGAAGAATTGGGTTTCCGCACCGGGGACCGCATCCTTCTCTTTGACGATTATGTCCCCACGGAGTTCACGGATCTCCAGGCCGACTTAGCCCGCCGGCAGGTGCGCAAGGCCACGGTCCTTCGCGGAACCGACACCCTTGACATCTTCATTGACCAATCCCTGATGGGCAAGGTCCTGAACAACCCCGGCATCTTCGATGTCGCGCTTCCCTTCGTGGTGGACAGTGTGATGACCACCTCCGCCAACCAGGGTATTCTGCTGAGGGGGGACCGCCTTGCCGCCGTGATGGGGGAGGAAACCCCCTATATTCAGGATGCGCGGAAAATCCTTCGGGACCATCCGGGAGAGTCGCTTCCGGTCTCCGTCATCCGCGGGGCCGACACCCTTTCGCTCTCCCTGCAGGTGGATTCTGAGGGAATGCTGGGTGTTTTCTTCCGCAATGCGTCGCTCCGGCACCGCAATTACTCGTTATGGGAAGCGGTCCCGGCTGGATGCGCCATGGCCTGGGAGAGCGTGGCAGGATATTTGCGGGATTTGCGCCTGGTGGCGACACCTTCCACCGGGGCTTACAAATCGGTGGGCAGTTTTGTCGCCATCGGCCAGGTTTTTCCCACCTCCTGGAACTGGCTGCAGTTCCTTTACATCCTGGCCATGCTGTCCATCATGCTGGGCGTGATGAACCTGCTGCCCATTCCGGCGCTTGACGGCGGGCACATGGTCATCTGCCTGTGGGAGATGATTACGGGGCGGAAACCCTCCGAGAAGTTCCTGCTGGTGGCGCAGGCGGTGGGAATGGTCCTTCTCATCGGCCTGATGATTCTGGCCTTCGGGAACGACATTGCAAGATTAATACATTGACGCTATATGAAACGGATTCTTTTGGTTTGTTTGTCTTGTGTGCTGGTTTTCGCTGGCTGTAAGAGCATGAAGAGCCGCCTTCCCAACGTGAGCGGAAAGGCTGGGGAGGTCCTTGTTGTCATCGAACGGGCAGACTGGGACTCGGATTTGGGCGTTGCCATCCGCGAAGCGCTGGAGAGCGATACCCCCTATCTCGCCCAGCGGGAACCGCTTTTCGCCCTTTCGAATGTGCCTCCGGGCAGCTTCAACAGCATGTTTAAGGTGCATCGGAACCTGCTGATGGTGACCATCAACCCGAAGAGCCTGAGTTTCGGCGTCGTGTATCGCAACGACGTGTGGGCAAAGCCGCAGGCGGTGGTGGAAATCAATGCTTCCAGCACCGAGGAAGCGCTTACGCTCTTCAAGGAGGCCGCACCCAAGGTGGCGGAATTCTATGAGCAGAGCGAACGTGACCGTATCATCGCCAATGCCAAGCTTTATGAGGAAACCCGGCTGCGGGAACCCGTTGCAAAAGTGACGGGCGGCATCCTCCATTTCCCTTCCGGCTATGTGTGCAAAAAGTGCACGGACGACTTCGCCTGGATAGCCGATGAAAAACAGAAAATCAACCAGACCGTTCTGGTGTACAAGTATCCCGCAACGGATGCGGCTTTTACGCCGGAGGCAATCATAGCCGAAAGGAACGCTGTGATGCAGGCCAATGTGCCCGGTCACTTTGAAGGTTCCTATATGACCACGTCCCTCGCCCAGGAGCCGGTGTCACGGAGTCTCCGTTACCATGGCCGGGCCTTTATGGAAACCCGTGGATTCTGGGAGGTTCATGGTGATTTTATGGGCGGTCCGTTTGTCTCCCATTCCTTCTATAGCCCTGATGGTAAGGATATTATCGTTCTGGAAGCGTTCGTCTATGCACCCCTCTTCGACAAGCGTCAATACCTGCGTCAGGTGGAGGCTTTGCTCTATTCATTTGAGTGGGAAAAAGAAGATGAAAAATAATTTTGCAGGGTAAAAAAATATTGCTACCTTTGCAGTCCCAAGTTTGGTGGGTTCGTATAACGGTTAGTACTCGGGATTTTCATTCCCGCAATAGGAGTTCGATTCTCCTACCCACTACCAGATATAAAAAAGTAAAATAATGGCAAACACGAAATCCGCCGCGCGTGCCGCCCGCCAGAATGAGCGTCACCGCCTGCATAACAAGTATTATGCAAAAACAACCAGGAACGCTATCCGCGACCTGCGTAACACCACAGACAAGAAGGCAGCCCAGGAGAATGCACCCAAGGTCTTCGCAATGATTGACAAACTCGCCAAGATCGGTGTCATTCACGCAAACAAAGCGGCCAACCTCAAGAGCGGCCTCCAGGTATACATTAACAAGCTCGCTTAAGGGCTTGTTTTTTATCGGAATCGGGATGTAGCGCAGTTGGTAGCGCACTACGTTCGGGACGTAGGGGTCGCTCGTTCGAGTCGAGTCATCCCGACACAAAAAAGAGACGCTCATGCGCCTCTTTTTTCGTCTGGATGACCAAAGTCTTCGACTCATTTGGGGAGGCATCCCCCCCCCTCCCACGGCCTTTGGCCTTACATGGTCTGATCTTCATTTTGCGCAGGTACTCCGTGTTCCCGGCGCAGGTGCCTGACCCTGGCGGCGCAGGTACTTTGCCCCGCTGGAGCAGGAGCCCCTTGTTACCGGAGCAGGTGCCTCCTGCAAATGGCGCAGGTGTGATGAAAGTGCCCGCACCTGCGCCGCGAATCTGCATTCTGTGCGTTCTGGTGGCGCAGGAACCCCGACTGTTTTTGCACCTGCGCCATAACAACGGGACACCTGCGCCAACGATAGGGGTGGGCGGAAGGAAGGGCGGTCCTCCGTTCAGTGGTTGGAAACGGCGCTCACCCGGTTGCTGGACGTCCTAACTCCTCCTTTTATGGCCGTGGCCTGAAGCCTCGCCCATAACGTCGTCGAACAGACTCCGTCCTGCCGCTAGCGCGGCACCGCTCCCTCCGCAAATCCCCCGCACGGAGCCGTTTCCGCCCATTCACTCCGGCCCATCCCTTCCTCCCGCGCACCTCTCTCCTGGCTTGGGCCGTCAGCCCCGGCACTATTCCCGATTATTGTTCCCCTGACTATCTTACGCATGCTAAGACTGGAAAATGTGCTTAAGATTGTCACGTCTTACCATCTTAAGCGTGTTTTGTCTTTGTTTATGCTTAAGATGCGCACGGGATGACACAAAAAAGGGTATAATTGACATTTTTGGTTGGTAACCTTGACATTTATGGTTGGTGGCAAGGTTACCTTTTCTTCTTTTCATCGTTGAAAAAGAGGAACCATTTTATGAAGTTATCTATCCTTGTTTCGGATAATCCCCGGTGAGAT
>JAFZKT010000033.1 GCA_017553545.1 Bacteroidales bacterium | reverse complement strand
AGGAACTTCACGCCGTCACGGTGACGCAGTTTGTCGAAGGTTGAATTCTCCCCGCAGGAGACATGGCCGATGCCTTCCACCAGGTCCCGGTCCTCGCCCAGCAGGGCCACCGACATCAGCGGATCCGCCGAACGGATCACGCCCTCCTGTTTGCGGAAGAACTCGTTCAGCACGCCCATCCGGGAGGCCGATGTAGCCGGATTGTAGTCCAGCCCGTTGCAGAAACTGAAGGTGAAGGTGGGCATACAAACGGTCCGCACGCCCAGGCCCTTGATGACGTTCAGCAGTTCACCCAGCAGGGCCGATTTCCGGAGCTCCGGATTGGGCTGCCCGAAGGAAAGGGCCGTGTGGATGTACAGCGTCTCGCACTGGTCCGCGCCCAGAGATAAAAGCTTCTCCGTCAGGGACTTATTGGTCACCCAGCGACCGTCTTTCGGCAAAAACAGTTTTACTTCGTCCATCTTATTTCGTGCTGCGGCCGCCGTCCACGAAGAGGGCCTGGCCGGTAATCCATTTCGACTTGTCGCTCAGTAGGAACTCCACGTAATTCACCACATCCTGCGGCGTGCCCCAACCCAGGGGCGTATCCCGGCGCATCTCCTCCTTGTAGTCTTCGTCCAGATTGGCCGACATGGGCGTTTCGATGGCACCCGGCATCAGGGCGTTGATGCGCACGGCCGGGGCCAGTTCGCGGGCCAGCGTATAGACCAGCGAGTTGATGGCGCCTTTGGAAGCCGCATAGACGGAATTCCCCACGTTGCCGCGCTCGCTCACCAGGGCCGATATCAGCACCACGTTATTGAGCGCCTTCCCGTTCACCTTTTTCAGCAGCGCCTTCATAATCTCCAGGATGGAGAAGAAGTTCACGTTGAAAATGAGGTCGATGTTGGGGATGGAGAAGGTCTTCAGCGGCAGCAGTTTGGTGAGCCCGGCGAAATGGACGTATTGGTCCACCACGGCGTCGTGCTCCTGCAGCAGCCGCGTGAGGGAATCCGCTATCTGTTCACGCTCCGTGGCGAAATTGCAGTGCCAGAGGATGTGCCGCTCCGGATGCTTACAGGTTTTCAGCACGTCCTGAAGCATCTCCAGGTTCTCGCTGGCCATGATGAGCCTGTGGGAGCCCGAGAAATGCCTGGCGCAAAGGGCGCCCATTCCGGAAGAGGCGCCGGTTATCAAAAGATAATGCTCCATACTACTTGCGGGACAAAACTTCCTGGCAGAAGGCCTCGATGCTGGGGAAATCCGTAATCTCCTTCCCCTTCATCGCGATGTTGTAGTCCGAATCCAGCAGGGCAATCACGGAAAGCGTGGAGAGCGAATCCCATTCGTCGTAATCTGTGAACTTTTTGGTCACATCCAGGTCGTCTACCTCCAGGATCTCGGAGAGTTTTGCAACTAATTCTTCCATATCTAATACTCTATGATTTTGTTAAAACGAAGGTTCCCCACTTTCATCATCAGGGAACTCCAGGTGAGGCCCACGCCAAAGCCGGCCATGCAGAGCTGCATTTCGCCCTTGCAGAGCTCCTCACCCAGGTTGTAGCTGATGCAGGTGGGCACGGTGACGCCGCTGGCGTTGCCGAAGTTCTCCACAATGTTGGCGGGCATCTTTTCCCTTTGGATGCCCAGTTTATCGGCCAATTTGTTCAGCATGAACTTGTTGGGCTGATGGAACATGTACCAGTCTACATCGGCCCTGTCCACGCCACTCTGCTCAAAAAGATGTTCGATCATAGGCGGCACCTCCCGCTGGACGAAGTTGAAGACCTCGTCGCCCTGCATCACCAGGTTGTCCTTGCTGCGGAAGTTGCCGGCGGCGTCTTCCTCCATCACGGCCGTTTCCGGTGAGGAGGGCAGGCGGAATCCGCCCGCGGGGATGTTGAGCACTAGGGCGCCCGTGCCATCCATCTTGATGTTGGCGTAGACGGGATTCTCCTCCTCACATTCCTCCACGACGGTGATGGCGGCCGCATCGCCGATGAGCGGCTTGCTGTTGCGGTCCCGGGGACTTACCTTGGGGCTGAGGACATCGGCATTCAGGAGGACCACCTTCTTCACGGCGGGCTGGTCCAGCAGCAGGCAGGCCTGGATCATGCCCAGTTCGAAGCCCGCGCAGCCCTGGTTGATGTCCATGCAGAGGCAGTCCTGCCGGAGGCCGAAGCGGCCGTGCAGGATGTTGCTGGTGGGCGGCATGAAATAATCCGGGGACTGCGAGACAAACAGCAGGGCGTCGATTTCCTCCGGCTTCAGAAGGCCGTTGTCAAAGAGGTACTGAAGGCCATGGGCGCAGAAATCCGAGGAGGTCTGCCCCGGGGCGGCGATGCGATGCTCGTTGTAACCCATCGCCAGCTTCAGTTTCATGCACTTGGCCGGCGAGAAGTTGTAATTGGACATCTCGTCCTCGAACTTCACCGCTTTTGCGGGAAGCACCGTGAGGATGCCGCCGATGCGTTTATGCTTGAAGAGAAAATCCATTATTTGGCTCCGTTTTTACGCAGCAATGCCGCAATGGCCTCCACGCTGGAGAAGTTTTCCGGCAGGATGTCCATCCCGTCGATGGAAATCCCGTACGCGGCGTCCAGTTCGCTCACCAGGGCCACGATGTCGAAGGAATCCAGCATTCCTTCCTCTATGAAATCCACGCCTTCCTGGGAGAAGTCAAACTCCGGGCGGAGCTGCGTGAGAATCTCGATGATCTTTTCTTTCATATTCAGTTATATTTCATTACGAAGTCGTACATATTTTCCGGCTCGAAGCCATAATGCTTATAGCGGACAATGGCATTTTCATTGCTGCGGATCACCCACAGGATCTGGCGGGCGCTGTCTTTTCCTTCCTGTAAAAAACGCCTTATGAGACGGGAGCCAACCCGCTGATTGCGGTGGTCCGGATGGGTGAACCAATAGCGGAGATGGAGCGTGCCGGGGGTCTGCTCATAGATGAGAAAGCCGGACATGTCTTCGGTTTTCAGGATGAGTCCCCGGTGGACCAGGTCCAGCAGTTCTTCGTCGTAGGGAAGCTGCTCCGTCTGCTCGTCGAAATATTCATGCAGGAAGGCGCTGACGGCTTTTACATCCGCTTCCGTCGCTTTTTGGACGCCGTCGTCGGGGGCTTCTTCCATCGGCGCGTTCTTCCTTGTCATCCGCACGAGGGACGCCGCTTCCTTGCAGCCTTTTTCCTTGAAAAGGGTTACCATCGGCCCGCATTGGAGGTCACGGCCGACAATATCGAAAAGCAGCGTCTGGCCTTCGTGCCGCTTAAGAAAACTTGACAGGTCTTCTGCGAAAGTATCCTGCGCCGCGCAGTAGAAGACGTTCGCGAACGAAGGACTTCGCCGGAGGATGAAAAGCGTTCCGCCGATGCGTTCCGCATAGCAGTCCCCTTTCGCAATCCACAGCCCGTGCCGCACGGGGTCCGGGAAGAAGTTGGTGAGAAAGCCGCGCCTGAGCGCGCGGATTTCGGCCGACATCTGCTGCAACTGCGCTATAGACCGCACTTTCTCCATCACACCTGTTTGTTATAGTAGGCGCGGTCTATCTTGCCGCTGGTATTCTGCTTCAGGAGGGTCTCCCGGTGATATTCGGCCGGCAGCATATAGCGCGGAATGCTCCCCGAGAGGGCTTTCCGGAAGGCCGCCATATCCAGATCCGCCGGGGCCTGGTAGAAGAGGACGATCTTCTTGTTCGCATAGTCGTAGACCACGCAGCAGTTTTCCACCATGTGGGTGGCCAGGACGGCGGTTTCAATCTCTCCCAGTTCTATCCGGTAGCCGTTGTGCTTGATCTGCGCGTCCACGCGGCCCACGTACATAATCTCCCCGCGTTCGTTCTCATACACGATGTCCCCGGTGCAGTAGATGAGTTCCGGATAATGGCTGTGCAGCGGGTTCTGGATAAAGGCCTGTGCCGTCTTCTCCGGATTGTTGTAATAGCCCAGGGCCAGCGAGGAGCCCCGCACGCAGAGTTCGCCCTGCTCCCCCTGCTTTGCGAGCCGTTTCCGGTCCACCAGGATGAGTACGTCGCTGTTCCGGCAGGGATGGCCGATGGGCAGCGGTTCGTCGTCCGAGAATTCCCGGTCCACCTCATAATAGGTGCAGTCCACTGTAATTTCCGTGGGGCCGTAGAGGTTTACATAGCGGCAGTGCGGCAGATGCTTTCTCCAGTAGTTCAGGTGCCTGGTGGGCATCACTTCCCCGGCGAAGAAAACGTCTTTCAGGTATTTCGGCTGCTTGGCTTCCAGGATGTTCAAGTTGGCCACGTTCACCAGTACGAACGGTACCCAGAATACGAAGGTGATCTGATGCTCGTCCAGATAGTCCACCAGCTTGGCCGGGAAAGCGAAACAGCTCTCCGGGATGAGGTCCAGGGTGGCGCCCGTGGCGTACATCAGATAGATGTCCAGGGTGGAATTATCAAAATAGAAAGGAGCCTGGTTGCCGATGACGGTATCCGAGCTGATGTGGAAAGTTTCCACCGCCCAGTCAATGTAATCCATCACGCCGCGGTGGGTGACGGTGACGCCCTTGGGCGTTCCCGTGGAACCGCTGGTGAAGATGCAGTAGACGGGGTCCGTGTCTATCTGGCGGGCGTCGTTCCTGCCACCGCCTTCCGGGAGGTCTTCATAGACCAGGATATTTCCCTTGTAGAAGCCCTCCAGTTGCGTTTTGTGCGCGTTATCGGTGATGACGTAAGGGGCCTCCAGCGTATTCAGGATGGATGCCACGCGCGCATCCGGCGATTTGGTATCCAGCGGCACGTAGAAGCAGCCGCCCAGGCTGATGCCGGCGAACGCCTCCACCATACGGCAGCTCTTGGGGAGATAGACGCCCACGGGGGTGTTTTTATCGGCCCCTTTCAAGGCCCCGGAGATGCGCTCCGCGATATTTACAAGCTCTGCAAAAGTGACACGCTCCTGAGCGTCCTGTACGGCCACTTTGTCCGGATGGACGCGCGCGGTGTTCAGCAGATATTCGGCGACGTTTTTCATAGGTTGATCTTATCCCGCACGATGAACAGCTGCCGGCCCTTCACCTGGTCGAAGGTCTTTCCCACATACAGGCCGATGATTCCCAGCACGAAGAGCAGCAGTCCGCCCACGAACCAGATGGAAAAGACGGTGGTGGTAAAGCCCTCCACGCTGATGATGCCCACCATTTTGGCAATCACGTTGTACAGCGCCAGGAGGAAGGAGACGAAAGCCATCACAAAACCCAAACCCACGGCAAAGCGCAGGGGCTTGTTGCTGTTGGAGATCATTACGTCGAAGCTGAGTTTCAGCAGTTTCCTGAGGCTGTAGGAGCTCTTGCCCTGCGCCCGCTCCGCGTGCTCCACGTCCACGGCCGTGCTCTTGAAGCCGATGTAGGCCAGCATGGTCCCGAAGGACCGGGCCTGCTCAGGCATCTTGTTGCACTCCTGGACGACGCTCTGCTTGTAGATGCCGAAATTCGCCAGCGACTTGTCCGTCTTGAGACCGCTCAACCAGTCGAAGATGGCGTGGAACAGCGACGAAGACAGACGCTTGAAGAAGCCGTCCTTCCGGTTCACGCGGCGCGCGTACACGACGTCGTATCCCTCCTGGGCCTTGTTGTACAGCTTGGAGATTTCCTCCGGCCGGTCCTGCAGGTCACAGTCCAGCACCACCACCCAGTCCCCCTTCGCAAGGGACAGCCCCGCCGAAATGGCATAATGCTGCCCGAAATTCCGGCTCAGGTTGATTCCCTTGACGCGCTTATCCTTTCCGCACGCCTTCTGAATTTCTTCCCAGGCGCTGTCCGGCGACGCGTCATTGACCAGAATGATTTCATAACTCTCCGTGATGGCCCCCAGGCTTTTTTGCAGCCTCTCCACCAGCTCCGCAACCATTTCCCCCCCCTTATATTCGGGGATCACGGCTGAAATGTGACAAGGATTTGACATAATATGCAAAGATACAAAAAAAGCGGGAATTATTCCCGCATTCCCCCCTCCAGGTGCGCTTAACGTCCCGAAATTTGGGACGTCTGCAGCATTTTGGGCCATTTTTGCACTTAACGTCCCATTTTTCGGGACGTTAAGAGCACTCCCACTCCACCAGAAGCGGATCCAGCAGGATGCGGCGAGGGTAGCCGTTGTATCCCTGAATCTTATAATTGCCGGCTACACCCTGGGGAAAAAGGCGGTCCAGCGTGGCATTCAGGCTGGATACATTCTCACTGAAAGCGTTTTCTTCCGGATTCATCAGACGTCCCACGCGCTTGGATATTGTCTCCGGAGCCGTTTCCGGAGCAATAATGCTGTAAATCTGTTCCAGTTCTTGTCTAAAAACATCCCGCCGCTTCAGCAGAATCCCCTCCGGATGCTTCAAAAACAGGATGAACAGCGCCCGTACCAGCGGCCTCAGCAGCATCTCCGACCCATCCGGTGACTGCGTATGAATGGTATAGTTGTGGGATATGTAGAGTTTGACCGGAATCGGCTCAAGCACAGACCGTGCAAGAACGCTCGGTTCAAACCCTCCCCTCCTATCAGGTGGGGCAGATTTGACCTTGATGGGGCCGGACACGCTTCGGTCTGGGGCCACTACGCCCATATCCAGAAGCCGCTGGCGGGCCATTTCCATCAGTTGCAGGAGCTGCCTGGCGTCCATCGTTTCCAACATCCCGGCATAATCTGTTGCCGGCGGCTCCTCTAGCACGTCATCCTGGAGATTCAGCAATGCCCATATCAGGCGGGCCTCCAAACTTACTTCTTGCAGCATAGCACTTTAAACACTTTCCATCAGCACCGCAGCGTCATCGTAACTGATTCCGCAGACCCGCGCAATCTGGTGCACGCCGACGCTGAAACGATATCTGATTTGTCGGACAAACTCCGTCCGGTCCGCGCCCGAGAGTTCGCCGAAACCGTTTTTCCCGAACAGGCTCCGGCACAGGTCCGGCAGCGCCGACAGGATAATCTGGTCCCGGAAGGCCGGCATATCCTGCGCGTCCAGTTGCTTCCTGGCCTTGGACGAATTCCCATTGAAATAATTCATCCGCTTGGCTGTCCGGAAACAGGCCTCCACCGCCTTGACATCTACGTAAGAGGCTGGGGTGATGTAGCCATCGGCACAAAGCTCCCAGTCTGCGGGGAGCAGGATGTCCCGACTGTGGAACAGACGTTGCCGCGCGCGCTTCGAGAATTTTCCCAGCGGCGTCCCGGACTGCGGCGAGGGATTGAAGAATACACTCCCCGTCCCCCACGGATACTGGCTTGGGTGCGCGCAGATGTTCGCCGCCACCGAGTTCATGTGCACGTAGGCCACCGTACGTTCCATCTCTTCGTTGTCCAGGGAGACGGGCCTCAGGTCCACATTGTTGCCGCGCAGGAACTCCTTGATGCCGTACTTTTCCCGAAGATAGATAGAGTAGCGGTGTTTGAAGCCGTTGATGAAAGCCTGGACGTCTTCCCATCGGCCTTTCAGCACGAAGTGCACGTGGTTGGACATCAGGATGAAAGCGAGCACCTTCACCTTTCCGCCGTGCGCCTGGATGGCGACGAAATTCATTCCCACGCGGAAGTCCTCCTCCTCCCGGAACCAGAGTCGGTCTTCCAGATGATCCGTTGTTACCAGCCAATACTTGTTCATACGCGTTGCAGCTCCGCACAGGCGGAGTTTTAAAGATATTTCAGGAAATAGCGGGCTTTGGGGAGAAGCCCTTCACGAATCCGGGGCCCCGGGTCCGTTTCTACAAAGATAGTTGGGCTTTTGATTATTTGCAAGAGGCATTTTGCGGCCTATACAAATAATCGACAATTCCAAACGAATTCAAGCTTGAATTTGCTTGAAATGGCCGATTTCTTAAAGGAAATTTGCCTCAAAAAAGAGGCATGGTCATTGAGTTCATCCCAGCGGACAGAAGAGTCGTCTCCCTGCCGGAAGAGCAGAGGCAGTTGTGCCTGAATCCTGTGGAGCGCACGCTCTTCCGGCTGTTTCTGCTGCACCCGGAAGGTATCTCGGCCGATGATCTCCTGCTCCATTGGCCGGAACTCTGCCGCCTCTACGAAAAGGAGTCGCGTTATGACGACAAACCCTTGAGGGACAGCGCCATGGAATCCCTCTGCGGAGAGTCCAAATCGGTCTTCTACGCCACCATATCCCGCATCAAGAAGAAGTTCGTGGGCGTCCTCGGCCCCCTCAAGGCCGACGATTACATCATCCAGCGGGACTCCCAGGGCCTCTACCGGATTCGGGGATTAAGGAGAGAAGTGTGACGGTTCCCGGCGCCGGTCCACCGGGCATCCCCCCCCCCCTCCGCGGTGCGCTTAACGTCCCACTTTCAGGGACGTCTGCAGCATTTTAGACCGATTTTGATCCAAACGTCCCTCATTTCGGGACGTTAGACGCACCCGGCAACATCTACACTTCTATAATGGCCGAAGCGTTGAAGGCACGATGCTCGTTGTAGCACACATAGCCTAACTGATTGCTCAGCAACTGCGTCTGGCCGATCCTGGTGCCGGAACCGCCGTTGTAATGGGTGTGGCCGTAGAGCCAATAATCGGCACCGCAATTCTCGATGTAATCATCCAAATCCACCATGAAGGCCGAATTCAACGCCCCGCCCGGGTAGTTATTGAACTCTCCACGCATGGTTGGACAATGGTGCGTCACCACCACTTTACGATTAGCGGTGGATGCTTTGAGCGTCGTTCCCAACCACTCCAGACAGCGTTTGTGAATGCCGTCAACATCGTTGGCGCAGAACCGAGCTCCGTCCAGAATTCCGTGCCTGAAGTCATTCATCCCCTGCTGGATGGTCCACAGATGCAGCGGGCTGATTCGCGTCCACAACGTGGTAAAAAACAGTTCGGCATCCTCCAGTATGACGCTTCTGTTGTTCAGATATCGAACATTATCCCTGTACTGGAATTCATAATCGGCCATTGTCTGCTCGATATCATAACCGCCATAGAATTCGTGATTGCCCGGGACGATGAATGTCTCCCGAAAATGCTCCGCACACCAGTCGAAGAATCTGTGACGCATCAAACTCTGGTCTCCCAGATACGACACATCCCCTGCCAGAACCAAGATATCCCCTGCGGGCGCAATGCCACCACAACCGAGGTAACGTCCGTTATCCCCAAACTCCAAATGTAAATCTGATGCGTACTGTATTTTCATTGTTTGTTTCTACTATTGTTAATCGAAAAATGTCCCCCAAATACCAACCCGGAAAGGAGTTTTATCCCCAACGCCTGAAAGAAGGATATTCTGCACAAGCCGAAGATTGCCGGCATCAACCAGTTCCAAAGCATTTGAAACGGCCATGCCAGCACAAGGGAGAAAAGCCCCCACATAATCAGGGCGAACAGATACAACAGTATGCTTGATAAACAGGACTCCATTTCCGAACTTCATTACGCATTCTTGTGGCCGCGGTGGGAATCGAACCCACGTTTTCGACATTACTAATGTTGCCCTTTACCACTAAGGTACGCGGCCTGGACCGGGATTCTTATCCTTCTTCCCGGCCCCCAGGTTGGTCGATAGGATTCAGAGTATTTCAAGCTGATGCTTTTTATAGCCCATGATCTACCATTTGATCTAATCCGCCGTGTTATAATCCGATTTAGAGGCGGATGCGGGACTTGAACCCGCAACCTTGGGCTCTCTTGTCGAAACACTTAACCTCCAAAGAGCCTATACTTTGAACCATGAAGCAGATGCTTTGGCACGATTCTGAAGCTGACACGTATCCCACCGGGATGCAAATAAAGCTGAGTCATAATGCTAAAGCTGATCTGCCAATCAGGAATCATTCGTTCCCGTAGAAGATATACCCAAGAAGCTTGTCCGCAGCCAGATTCGGTTCCATAGTGGGAGTATCATTGACGGTCTTTGTTGCCTCAATGACAGCATTCATCAATTTGCTTATTCGCTCCTGAACCAGCTGTTTCTGCCGCAGCGTCCATTCCCCCGAGAACTTCTGGGACGTATATGATCCCCGTTTTATCGTAGTCTTTACTTCTTTCGTGATAGGCCGATAGCTGGACGGCAGGTGCTCCTTGTCGATGTTGGGATCCAGCAAGATTTCCGTATCCGTGATGGTGGTGAAACTGTCGCCCTCCAGGCGCGGCGTCTCAAAGATATCGGCCCGACCCTGATAATCCTCATTCGCGCTGGACTTCCAAATCTCCGAATCCGACCGGACCGGGATGTTTGCAATCAGGTTCTTCAGATTCTCATCTGTCAGGATATTCTTGAGCCGCAGCAACTCCGTTGCCGACAGACTGCCCAGGTTGATTCCGTCCACCACAAACGGCACCCGTGCCGAACCGGCCGCATTCGTCGCCTCAATGGCGAACTGGTCCTTCAGATAAGGAAGCAGCGACTTATCCACCAGCCGCTTTATCTCTTCCGACACCGTGGTGGCCACCACCGTGTGGCCCATCTTTGTCGGGTCCTCCAACTGCCCTTCCGCAGCATGGAAAGTCTTCTTCTCACCCTTGAATGAAGCGGGGTTTCGTTTGAAGAACTCTCCCTGTTTGCGAAGCGATTCCGTATAAACCGCCCGCCCATGCTCGGCCTTTGCCAGCGTCACATTCATCTTTTCCTGTGCCATACCAATAATGTTAATCATCCCCACCCTAAAACATATGAGAACCCGACGGGGACTATTCCGGCATTCCCAGGGGCAAAGGTACAGCGTCCCAAAAGTCCCTGCAAATAGTTGCAAGGTTCTTGCAAAAATTTGCCAGACCCGGGAAGCCTGGCGATATTTGCCGAAAAGATAACGCAATGGAAACTGAAAAAACGTTCCAACCCACCCGCGAACAATTCGAGGAGTTTATGGCATTTGTGAAGAATGCTCAAGAAAAAGAAGACAAAGTGAATGATGCTTTTGAGCTTATCTGGGACGAAGATCAGGCTCAGCATGTTCCGTTCTATATTTCCCCCTGGTGGATAGTAGTGAGATATGCTTTCTGCCTATTGTTCAACCTGAAATTCAATAGGCTTGGAATAGATGACGAACTGGAATGGTGGCTTGAAGAAGCCCCTAAAGGAGAGGCGAAATACTTGATTGATGGGAAGGAATACAACGTAAGTAACGTCGATGCCTTTTATGACTATCTGGTAAATCTGGCCAAAGGGCCTCAATCGTAACTAATTATGGAAGAAGAACGGACAGTAGAGGGTCTTGTTGAGGATATGAAGCCGTTCGTGGAGCGTTTGAGACACATCTACGATTTGGCCGTCGTCGCTTACACCCCATTGGTGGACGGTATCTGCAGCAGAAATGCCACAAAGAACGAGGTGGAATTGATGCTCGACTGGCTACTGATGTACGCAGGCGACAATCGGATGTTAGAGCTCTATAAACGCGTTTGCCGAGCATACTGGCAGGTTTATCCCGAGTCCATTGCATTCTACATTATGGTATACCGCAAGGAGTATGACCCAGAAAGCCTGATTGGGACAAAGTATGAATGTCTCCTATATGAGAACGAATTTGAATGAAAGAGAATCTTAAACGGGATTTCGAGATATCCTCACTAAAGGACGATCCGAAGTTAAAGACCTTCCTGGATGATGCCGAGAGAATCATCAAGCGAGACATGCATGACTTCGAAAAACACAACAGATGAAAATAATTGACAATAAAAAAGATTACTACGATTATCTCTCCGGAGTTTATGGGATTGATAACCTTGTTGTATATGACCGACGGGGGTCTTCTGTCCTAAGTTCAAGTTTGGAGATGGCTTATTACTTCCGTCAAACTGCCCTCCCCTGGGACCACACCCTTTCCAATAAGCATTATTGGGAATTGAAAAGCCTGGGGAAGCGGTATTATGCGAAGAAAATGAAACACAAATACCGGAAGACCTGGAAAGAGGGAGACGTCTATCACTTTATTCTGGAGGTGGGGCGCATACATTACCGCTTTGAGGTGGAACGATGGCTTGATGAAGGCAATTTGGGTAACATCCACGTGACCTACACGCTACTCGACACAATAAAAGATGTCCAGGAGCGCTACTCTGATGCGCCCATGTGCATAATCCCTTGCCGGGTCGATTCCTGGCAATGGTCAGAGGATCAAAAATGGAAAGAACTCGCCAACTCGATGGCAAATAGGGTCACCAACCCCATACTCGACGGAACATTCATTACCAAGGTTATCCCGCCAACCGACATCTGGGACGCGCTATACGAATACATCTCCTCTTTACGGGACAAGCCCATCACGGATTCGCGCTCAGACGTTCAAAAACTTGAGTCGGCTGGCTTCGACAGGAAAACCAGTTTTCGGAAAGCGAAGTGAGTGAGGGGTTAGAGTATCCCACCGCGCTCCTAACGTCCCACATTTAGGGACGTCTACAGCGTTTTAGGCCGATTTTGCTCCAAACGTCCCAAGATTCGGGACGTTAAGCGCATCTGAGGAGGTCTGAGCGCCCTACCCCCGCGAATCCTCCGGCTTCAGCGGCTCGTACGGGCCGTCCTTGCATTCGAGGATGACCGTGCCGCTTTCCAGGGCGCGGACGGTGTGCCATCGGCCGATGGGAATGTTCACCGCGACGACGGGACCGCCGGGCGTGAGTTCGACGGACTCCACCAGCGCGCCGTCCTCGTCGAAGAAGTCCTCCACCAGGCGCCCGCGGAGGCAGACCACCGTCTCCGAAGATTTGGCATGCCGATGGATGGGCAGCGGACTCCCCGGCTCAATGGCGTTCAGCATCCGCTGACTCCCGTCCTCCGGTCCATTCCGCAGGTCCATATTCATCCTCAGCCGCGGCGACGCCTTCGCCTGGGCGGTGAGATTATCGAGGACTGATTGGGTGATGGTCATAGGTCGTTCATCAATTAACGAATCCGCGCATAGGCGTTCGAAGGAATCCAGCAGAATAGCTTTATTGGGATTATCCTTGCGATAAATCATCGAAGAATACACAGAATAAAACGCCGTCCGCCCATTCTTGTCTATTTTCTCAAAAGTTCCATCGTTGACAGCGGAGAACTTACGGGAGAATAAGCGACGACGGCCCTCTGCCCGGCCATCTGTTGAATCACAAACGAACAGCATTGCATGGGTCTTTTTCTGGAAGAAATCCGACAGTATCTGGCAGATTGTATCCAACACATACAGCCCCGGAGCCACCCTTCCAGCGCCATTCTGTTCAGGTAGTTCTTGACGTTCGAAGTTAAATGTGTAGAAATCCGGCCCGTAAGAAGATAAATCCAGAAAATACGCAAAGTACTCTACGCCACTTTCCGTCTTAAAATAGTACCGGCCATCAGATTCAGAGTATTTATACGGGTGTAACGAAGCGGACATCTCTCTCCTTCTCTATAGTTTCCTTGCGCTGTCCGTCCCGTATGCTTTTGGCAATAGCCTTCTTATCTTCGATAATTTTGTCGAAGATAGAACGGGCTCCGATATTCGCTTTCCTTTCTTTTCCCATATGCTCTACAAAAGTAATGAATCCAATTCTTAATTCAAAACTTCTTTGAGATAATCAACAAAAAACAGGCCGATGCCCCCCCCTGGCACCGGCCCGCTCACAGAAGTCAATCATTTTTAGAGTATCTGCCCGGCAGCGTTTTTGGTGTCCACTTTCTCGATGATGCGCTCCAGCGTGCCGTCTTCGGCGAAGATGAAGGTGCGCCGGAGGGTGCCCATCGTGGCCCGGCCATACATCTTCTTCTCCCCCCAGGCGCCGAAGGCCTGAAGCATCTCGGTGCTGGTATCGGCCAAAAGCCTGAACGGGAACTCATATTTTGCGCGGAAGCCGCTGTGGGATTTGGCCGAATCCTTGCTCACGCCCACCACATTGTACCCCGCCGCCGTCAGCTCCGCGTAATTGTCCCGGAAACTGCACGCCTCCGCCGTGCACCCGGACGTATTGTCCTTTGGGTAAAAGTAGATGATGGTCTTTCGGCCCTTGCCGATGAAGTCCTCAGACTTAACCACTTGTCCGTCCTGGTCCAGCACCTCGAAGTGGGGCATTTTGTCTCCGATTTTGAGCATAAGCGTTATGTTTTTTCAAAGATGGGATTTATTCATACTGATTCACCCGCTTGACCTCTTCCATCATCGCGAGCAGCTTGCGAAGGTTCTCCACCCGCTCCGGCTTAAGCTCGCCGGCATTCATCAGTTTCCGGTTATGCCTGAGCCAGTTCACATATCGGCCCCGCTCCTCCGAATCATACTTCGAGGGATTCCGGTGATGCGTCTCGATGAACCGCTTCACTTCCAGATACTTAGTTAGCCAGAGTTCGTCGTGGGTCATACAGTCCAAAATCAATTCAAGGATATTCCATACCCCTTCTTCGCCTCTTCGTAGGTATCCAGCGAGCCGACGTCAAAGCGGCCGCCGGCCCTATGTTTCTCTTTTCTTTCTTAACGCCAGCAGGTATAATTGACATTTCTGGTTGGTAACCTTGACATTTATGGTTGGTGTCAAGGTAACTTTTTCTTCTTTTCATCGTTGAAAAAGAGGAGCCATTTTATGAAGTTGTCAATACGAGATTCAGCTAGCCCCCGGTGATTTCT
>JAFZKT010000032.1 GCA_017553545.1 Bacteroidales bacterium | reverse complement strand
GCGCGCATCAGGCCGCGCATCAGGTAGATGAGGTCCCGGAAGATCTTCATGCCGCCCACGCCATAGAAGTTCTGCGGGGGTGTGTACTGCTTTTCCATGGCATAGGCCACCGTGGCGGCAAGCGTGTCGATGTCCCTGTCCACGTCGCCCTCGTCCGTGGCTACGCCTGCCAGGAAGTTGCCGCCCACCTGGGCGCGGGCCTCCAGCAGCAGGCGGAGATTCTCCTCCCGGGAGTAATCCCCGACGACCAGATAGCCGAAAGGCGTTCCCATGGTCACGGTCCGGTGGCCGTTGCAGAACTGGCGGTCGTCGTACATCTTGAAGCGGGATCCCATGGAGTGGTCCTGGATGCGGAAGGCGTAGAGGATGGCGTCGTGCCTGTGGATGTTATTCCGTAGGAAATCGTCGAATCCGTCCTTGTAGATGCATCTGCCTGTGGCGGCGCAGTTGAAACAGCTCAGGCAGCCGCCCATGAAGGGGAAGTCCCGGATGTTGACGACGTCGCATGCGTACGGGAATACCGCCGTGAAGCGGTCTATCATCGCCTTCAGGGCCGCATCGTCCGGCAGGAGGTCGGTGACGATGACGGCCTTTTTTCCGGGCTTCTTGGTGTCGTCATTGCCGACTTGACCGGCAATCTTTGATGCCCGGTCGGGGCCGGGCATGACGGAAGGTCGCCTGAATTCCCCCCGTCCCAGTTTCCACAGCGTGAACTCCAGCCAGTCCACGGCCTGCTTCTGCCCTTTCTCCGTGAGGATGTCGTCCATGTCGGCGGAGAGTCCCTCGAGGAAGGGAATCGCCATGTCGGCGCAGTTGTCCTCGATGAAGCGGTGCGCCGTGATGTCGTAGAAATGCTTGGAGGTGGTGACCTGGGTCGCGACCTTGCCGGAGAGATCGGGCCCGGATGATTTCATCAGTTCGATGAACCTGTGCAGCTGGCTGGGGACCAGGAAAGTATATACCGGGTAGCAGAAGATGACCAGCTCCGCGTCGGCCAGCGCATCCAGGGCGGGCTGGAAGTCCTTTTCCAGCGCCTTGATCCGCTGCCCGGCATGCAGGTAATGGAAGTGGTGTGCGGGGAACTTCTTCTCCAGGAACAGGCAGGTGTGCAGGGTGATGGAGTTTTCGCCCTTGGGGCTTCCGTTGATGACCAGGATATTCATATTGTTCAAATGTAAGCATTTTTTGTCTTTCTGCCGCTTTTTCGCTATGTTTGTTGGAGTATGGCCAGCTGGTTGAAAAAGAAGATTATCCGTCCGGTACGCGACTGCATGGTGTATGCGTTGGCGTGCTGCCTGTTCTTTTTCGCCCGCATCCTCCCGCGAAAGCTGCTGCTGGCGATAAACGGCGGGCTGGGCCGTTTGGCTTATCGCCTGAGCAAAAAACTGTCCGACCTGGCGATCGTACACCTCACCAGGGTCTTTGGACCCGAGCAGGAGAAAGGGGCGTATTGGCGGCTGGGACGGAGCGTGTGGCTGAACCTTTTGCTCTCCTATACGGATTTTGCCATCTGGGACAAGAAGCATCCCCGGGCGTTTTTCGACCGCAACATCACGGTCACGGGGGAGGAGCATCTGAAAGCCGCATACCAGCGCGGGAAGGGCGTCCTCTGCCTGATTCCGCATACCGTTGCCCTGGAGTTTCCGGCCCTGATCCTTCCCTTGCTGGGATATAAGACCACGTGGGTGACAAGCCGAATCAAAAACCCCGCCCTGAGCAAATTGATCCTCAGGCACCGCGAGTCCACCGGGACGCACGATCTCGTCCGTCATCGCTGCTATGACCGGCTTGTCGAACTGCTTCGCGACGGGGAGTGCGTGATCATGATGTCCGACCATGACAGCAGGAATACGCGCGGCGAGTTCGTCGATTTCCTGGGCATAGAAGCCTATACGCCCACCGGCTGCGCACGCCTGGCCGCCGATACCGGGGCGGCGGTGGTGCCCATGTTCGCGATGCGCGGCCCGGACGGCAAATACACTTTCGCCATCTGGCCCGAGCTCCCGGCCCTGCGTGCGCCGGACGGCAGCTACGACATCCTCGCCAATATGAAGGAGCAGAACGATGCGTTCTCCCGCATCATCACGGAAAACCCGGACCAGTGGATCTGGTTCCACAAGCGCTGGCGCACCACCCCCGAATCCCTGGAGCGCTTCCTGAAGGCCAAAGGAAAGACTGCGTAGATGATTAGAATTTACATTTCTGACGAAGTTCATTATAGTTAGCCCACATTTCTTCTTGCTCATCTTCTGGTAGAGGAATGACGTTGTGAGCCGCTATCTCAAAGCGGTAGGCATCTTCATCATACAAGATGGGTGTTTCCTTTATAGATCTTGGCATATTCTATACTTCTTTGAATTCCATAATATCAAGCATCGAAAAAGATGTATCATTGATTAGTCCATTCCACGAATGATGAAAATGGCCGTAGATCCATTTATTCAATGGATGGCCCAAATGCTTTATATACTGGTATATCTGATCCATCGTCGCTCTTTCTG
>JAFZKT010000031.1 GCA_017553545.1 Bacteroidales bacterium | reverse complement strand
CCTTGCTGGTGGCGGCGGTGGTGTTGCCCAGGGAGTCCAGGATGTCGGTCTTCTCACGCACGGAAGGATCCAGTTCGCTCATCTGGGCGTTGCCACCGGCGTTATCGGCGATGGGGCCGTAGGCGTCCGTAGCCAGGGTGATGCCCAGGGTGGAGAGCATACCCACGGCGGCGATGGAAATGCCATAAAGACCAACGGACAGCGTGTCCGTATTGAATTGGAAGCCGGTAGCGAAACCGTAAGCAAGCAGAATGGCCAGGGCGATGGTAATCACCGGGATGGCCGTGGAAATCATACCCAGGCCCACACCGTTGATGATAACGGTGGCGGGACCGGTCTTGGAGCTCTCTGCCAGTTTCTGGGTGGGTTTATAGGAGTGGGAAGTGTAGTATTCAGTTACCTTTCCGATAACCACGCCGGCCAGCAGGCCGCTGAGCACGCTCAGGGACAACTGCCACCACTGTGGGAGTTTTACTCCGCCTTCTTCCGCCCCATTGAATCCCAGAATATAGAATACGCCGAAGGAAAGGACGGCAATCAGGATGGCGGACAGGTTGGTGCCGCGGCTCAGGGAACCCAGCAGGTCTTTCAGCGAGGCTCCTTCTTTGGTGCGGACTACGTAAATACCCAGGATGGAGAGTACCACGCCGATGGCGGCAATCATCATCGGGGCCAGGATGGCTTTCATCTGGAAGCCTTCGCCGGCATCGAAGAAGGCCGATGCGCCCAGCGCCATGGTGGCGAGAACGGAACCGCAGTAGCTTTCATACAGGTCTGCACCCATACCGGCTACGTCGCCCACGTTGTCGCCCACGTTATCGGCGATGGTGGCAGGGTTGCGGGGGTCGTCCTCCGGGATGTCCTGCTCCACCTTACCTACTATGTCGGCGCCACCGTCGGCCGCCTTGGTGTAGATACCGCCGCCCACACGGGCAAACAGCGCCTGCGTGGAGGCACCCATGCCGAAGGTGAGCATGGTGGTGGTGATGACTACCAGTTTCTGTGCGGCCGAGGCTTCCACCACGAAGGCGTTCAGCACCAGCCACCAGATGGCGATGTCCAGCAGGCCCAGGCCCACCACGGTGAGACCCATCACGGCGCCTGAACGGAAGGCCACCTTAAGGCCGCTGTTCAGCGAACGCATGGTGGCGTTCGCCGTACGCGCGGAGGCGTAAGTGGCGGTCCTCATGCCGATAAAGCCGGCCAGACCGCTGAAGAAACCGCCGGTAAGGAAGGCGAACGGAACCCACTTGTTCTGAACTCCGAATCCATAGGCCAGCACGGCAAACAGTACGGCCAGCACGACAAACACGATGATTACCACCTTGTACTGCTGTTTGAGGTACGCCATGGCGCCCTCGCGCACGTACTGGGCAATTTCTTTCATGGTGGGAGTACCTTCATCTTCCTTTTTCATCTGCCTGTAGAAAATCCAGGCAAACAGGAGGGCCAGTACGGCCGCTGCAGGTACCAGATAAAATAACCAGTTCATAAGTTTATAGTTTTAGTTAATATCTTCAATGGTAAAGCCTTCCAGTGCGCCCATCATATCCTGCAGGCGCTTCAAGGCCGTTTTCTGCCGCATCCGCAGCGAAAGATGAATTCTTCCGCTGGAGTAGGCGAACTTTTCCAGGTCCAGGTGCAGTTCCTTCAGTTTATCCGGAAGGGAAAGCGGGTCATATCCTACCGGCGGCACCAGCGTTACGTCCACCAGTTTCTCACTGTAGTACAGGTTCACCACATGCATGATTTCCAGGCAGAAGAGGGTGAGGAGGGTGGCCGATACGGCAACCGCGTACATCCCGTCTCCGCAGGCCATGCCGATGGCCGCCGCCACCCACAGGCCCGCCGCGGTGGTGACACCCCTCACGGCGTTTTTCTGGAAGATGATGACGCCGGCCCCGATGAAACCGATGCCGGAGACCACCTGGGCGGCCACGCGGGCTACGTCGTGGAATTTATCTCCGAAGCCGAACTGGGAGATGATCATAAAAATGGCACTGCCCAGCGCTACGATAAAATGCGTGCGCACGCCGGCTTCCTTGGCCCGGATTTCCCGTTCCAAACCGATCACCGCTCCCAGCAGCCCGGCGATGACCAAACGCGTTATTAAAACCCAGTCGATATTCATAACGGAATGCAAAGATAAGAAAAAACCCGTTAAAACAGTCCCGGCGTTATATGCAGCCACTTCAGCAAGGTTTCACCGAAGAGGAGGATTAGCAGCCAGGAGAAGGTCATCATGGTGATGCCATATTTGAAAGCGTCCGTCATACTGTACTGATTGGTAGTGTATAAAAGGGCCGCGGGTTTGCTGTTGAAGGGGAGCACATAGCAGTGCTCGATGAGCATGGACACAGGAAGGGCCAGGCTCATGGGAGGAAAGCCGAAACGCTGCTCCACGCCCAGGGCGATGGGGACGAACACCATCGTCCGGATGGTCTTGGACTGGAATACCAGTCCGGAATACATCATTAAGAAAGTAAGGATGACGTACAGCACCCAGTAGGGCGTGCCGTCGCCGATCCCCAGGGAATTGAATGCGGCGTTCACCATGGTATTGGGTAGGCCTGTCGCGTTGAGGCCGCTGCCCAGCACATAGGCGCCGGCGCTGAAAAGCATCAGGTGCCAGGGGATGTCTACGTCGTTCCACTTCACCACGCCGATGCCCGGAATGAGGGCGAGGACGGCGCCGATGAGGGCGACGATGGTTTCGTCGATATTGTGGAAAGTCCCCTTGGTTATCCACAGGAACAGGACCACCAGGAAGATTCCCACGGCCTTCCATTCCTGGACCGACATTTTGCCCATCGCCTTCAGTTCTTCGCGAAGGCGGTCCAGGCCGCCCTCGATTTGGGGTACCTGCTCCTCCTTCTTCATGGGGAAGAATACGTACATGCCCAGCAGGAGACCTACCACCAGGATGATGACGCTCATGGGCCCTACGGCAATGAGCCAGTCCGAATAACCGAAGTCGCAGCTGCCCAGGAAGCCGGCGATGAGGGAGATGGCCAGCAGGTGCGCGCCGCTGCCGGTGTAGAAGGCATTTGCGCCGATGTTCACCTGGAACAGGTTCTGGATCACGAGGTTGCGGCCGAAGTTGTTCCGGGTTCCGTTTGAGGCCCCGTAGATGGCGCAGATGACCATGAAGATGGGCAGCATGATGGTGGCCTTCACCGTGGTGGCCGATATGAACATCGAAAGCACCAGGTTAATGAGGAGGAAACTCCACAGCACCCCCTTCGCGCTCTTGCCGAACTTGATTACAAAGGCCAGGGCCAGTCGTTTGGCAAAGCGGGTTTTCACCAGCATGGAGGCCAGTACGAAACTCAGGATGTTCAGCCACATCACCGGGTGGCCCAACTGGTGGAGGGCGGTTTCCTGGGAGGTGACATTGAACAGCACCACGCCCAGAATGAGGACCAGCGAAGTGAGATAATTGGGGATGGCTTCCGTAATCCACAGGATGAGGCTGGCTACGAAAATGCCCAGCATGGCGTAATTGGCGCGGACGAAGCCGTCTATCCCCAGGATGTCCAGGCGGGCTTTGGCTTTTTCGGCCAGGACGTTGGACAATTCGAAGGGCTTCATCAGGCCCAGGTTGTCGATGAAGCCGATATGGCTGAACCAGCAGATCCAAACAAAGGCGATGAGCGCCAGCGGCCCGCCCAGACGCGCCATCCAAACCTCGAGTTTGGACTTCTGCATCTTGGGCAGTTTCTCTACCTTATAATTATTCATGTCCAGCGGGTCGAACACCGCCGGCTTCTTCTCTTCAGCCATTATCTTTGATAGCTCACTTTATAGATGTTGCTGGTTTGGTCGCACACGAACCACATCGTGTGGGTGGCGGGGTCCTTGCAGAATCCCTCCGGCTTGAAATCCTTGTTGAAGGAGGAGAGGTCATAGTGGTGCAGGACGGTTCCGTCGGCCTTCAGATGTGACAGCAACAGGGTTTTCGCATCCACAATCCAGAGGGTGCCGTCTTCGCCGTCGTAGTAGATGTCCGACAGGCTCTTGGCTTCCCAGGAGGCGTTGAAAGCGGTTCCCCAGGTGCCTGCCGTCAGGTCGTATGTATAGACGCGGAGGGGTTTGCTCTGGTTGGAGATATATAGGATGCCGTTTCCGGCGGCCACGCCTTCGTAGCCCTGGTTGTCGGAGGATTCCGCTTCCCGGGGGCCTTGGGAGACCAGCGTCACACCGGCGTGGTTCGCATTCAGCGTGTACACCTCACGTGTGCGTTCCTCGCTCAGGTAGATGGTGTTGCCATCCGTGGAACGGGCGATGCCTTCCCAGTCGCGCGCATTGTTGGGCGAAGGGAACGAGAAGGTGTTTTTCAGTTTCCCGTCAAAGCCGAATTCGTGCACGAAACCGTTGTCGTTGGCGATGTACAGCCCGTTTCCCGCTTCGTTCAGGCAGATGGCGGAAAGGCCTTCCAACTCGTAAGCGGAGGTGGAGTAGGCCGTGGGGGTGCCCAGCGTATAGACTTTATAGTCCGTGGTCGGGGTGTCTCCACCCCCGCCGCCCCCTATGGGATCGTCCTCGAGACACGCGCTCAAGGACGAAACCATAAGAAGACAGAGGATGGAATGTTTAAAAAACCTTATTTCCAATTCTTGTAGGGGTTTTTCATTAACATGGAGTTGAAGTACTTGGGATCCCCGGTGACTTCCTCGCCCAGCCAGGCGGGTTTGTCGAAGGGTTCGTTTTCGTCCTCCAGCTCAACTTCGGCCACGGTGAGGCCGTCGTTGTCGCCGTAGAATTCATCCACTTCCCAAGTGTGCTTGCCGTCGGTGTTCTTCACCAGGTAGCGGGTCTTGTCAATCACGCCGGGTTCGGCCAGGTCCAAAAGGGCCCGGACGTCCTCCACGGGGATTTCCTTTTCCCATTCGAAACGGGCGGCGCCGGAAGCGTTGCCGATTCCCTTGACGGTGATGAAGCCTTTGTCGCCCTTCACGCGGATGCGGACGGTGCGCTCAGGCACTGAGCTCAGATAGCCCTGGGTGATGCGGGTGGCCTTGAAGGCATCGGCCTTGAAGTCTCCCTTTACCAGAAATTTCTTCTCTATTTCCTGTGACATACCGTTTCGTTGGCTAAAGGTTTGTCGCTCATGCCGATGACACGCTTGATGGCCTGCAGGTAGTTGATGTTCTCAACGCCCTCCAGGTGGCAGTCGGCCACGGTTTTCTTGATGTCCTCAATCTCCGTGGATTCGGAGTTGATGGTGACCACCTTGGCTCCGTTGATGAGGACGTTGCCCACTTCGCAGATGGTGTTGTTCACCATGTAGCCGAAGCGCTGCTTGTGCACGCGCACCGCGGCGAGGTCCGGGCAGGCCTTCACCATGGCGATGAATTCGTCATAGGTGTAGGTGTCCTTGGTGAGTTTCGGCATTTCCACCATGAAGGCGGGGAAGACCTCCTTCTCCAGGACTTCCCGGGAGATGGGGAATTCCCCCTTCATCAGGGGGTTCCACTGCTCGAAGCCGTCCACGGTCTGGACATAGGTCTTTATGTCCATCTTCCCGTCGCGGATCTTG
>JAFZKT010000030.1 GCA_017553545.1 Bacteroidales bacterium | reverse complement strand
TTCTTCCGGGAGATGTACCCGCTGCGCTCCTGCAAGTTCAGAATCACCTCGGAGGCCATCCTGCGCGGGAAGGTCCGTCCCTGCCTGGACTTTCACATCGGCCGATGCAAAGCCCCCTGCGTGGGGAACATTTCGCGGGCCGAATACGCCGCCAACATTGAGGAAATCGTCCGCATCCTAAGCGGTCGCGGCGGGGAAGTGATCCGGCATTACAAGTCGCTGATGGCCGATGCCGCCGAACGCCTGGCCTTCGAGGAAGCGCAAGGCTACAAGGACCGCCTCGCCCTCCTGGAACGCCACTATGCCAAGAGTATCATCACCCAGGCGGCCGATGTGGACGCCGATGTCTTCTCCCTGGTTTTGGATGGGGCCGATGCCTACGGCAACTTCCTCCGCATCCGCGGCGGCGCCATCGTCCAGAGCCTGAACCTGGGCCTGCGCAGCCAGATCGAAGAGGAGCCCGCGGCGGTGCTCAGCGCCTTCATCGGCGAAATCGAGGACAAGTTCGGGGAACTCTCCAAAGAGGTTATCGTACCTTTCCTCCCGGACGTGGAAATCCCCGGCGTTAACTTCCGCATTCCGCAGAAAGGGGATAAACTGGCCCTGTTGGAACTGAGCGCCAAGAACGCCAAGGAGTTCCATTTTAATAGTTTAAAACAGCGGGAGCATACGGATCCGGATGCCTTCAGAATGAGCGTGATGACTGAGTTGCAGAAGGCCCTGGGAATGTCCGTGCTGCCCCGGCACATGGAATGCTTCGACAATTCCAACATCCAGGGCACCAACCCCGTGGCTTCCTGTGTGGTCTTCCGCGACGCGGAGCCCTCCAAGAAGGATTACCGCCGCTTCAAGATCAAAACCGTCATCGGCGCCAACGATTACGCCTCCATGAAGGAAGTGGTGAACCGCCGCTATTCCCGGATGCTGGCCGAAAATCCGGAGGACCTGCCGCAGCTCATCGTCATCGACGGCGGCAAGGGTCAGCTGGAGTTCGCCCACCAGGCCCTGGCCGAATTGGGCATCCTGGAGAAAGTGACGGTGGTGGGCCTTGCCAAGCGTCTGGAAGAAGTGATTCGCGTGGGAGACCCCTATCCGCTTTTCATCGACCGCAATTCGCAGGCCCTGAAAGTGTTGCAGCGCATCCGCGACGAAGCCCACCGCTTCGGCATTACCTTCCACCGGAACCTCCGTTCCAAAGCGGCCATCCAGAGCGCCCTGCGGGAAATCAAGGGCGTGGGCGAAAAGACCGAGCAGCGGCTTCTGCTGCATTACGGCTCCGTTGCCCGCATTGCCGCTGCCCCGCTGGAAGAGCTCAGCGCCCTGGTGGGCGCGGACCTCGCCATGAGAATACATGATTACCTGAAAAATGATTGAAAAGGGCACTGATAAAGCGCTCTTCAGAGCGCCCGGCCGGAGGCCGCGGGGGATGGTAGGGGGCAGAGCCCCCTCAGAAGAAAGGGAGCGGAGGTTCGTGCGATGGTTCAGCGCGTTCATCCTCGTTGGGATGACGGTGGCGACGTGCATTGTCACCGGGATTAAACTGGGCAATGCGGCGGAAGGCGAGACGCTGTGGCTGCTTTTGAGCGCCTTTGGCTCGCTGATGGGCGTGCTGGCGACAGTTTGTTCCGCCAACGGCTGGATCATCACCTTCCTGTTCGGATTTCTGGACGTATCCATCTACGGTGTTGCCTGCTGGATGAACTGGCGGGTGGGGGGCTCAGGCCTCGGGAACGCGCTCCTGCACTTCGTTTATTTCGTGCCCATGCAGCTGGTGGGCTTCCTGCAGTGGAGGCGGCGCGGCGCGAAGGCGTCGGCCCAGGTGAAGGCCAGAAGACTCAGTCCCGCCATGCGCTGGGGCTGGCTGGGCATTACCCTCGCCGCTACGGCCATCCTCTACCTCATCCTCCTTCGCTTCGACCGCAGCGCCGCCGAAGGTTTCCTCCGCGTGGCCGTGCTGCTGGACGTGGTGCCGCTGGTTTGTAATGTCATCGGCCAGCTCCTGATGTCCACCGCCTATATGGAGCAGTGGATCTTCTGGATAGGGGTGAACATCTTCTCCATTGCGCTCTGGGCCACCTCGGACAAGTCCTTCGCGCCCGTTTACATCGTCAAATACTCCTTCTACCTTATCAACGCCCTGAACGGTCTCCGCATCTGGCGGAACCTGAGCCGGGAGTAGAAGTGTTTCATTTTTAAGAAAAAATGTTTAACTTTGCGCGTTAATACGAAAAGAAGAATAAATAAATACTTAAAACAAACTACTATGAAAAAGGAAGAAATCGTAAAGCAGGTGAAAGCCATTATCGTGGACAAGCTTGCCGTGGATGAAAGCGCAGTTACTGAATCTGCCAGCTTCACCAACGACCTGGGTGCCGACTCCCTGGACACCGTGGAACTCCTCATGGAATTCGAACACGTCTTCGGCATCAAGATTCCCGATGAAGAAACCAGCGGTATTTCCACCGTGGGCGACGCCATCAACAAAGTTGCAGAAAAGATTGGTGAGTAATTCTCCCGGTCCAACATAAAAAGAGGTCAGCTTTCCGGCTGGCCTCTTTTTTAGTCTCTCGGGACCGCGTAGGTGACGCGGAAGAGTGGGGCGTCCGATGCGGCGCCCGGGCCGTTGAGGACGGCGCAGTAGAAGCGGTCCTTGTCCAGCGAGGTGGAATAACTGTAGGATGTCTGGGTGGAAGCGTTCATCATTTCCTCCAGCATCATATAGTTATAGTAGTTGCTGTAATAGTCGTTGTAGCCGTAACCGCCATAACCATAGTTTCCGTAGCCATAGCCGCCGTACCCGTAGCCGCCTCCGTAGATGCTGTTATAGTAGCTGGCATAGAGCAGCTGCTGGTAATACTCGCTGTCGTACAGGGAGCCGCTTGCATTTGCCGTCTTTTCCGTGCTGATGGTGAGCAGCCAGATGTCCGCGTCCGTGGCGGTGTCCAGGTCCGTACGGGCCATGATGGCCTGCAGGTGGTAGGTGATGTCCGGGGCGTAACGCAGGTTGCTGCGGTCCAGGCTGCCCTGGTTCTCCGTGCTTACGGAGGCGTCCGTGAGTCCCGCGAAGGAGACATAGTCGTGTCCGTCTTCGCTGGTGCCTTCCTTGCGGATGGTGGGGCTGAGGACGATGGGGAAGTACTTGAGCGCATCCCAGCCGCCCGCCGGTTTCACGAAGGGCAGGACAATGGAGGCCTTCACGATGATGGCCTTGCCGGGATCCCGTCCGTCGGCCACGATGGCGGCAGCCGTCTGTTCCTGCAGCTCACGAGCCGATATCACCGGCTTGAGCCCGCCGCCGCCTTCCACCAGGATTTCGGCCCCGGCGGGACCCTCGGCGGTGGAATGGGTGGTGCGGTTGAAGCAATATTGGTCGAACTTCTGGTTGTTGGCCTGGTAGGTTATTTCGTCGTACAGGGCCGGTTCACCGGGAACGAACAGGAAGGTGGAATCCTTCTCCACGCCCTCCCAGGTGCTGTGCACTTTCAGCAGGCCCACGTTGTTGTTGCGGAGGTAATATCCGCTGCTCACGCTCATGCAGGAGAAGTTGAACAGGTTGATGCGGCCGCCGTTTCCTTCCGGGGCATCCATTGCGAGGTGGATGCCGGGCAGTGCCGCCACCCATTCATCATATTTGTCGATGAGCCCTTCTTCCGAGCCGCCTTCCTCTTCCGGCCGCTGTTTCAGGACGGGGCCGATGCTGCGGAGTGCGTCGATGTATTTCTGCGCAAAGGCGTCCGTGAACGAGAAGGAGAGTTCCTCTCCGCCGTCGTATACGGGAACGCCCTTGGTGATGAGGGCGGTACCGTGCGGAATCTCCTGTGTGCAACCGGCGTTATAGGCTTCCGGCAGCGCAGCGGTGAGTTCCGTCACGCGCAGGTTCTGCATAATGCTGGCCTCGCTGTCTTTGTTGCAGGAAACGGTGTCCGCCTCAAAGCGAAGGGAGAAACTCACGGGTGTGGGATTGGTCCCCAGGTCCACGGTATCCAGCGCAGGAATGAGGGAAAAAGCGGCTTCACGGGTTGTGAGGCCCAGTTTTTCGTCCCGGATGGCCCCCAGGGTAAGGCGGGAGGATGAATAGCCGGAAAGGTCTTCCGCCATCTTCATCCGGATGTCCGTGAGGGGAAACTCTATGGTATGGGTGTCGTAGAGGAGACTCTTGTCCACCAGCCCTTCTCCCAGGCTGCCGTCCACCTCTACGCAGCCCGGCAGAACCAGGGCTGCAGCCAATGCGATGGCCAGGAATTTTCTCATTTCAGCAAGTCCTCGTAAAATGCGTTGTAGCGGTCCATGTAGCTGCCGTCCTTGTAGCTGTCTTCCTCATAGGGGAGGATTGGCAGGCCCAGGGAGGCGCTGTACTCTTTCAGCGCGGGCTTTACATCCGGGCTCCCCAGGATGACGCCGTCCGCGTACTGCACCGCCAGTTTAGCAAGTTCCGTGCCCGTGGCGCCTTCTTCCAGCACCGCGACGTCCCGCGGCTTGATGCCGCCGAACAGGACCGTTTCCGCAAAGCCCGGAGAAAGGGTTTCTTCGGCTATGTCGTCCATCAGGGACAGCACCACCTTGGATTCCGCGAAGATAGGGTCGTCCTTGTAGGTCTTTTTCAGGTATAGGGGAAGAACGTGGGAGATCCAGCCGGTGCAATGGATGATATCCGGCGCCCAGCGCAGTTTCTTGACGGTCTCCAGCACACCGCGCGCGAAGAAGATGGCCCGTTCGCCGTTGTCCGCGAAGAATTTTCCGTCCGCATCCCGGTACAGCTGTTTGCGGCGGAAGTAGTCCTCATTGTCGATGAAATAGACCTGGATACGGGCGGCCGATATGGACGCGACCTTGATCACCAGCGGACGGTCTACGTCGCCGATGATGATGTTCATTCCCGACAGGCGGATTACCTCATGCAGCTGGTTTTTCCGTTCGTTGATGCAGCCGTAGCGCGGCATGAATGCGCGGATTTCCCTGTGGCGTTCCTGGATGCCCTGGGGAAGCTGCCGGCACAAGGTGGCCATACGGCTTTCCGGAAGGTAGGGCTCCATTTCGGCGCTGACGAACAGAATCTTCTTGGCGGGTTCTCCCATAACTCACGTACATTTAGTTCACAAAGTTACTAATTTTTTTTGAGTTTTTCGGCGCTTTCCGTAACTTTGGGGCGAATATGGCCCGTTCTACCATACGCCGTCGCCTTGTCAGCGCCTGGATTTCCACGGTCATCAGCTTGTCTCTGGTACTGTTGCTGGTGGGGGTGGGAACGCTCCTGCTGGTGAACGCCCGCGCCGTGAGCAATTACTTCAAGGAGAACTTCCAGGTCTCCATCCTGTTCAAGGAGTATGTCACGGAGGAAGAAGCCATGCAGTATGAATCGCAGGTGGCCGTCATCCCCGGAGTCCGCTCCACGCATTTCGTGTCCCGGGAGCAGGGGATGGAAGAAATGTCCAACATGCTGGGACAGGATTTCCTGGACGTATTCGAGGCGGCGCCCGTTCCCATTTCCATAGACGTAACCCTGTCGGCGGACTATGTTTCGTCGGACAGCCTGGCCGTGGTGTCATCGGCCCTGGCGGAAAGTCCGCTGGTGGAAGAGGTGGTGTACCAGACTTCCCTGGTGGACGCCCTGAACCAGAACCTGCGCCGCATATCCCTGGCGCTGGCCGTATGCGTGGTGGTGCTGCTGTTCATCTCCTTCGTGCTCATCGCCAACACCGTCCGGCTGGATCTGTTTTCCCGCCGTTTCAGCATCCATACCATGTCCCTGGTGGGAGCGACGAAAGCCTATATCCGGGCACCGTTCCTGGGACGTGGCGCGTTGCAGGGCCTGTTTGCCGCCATGCTCGCCATCCTGATGCTGGTGGGAGGGCTGTATGCGGTCCGGAATTCCTTCCCGCACCTGTTCCAGCTTTTCTCGATGGAATCCCTGCTGCAGGTGATGGTGGTGATGCTGCTTTCCGGCGTGTTTATCTGCATGGCCAGCACCTTTGTGGTGGTGGGCCGCCTGGTTGGTTATAACCGGGATCAGTTATATGCATCTTAATTAAAATGAAAACTGTGGACAGGATGGCCCTCGGGGCCAAGAACATCAAGCTGATGATTGCCGGCCTGCTGGTGCTGGCGTCGGGATTCCTGCTGCTTTCCGGCGGCGGTTCGGACAACCCTGACGTATTCAACTATGCCATGTTCGACTTCCGTCGCCTGGTGGCCGCTCCCGTCGTAATGGTGGCGGGGATCGTGGTGGAAGTCCTGGCCATTATGCTGACGTTCAAAAAGGAGAAATAGGGATGGACTGGTGGCAGGCGATTCTTTTGGGCCTGGTGCAAGGGCTTACGGAATTTCTCCCGGTCTCCAGTTCCGGGCATCTCTGCATTTTTGAGGAACTGCTGGGGGCCGATGCGGATGGGTTTATGGATTTCACCGTAGCCGTCCACCTTGCCACCGTGCTGGCTACCATCGTGGTTTTCTGGAGCGCTGTCTGGAAACTGCTCAAGGGCCTTTTCAAGTTCAAGTATAACGACGAGACGGATTACATCTGCAAGATCCTGGTGTCCGCCATTCCGGTAGCCCTTGTCGGTTTTCTGTTCAAGGACCAGGTGGAGGCCCTCTTCGGCGGCGCCCTCTGGTGGGTGGGCATCGGCCTTTGTGTTACCGCCCTCCTTTTGCTGGTGAGCGATCAGGCCGGGAAGCGCATCAAGACGCCGGCGGTAAAAGACGGCAGGAACGGCATTACCTATTGGCAGGCCCTTACGGTGGGTGTCGCCCAGGCCGTGGCCGTGTTCCCGGGGATTTCCCGCAGTGGCAGCACCATCGCCACGGGTCTCCTCTCCGGCGTCAAACGGGAAAACATGGCGCAGTTCTCTTTTTTAATGGTACTTATCCCCATCCTCGGAGAACAGTGTCTGGAATTGCTGAAAGTGTTCACGGGTGAACAGGGTTTCGGCGCCGGTGTGGGCGTGCTGCCCCTGGCGCTGGGCTTTGCCGCCGCCTTTGCCAGCGGTCTCTTTGCCTGCAAGGTGATGATTGCCCTGGTGAAGAAGGCCAGGCTCCAGTGGTTCGCCCTCTATTGCCTCATCGTCGCGGTGTTGATTTTTATTTTGTCGTAGATGCCAAAGCAGTTAACATACTTTGTCTCCGATATCCACCTGGGCCTTCCGGTGGGAGACCCCGCCGCCCGCGAAAAAGCCTTTCTGAAGTTCCTGAAGGGTATTGATCCGGCGGAAACCCAGGCGTTGTACCTGCTGGGCGACATCTTCGACTTCTGGTACGAATACCGCCATGTCATCCCCCGCGGCTATTCCCGTGTGCTGGGTACTTTGGCGGATCTGGCCGATGAAGGCGTAAAGGTTTACTTCTTCCGCGGCAACCACGACCTCTGGGCCAAGACCTGTTTCGGGGAGCTGGGCATCCGGATTCTGGAGCAGCCCTATGTCGTAAAGATCGGCACGCAGACCTTCTGCCTGGGACACGGCGACGCACTGGGCCCCGGAGACCATGTGTACAAGTTCAACAAGTGGCTCTTTACGCGGAAATGGACGCAGAAGCTGTTTTCCACCCTCCACCCCTGGATCGCCTTCCGCTGGGCCACCGGCTGGAGCCATCGTTCCCGCAGCGAAAAGCCCATCGCCTACCATTTCAAGGGCGAAGACGAGCGGCTGTACAAGTACTGCAAGGAATTTCAGGCGCACAGCCCCGTCAATCACTTCATCTTCGGCCATTATCACTGCCGGGTGGATATCCCCGTGGACAGCGCCAGCCTGCATGTGCTGGGAGACTGGATGACCGCACCCAACTGGTTGGTTTTCAACGCCGAATCCGGCGCGCTGGAAGAGGGCCGATGAAGAAGTTCCTCCCATTGCTGCTGTTAGTCGTCCTTGCCGCCTGTCAGGAGAAGGCCGCTACGGTGCGTATTCCCCCGCCGCCCACTCCGGAACCCACAGACCCTGCCATTCCTAAGGATTACAACGTCAAGGGCCGCGTAGTGGACGTCAAGACCGGAGAAGGTCTGTCCGGCGTGGTGGTTTCGGACGGTCAGGTGTGCGTCCTGAGCCGCACGGACGGCTGTTTCTACTTCAAAAGCGCCCTCACCGGCGTCAAGTTCGTCTGGGTAAGCACCCCTTCCGGCTACATCCCTCCCGTGGAGAGGGGGCTGCCGAAATTCTATAAGAGATTGGCCGACGTAACCCCCCTGGATGGGGTGTACGACATGGGCTCGTACGAACTCACGCCCGTTGAGAATCCGGACCGCTTCACCCTCCTGGTGACGGCGGATCCCCAACCCCGCTCCTCCGGGGCCGCCTCCGACAAATACGCCTACCATTCGCTGGAAATCTGTGAGGACCTCTATCGGGAGCTCCTCGATGTCTCGTCGGCCATCACGGGCCACGCGGTCTACGGCCTTTGCCTGGGCGACATCGTCCACGAAAATACGGCCCTGTATTCCCGCTATGCGGACGGCCTGGCGAAGCTCTCTTACCCCACCTACAATGTCATCGGCAATCATGACCACAACCCCAATGCGGCGGACGATGTGGCGGGAGCGGCCGATTTTGAAAGCTGGTTCGGGCCGGCCAACTATTCCTTCAACATCGGCGGCATCCACTTCGTGGTGCTGGACGACATGATTATGAAGCTGCGGGATTCCGACAACTCCCTCCGGGACTACGACGCCGGCCTCACCGACGCCGTCATGAGCTGGCTCCGGGCCGATTTATACTACGTCCCCACCTCCACCACGCTGATGGTGGCGGCCCATTCGCCCCTGTTCAAGCTGGAAAGCGGCAGCGAACGCACCAATACTTCCGTCAACGGGCCGGAGTACGGTGACCTCATCAACGACTATGCGGAGGTCCATGCCTGGGGAGGCCATACGCACACGTCGTTCAACTACGTTTACCCGGAGAGTCATCGGCACAGAAGGGTGCAGGTGCATACCGTAGCGCGTTCCACCGGCGAACTCTGGCTGAATGAATACCTCTCTTCCGGTACGCCGCGCGGATTCACCATCGTGGAGGTGGATCACGGACAGGTGTCCTGGCGTTTCCATCCCACCCGCTATCAACGGCCGGACTGGATTGGAACCACTACGGGGAAGACCTCCAGGAAACCGGAATACAAGTGGCGGGACTGGGACTATGACGCCAGTGGACATGCCGTGATGAAAAACGGCTCCGTCATGTTTTTGGACGAGGATTATCAGATGCACGCATATCCCCGCGGGGCCTATGGCGACGGCTGCGTCTACGTGAACGTTTTCCTGTGGGACGAAAAGTGGGGGACGCCGGTTTTCATTCCGGAGGGCGGCTCTCCGCTTACCATGGAACATGTGCTTACGGCGGACCGCCATGACCTGGCGACTACCGAAATAAAGACCCACTACAAGACCTATTCTCCTGCCCTGAATTCTTCTTCCGATTACAGTGCCAGCAGTACGGGCGCCATTACCACGCTTTTCCGCGTGGCGGTGTCCGCCGCGCCGTCCAAGGGCACGGTCCGGGTGACGGACCGCTTCGGGAACACCTACTCGGCCGACGTGAGCTGGTAGTTATTTGAAATAGGTTTCGGGAACTTTCACCACGGGAGGGTCTTCCCAGAAAATAGACCAGTAGAGTGCGGGGAAATCCCCCCGCAACCAGATTTGCACCAATTGTTCCACTGCTGCATCGGCCCCGTCCGGGTCATACTGGCTCTTGAGGTCGTTGTCGAAGAGTTTGGCGACACCCTGCCAGAAGCCGGCGGCGACGCCGCTCTTGTAATCGTGGATGATGTCGTAGGGCGTGAAGCCGGTTTCCCGGCCGATGAGTTTCAGCAGAAGGGCTCCCTGCGAGATGGTCATGTCGTGCAGCGCGCCCCCGAAATCCTTGAACAGCTGTTTCTGGATGGCGTCGATGTACATTTGTCGGCGGATGCCGCCGTATTTCCGGGCGTTGAGGGTGCTGTCCACCTGGTGCTTCAGGCCGCCCGAGGCCAGCGCATAGGGATAAACGCGGGCAAAGCGCCAGACCAGCGTGTAGTATTCCCGCCAGGATTTTTCCGACTTTTTCCCCTTTTGGCCGAATACGTAAACGGGCCGTAGATTGTCCAGGTAGGTGGTGTCCCCGCCTGCCACCAGCATCCGCATATAGCCGGCCCCCTGGGACGCCGCATGCTCGTCCGCCGCGACTTCCTTCCGCGCCATCTCCTCCTGCCGCTGTTTCGCGCGCTCCATCGCGCGGCGCACATGGCCCTGACCGGCTGCCATCGGCCCGAAGGTCAACAGCGCCAGCAGAAGCACGATGTGGCGGCGGAAGGACATTAATTGTAGTAAGTGACGGTGTAGGTGTCGATGTCCCGTTCGGTACGGACGATATCCTCCTCCGCGCAGGGGAATTTGAGAATGGTGCGCTCTATCCCGGTTATCCGCGAGTTGGAATCCCATTTATACTCGATGTGGCGTTCAATCTTGTCATCGGAGGTGGCTTTCGCCGAAGAAGAGATCAACACATCCGTAAGCATTCTCTCCGGGCCCAGCCCCACCATCATGATCTGGTTGGTTTCGGGGAAGCAGAACCGGATGTTCAGGTCCAGATAGTGGCCCAGTGTGGGATTGGCGCGCCCGTAGATGTAGCGGCGCTCCGTACTTACCGTGCTGGCGCCGGAAGTGACGGCGGTCACGGAGGATATCATGAGCCCGTCGTTCCAGGTATAGGTGACGGTGGTTTTGTTGCCGCCGCCGGAGTCCTTGACGAATTTGGTCAGGTGGCCGTCGGCGTCATAGGTGAAGGTGTCGGTCCTGGAGCTGCCCCGTTTCAGCGAGATCAGCTGGCCTTTCGCGTTCAGCGTGCCTTCATGGGCTTTGTCTTTGCGGTCCGGGCTGTTCCACCATTCATACTGGGTGCCGTTATAGTAGTACGTGTACTCGTAATCGTCATCCCAAAGCAGTTGCCCCGTCTGTCCGTTGTAGGTTTTCTGGTTGCATTTGTCGGTGACGATTCTTCCCTGGGCGTCATAGATATAGACGTCGTCATAGTCGAAATTGTGCCACCCGCGGTTGTCGGTCTGGACGTCGAAGATGCGCTTGACGGCACCCTTGGGCTGGGTAACTATGTTCGTCCCGTTATCCGTAGAGGGGTTGTCGCCTTCGCTGTTACCGCCGCCGTTCCCGTTTCCGGAGTTGTCGGTGATTTTGATTAAACCGTCGCATCCCGCAATAACCAGCAGGGCCGTGAGGAAGTATACGTACTTTTTCATTACTCTATTCTTTTCTCTGCAAATATACTTTTTTTCGGGGAATTGCAGAGATGGCCTGAACGTGTGTCGAAAACCACGCAAACTTTTTTTGCACCACTTTCGTAAGTGACGGAAAAACCGCATAGTTAGGTGTCAACTTTCGCGGTCGAAAATGTTGAAATATTTTGTAAAAAAGTTTGGCGGTTCCGAATTTTTTTGTAACTTTGCAATCCCCAAATTGGGCCCTAATGTGTGTAATGCATTGAGCCTCAATTAGTTAGGGACTAATAAGGAAATTATTTAAACATTACAGCAATGTTACAGCCTAAAAGAACAAAATTCAGAAGGGAGCAGAAAAACCGCATGAAGGGCAATTCCGGTCGTGGAAACCAGCTCGCATTCGGTTCCTTCGGCCTCAAGAACCTGGAAAACTGCTGGCTCACCGCCCACCAGATCGAGGCTGCCCGTCAGGCCATCTCCCGCAGAATGAACCGTGAAGGTCAGATTTGGATCCGCGTCTTCCCCGTGAAGCCTTTCACCGCCAAGCCGCTGGATACCCGTATGGGTAAAGGTAAAGGTGACCCTCAGGGTTTCGTAGCCCCTATCACTCCCGGCCGTATCCTCTTCGAGGCAGAGGGCGTTTCCCTCGCCGTCGCCAAGGAGGCAATGCGTCTTGCCGCCAATAAGCTCCCCGTCGCCACCAAGTTCGTGGTTCGCAGGGATTATGTTGAAGAATAATCACTGGAGGAGAAAGAAATGAAAGTATCCGAAGTACGTGAGATGTCGGTGGCCGATCTTAAGGACCGCATCGAAGTGGAAAAAAGCAACCTCGACACCATGAAGCTCAATCATGCGATCTCTCCGCTGGAGGACACCTCCAAGATCCGCAAGACCCGTCAGGACATTGCCCGCATGATCACCATTCTGGCCGAGAAAGAAAAACAGCAGAACTAAAGAACTATGGAAAGAAATCTTCGCAAGGAAAGGGTTGGCATCGTGGTGAGCAACAAGATGGACAAGACCATCGTGGTTGCCGTTGAAACGCACGAAAAACACCCCATTTACGGCAAGTTCGTAAAGAAGACCACCAAGTTCGTGGCCGAGGACGCCAAGAACGAGTGCTCCGAAGGAGACACCGTCCGCATCATGGAAACCCGTCCGCTCAGCAAGACCAAGAACTGGAGATTAGTTGAAATCGTAGAAAAAGTCAAGTAATTATGATACAGCAGGAATCACGTTTAACGGTGGCCGACAACAGCGGTGCTAAGGAAGTCCTTTGCATCCGTGTGCTGGGCGGCACCCGTCACCGTTACGCCACCATCGGCGAAACCATCGTCGTGACCGTCAAGAGCGCCATCCCCGGTGGCGACATCAAGAAGGGCACCGTGACGAAGGCCGTCGTCGTGCGCACCAAGAAGGAAATCCGTCGTCCGGACGGTTCCTATATCCGTTTCGACGAAAACGCTTGCGTCCTCCTCAACGGCGCCGGCGAACTCCGCGGAACCCGTATCTTCGGCCCCGTGGCCCGCGAACTCCGCGAGAACTATATGAAAATCGTTTCCCTGGCTCCCGAAGTCCTCTAATATTATACGCGTATGAAAAAGTTCAATATCAAGAAGGGCGATACCGTGTATGTGAATGCCGGTAACGACAAGGGCAAGACCGGCAAAGTGCTGGAAGTGCTCCGTGACAAGGAACGCGTCATCGTAGAGGGCGTGAACATGGTGTCCAAGCACACCAAACCCAACTCCAAGGCTCCCCAGGGAGGTATCATCAAGCAGGAAGCCGCCATCCACATCTCCAACGTCAACCTGGTTGACGCCGCCGGCAAGCCCACCCGCATTGCCCACAAGGAAGTCGATGGTAAGAAAGTGCGCATTGCTAAAACAACCGGAGACCAGATCAAGTAATTATGGCAAAGAAAGCAAGCAAACCCGCAGAAGCCCAGGCGCTTCCTACCGGGTACACCCCGGACCTCAAGAAGGTCTATAAAGAGGAAATCGTTCCTGCGCTGGTGAAGCAGTTCTCCTACACCACCGTGATGCAGGTTCCCCGTCTGGTGAAGATCACCCTCAACGAAGGTGTGGGCGATGCAACCCAGGACAAGAAGATGGTGGAAGAAGCCGCCGAAGAACTGAGCATCATCGCCGGTCAGAAGGCTGTCATCACCAACTCCCGTAAGGATATCTCCAACTTCAAACTCCGTAAAGGAATGGCCATCGGCGCCAAGGTTACCCTCCGCGACGTCCGCATGTACGAATTCCTGGAGCGCCTCATCCGTGTGGCCCTTCCCCGTATCCGCGACTTCAACGGTATCTCCGAGAAAATGGACGGTCAGGGCAACTACACCCTCGGTATCAAGGAGCAGATCATCTTCCCTGAAATCGAGATCGACAAGAACCCCCGTATCCACGGTGTGGAAATCACTTTTGTCACCACCGCCAAGACCGACGAAGAGGCACACGCCCTCCTCAAGGCTTTCGGCCTTCCTTTCAAGAAACATAATAACTAGTATAGCATGGCAAAGGAATCAATGAAAGCTCGCGAAGTCAAACGCGCGAAATTAGTTGCTAAGTACGCCGCCAAGCGGGCCGCTCTGAAAGAGGCCGGCGATTATGCCGCCCTGGACAAGCTCCCCAAAAACGCGAGCCCCGTACGTCTCCACAACCGCTGCTCCCTCACCGGACGCCCCAAGGGTTACATGCGCGCATTCGGCCTCAGCCGTATTCAGTTCCGCGAGATGGCTTCCCAGGGTCTGATCCCCGGCGTAAAGAAGGCCAGCTGGTAATAATCATTTAAAGTTCGAAGAAAATGACTGATCCTATCGCAGATTATCTGACCAGAATCCGCAACGCTTACCTCGCCGGTAAGAAAGTGGTGGAAATCCCTTCCTCCAACATGAAGGAAGCCATCACCAAGATTCTGTTTGAGAAGGGTTACATCCTCAGCTACAAAGTGGTTGAAGGCCAGCCCTACAATACCATAAAGATCGCCCTGAAGTACCACCCGGAAACCAAGGCCGCCGCCATCAAGAGCATCCAGCGCGTGAGCACGCCCGGTCTGCGCAAATACGCAGACGTGGACACCATGCCCCGCGTCCTGAATGGTCTGGGTATCGCAGTCCTGTCCACTTCCAAGGGCGTCATCACCGACAAAGAGGCCAAAGAGCTGAATGTGGGCGGTGAAGTGATTTGCTATGTATATTAATCGTACCCAAAACTATGTCAAGAATCGGTAAATTACCTGTAGTCCTTCCGGCCGGTACCACAGCTCAGCTGCTGGACGGCAACATCGTGAAGGTGAAAGGCCCTCTCGGCGAAATGAGCCAGAAAGTGGATCCGGACATCACCGTTTCCATCGAGGGAAATGAAATCAAGTTCACCCGTCCCAGCGACCTTCCCCGGTTCCGCTCGATGCACGGCCTGTATCGCGCCCTGGTCCACAATATGGTAGTGGGCGTGAGCGAAGGCTTCACCATCAAGCAGGAGTTCGTGGGCGTAGGTTACCGTGTGGCCGCCCAGGGTCAGCTGCTCACCATGTCCGTAGGTTATTCCCACGACATCCAGATCATGCTGCCCAAGGAAGTCACCGCGGAAACCCCCCAGGTCCGCAAAGGTGAGAACCCCATTCTCATTCTCAAGAGCGCAGACAAACAGCTTGTCGGCCAGATTGCCGCCAAGATCCGTTCGTTCCGCCGTCCCGAACCGTACAAGGGCAAGGGTATCAAGTTTGTGGGCGAGCAGCTCCGCCGCAAGGCCGGTAAGACTGCCTCGGCTAAATAATAGGAGGAAAGAATTATGGCACTCAATAGAATTGAAAGAAGAAGAAGGATTCACTTCCGTATCCGCAAGCACGTCAACGGCACCGCCGAGCGTCCCCGGATGGTTGTGTTCCGCTCCAACAAGCAGATTTATGTCCAGGTGGTGAACGACCTGGAAGGGAAGACCCTCGTGGCCGCCGCTTCCAACGACAAAGAGCTCGCCGCCCAGACCAAAGGCAAATCCGGCATCGAAGCCGCAGCCATCGTGGGTAAGGCCATCGCCGAGCGCGCCCTGGCAGCCGGCATCACCGCCGTTGCATTCGACCGCGGAGGATACCTCTTCCACGGCAGAGTTAAATCCCTTGCAGACGCTGCCCGCGAAGGCGGTCTTGCATTCTAACACGTAAAGAGATATGGCAAATTCAAATGTTAAAAGAGTTAAGACCTCTGACCTTGAACTCAAGGACAGACTGGTAGCCATCAACCGTGTTACCAAGGTCACCAAGGGCGGCCGTCACTTCCGCTTTGCTGCCATCGTGGTAGTGGGCGACGAAAACGGCGTGGTGGGCTACGGCCTGGGTAAGGCCAACGAAGTCACCGCCGCCATCGCCAAGGGTGTGGAAGACGCCAAGAAGAACCTGGTGAAGGTTCCCGTCATCAACACCACCATCCCCCACGAGCAGGTTTCCCGCTTCGGCGGCGCCGAGGTCTTCATGAAACCCGCAGCTCCCGGTACCGGTGTAAAGGCCGGCGGCGCCATGCGTGCCGTGTTCGAGAGCGCAGGTGTGCAGAACGTCCTGGCCAAGAGCAAGGGCTCTTCCAACCCTCACAACCTCGTGAAAGCCACCATCCAGGCCCTCACCGAAATGCGCGACGCATACACGGTGGCCGGTCTGCGCGGTGTCCCCATGAGCAAAGTTTTTAACGGTTAATTCCTGAGAGACTATGGCAAAGCTTAAGATTACCCAGGTCCGCTCCAAGAATGGAGAGACCAAGCGTCAGATCGCGAACCTCAAGACTCTCGGCATCCGCCGTATGCACCAGACCGTGATTGTGGAGGATACCCCCATCACTCGCGGCATGCTGGAAAAAGTTCAGCATCTGGTTTCTTATGAAGTAATTGACTAAGTGGAGGAAACAAGAGATGAAACTTGAGAATTTAAAGCCCGCTAAGGGCGCAACCCATAACAGCAAGCGCGTCGGTCGCGGCCAGGGTTCCGGTAAGGGCGGCACTGCCACCCGCGGTACCAAGGGCGCACAGGCCCGTGCCGGTTACGAACATAAGATTGGCTATGAAGGTGGTCAGATGCCCATTCAGCGCCGTCTGCCGAAGTTCGGTTTCAAGAACCCCACCCGCGTAGCCTACAAAGCCGTGAACGTGGCCACCCTGGAAGACCTCAGCAAGAAGCTGAAGGTAAAGGCCTTCGATGTGGATACCCTCATCGCCGCCGGCATCGCCTCCAAGGGCGAACTGGTGAAGGTGCTGGGCAACGGCGAACTCGCCGCCAAGATCGAAGTGAAGGCCCACGCCTTCTCCGCATCGGCCAAAGAGAAGATCGAAGCTGCCGGCGGTAAAGCAATCGTTATCGAATAAACCCTCCGACGATGAGAAAGTTTATCGAGACCATAAAGAACATTTACAACATCGAGGAACTGCGCAAGCGAATCGGTTATACCATTCTGCTCGTGCTGGTTTACCGGCTTGGTAGCTTCATCCTTCTCCCGGGCATCAACCCCGACATTCTGAAGGTGGCTTTGGAGTCGAAGAATACCAATGACGGGCTCCTCGGCCTGCTGAACATGTTCAGCGGCGGTGCCTTCGGTAATGCGTCCATCTTCGCCCTCGGTGTGATGCCGTACATCTCGGCTTCGATTGTGGTCCAGCTTCTGGGGATGTTCGTTCCCGCCTTCCGCAAAATGCAGATGGAAGGCGAGAGCGGCCGCCGGAAGATGAACCAGATCACCCGTTACCTCACGGTGGCCATCCTTGCCATCCAGGGTCCCGCCTACGTGGCAGGTATGATTCCCGCCGAAGCCCGGACACTGGACTGGGGTACTTTCGGGTTCAACGCTGTGTGCACCTTGATCCTCATGGCGGGTTCCATGTTCGTCATGTGGCTGGGTGAGCGCATCACCGAGAGAGGCATCGGCAACGGTATCTCCCTGATCATCATGATCGGTATCGTGGCTCGCCTGCCTTACGCCCTGGTTTCGGAAGCATCCTGGAAACTTACGGGTTCCGGTGTGGGCGGTCCGCTCCTGTTTATCGTGGAAATGATTGTCTGGGTGCTCGTCATCCTGGCTGCCATTGCCCTGGTGCAGGCGGTCCGCAAGGTTCCCGTACAGTATGCCAAACGTGTGATCGGCAACAAGCAGTACGGCGGTGTACGCCAGTACATCCCCCTGAAGATCAATGCCGCCGGCGTGATGCCCATCATCTTCGCCCAGGCCCTGATGATGTTCCCTATGCTGCTGAGCAGCTTCGATACCACCCGTGGAATCGCCGCTGCGTTCTCCAGCTACACCTCCATTTGGTATAACGTGGTATTCTTCCTCCTGGTAGTTGTATTTACTTACTTCTACACCGCCGTCACCGTGAACCCCACGATGATGTCCGAAGACATGAAGAAGAACGGTGGCTTCATCCCCGGCGTAAAGCCCGGCAAGAAGACCGCCGAATACCTGGACGAAATCATGACCAGGGTCACCCTCCCGGGTGCCATTTTCCTGGGCCTGATTGCCTGTATGCCGGCGCTTGCCAACATTATGGGTGTGAATAACCAGTTCGCCGGCTTCTTTGGCGGCACTTCGCTGCTGATCATGGTGGGCGTTATCCTGGATACGCTCCAGCAAATCGAGAGCTATCTGCTGATGCGCCACTACGACGGACTGATGAAGACCGGCCGTTTAACCGGCAGGTCCGGAATGTAATTTTTGAATGTACTGAAAAGGCATATGCTGAGGCCTAGAACCGAAGAGGAAATCGAATTGCTCCGCCTGAACGGGGACCTGGTGTCCCGGACGCTGGCAGAGGTCGGTAAGCTGGTCGCCCCCGGTGTGACAACTGCGAAGTTGAACGAGGTGGCCGAGACCTTTATCCGCGACCACGGAGCCATTCCCTCCTTCAAAGGTTATGATGGCTTTCCCGCAGCCCTCTGCATGAGCGTAAACGACGTGGTCGTACACGGATTCCCGAGCGACCGCCCTTTGGAAGAAGGAGACATCGTTTCCGTGGATTGCGGAACCCTGTACAAGGGGTACAACGGGGATTCGGCCTATACTTTCCCGGTAGGGGAGATATCGGCCGAAACCCGGAAACTCCTGGATGTCACCAAGGCATCCCTGTACAAGGGCATCGAGGCTGCCGTGGCGGGCAATCGGACAGGCGATATCGGATACGCGGTGCAGCTGTATGCAGGGTCTTTCGGTTTTTCCGTGGTCCGCGAACTGGAAGGACACGGAATCGGGAAGGAGATGCACGAGGATCCCGGCGTTCCCAATTACGGGAAACGGGGCCACGGGGCACGCCTCCTGGACGGAATGACCATTTGTATTGAGCCCATGATCTGTGCGGGCGGAAGAGGCGTGTACGTGGCCAGCAACGGCTGGGCCGTCCACACCGCCGACCACAAGAACGCGGCGCATTATGAGCTTACAGTTGTTGTCCGGAAAGGCCGGGCCGAACAGTTATCTACCTTCGACTACATTGAGAAAGACGGTTCCATTAAATTTTAAAGTGACTTTTTAACTATGTCCAAACAAGTAGCTATCGAGCAGGACGGAACGGTGATCGAAACCCTCCCCAACGCAATGTTCCGCGTGGAGCTGGAGAACGGTCATGTCCTCCTCTGCAACATTTCAGGTAAGATGAGGATGAACTTTATCCATATCCTTCTCGGTGACCGGGTCAAAGTTGAAATCTCACCTTATGATTTAACCAAAGGAAGAATTTCTTTCAGATACAAATAAAAACAAGATACGATGAAAGTCAAGACCTCCATCAAGAAACGCAGCGAAGACTGCAAGATTGTCCGGCGTAAAGGCCGCCTGTACGTTATCTGCAAGAAGAACCCCAAGTTCAAGATGCGTCAGGGTTAATAAGTGTAACTAATAAAAGCACAGATAGATTATGGCAAGAATCGCCGGTGTTGATTTACCCAACAACAAACACGGAGTTATAGGTCTCACCTATATCTACGGAATCGGCCGCAGCAGCGCCCAGACCATTCTGGAGAAATGCGGCATCGACCCTACTATCAAAGTCGGAGACTGGAACGACGACCAAATCGCCGCCATCCGTAACCTCATCAACGATCAGTTCAAGATTGAGGGTGAACTCCGCTCTTCCGTCCAGATGGACATCAAGCGCCTGATGGATATCGGTTGCTACCGTGGCATCCGCCACCGCGCAGGCCTTCCGGTCCGCGGTCAGAGCACCAAGAACAACGCCCGTACCCGCAAGGGTAAGAAGAAGACCGTTGCCAACAAGAAGAAAGCAACCAAGTAACCCCTTTTAGTTATGGCAAAGAAAACTACAACTACCAAAAAAAGAGTTGTGAAGGTAGACGCCTATGGCCAGGCCCATATCTCTTCCACCTTCAACAACGTCATCGTTTCCCTGTGCAATTCCCAGGGTCAGGTGATCAGCTGGTCTTCCGCCGGCAAATGCGGGTTCCGCGGTTCCAAGAAGAACACGCCCTATGCCGCCCAGATGGCAGCAGAAGATGCGTCCAAGACCGCTTTCGACGCTGGTCTCCGCAAGGTAAAGTGCTATGTGAAGGGCCCCGGCTCCGGCCGTGAGAGCGCCATCCGCACCATCAACAATGCGGGCATTACCGTGACCGAAATCATTGACGTCACCCCCATGCCGCACAATGGTTGCCGTCCTAAGGGCCGCCGAAAAGTTTAACTTTTAACTACAGAAGAACTATGGCAAGATATACTGGTCCTACCACCCGCATCGCCCGTAAGTTCGGCGAGCCCATCTATGGCCCCGACAAGACCTTCGAAAAACGCAATACGCCTCCCGGACAGCATGGTCTGGCCGCCAAGCGCAAGAAGCAGAAGGAATACGGTATCCAGCTCAAGGAAAAACAGAAAGTCAAGTACATGTACGGTGTGCTGGAGCGTCAGTTCCGCAACACCTACGGCCGTGCCGCCCGCATGAAGGGCCAGACCGGTGAGAACCTGATCCTCCTTCTGGAATCCCGTCTGGACAACCTGGTGTACCGTCTGGGTATCGCTCCCAGCCGCGCCGCTGCCCGCCAGCTGGTGCTGCACCGCCACATCTCCCTGGACGGAGCCATCTGCAACATCCCGTCCTGCCAGGTGAAGCCCGGTCAGGTCATCGCCGTCCGCGAACGCTCCAAGAGCCTCGAGGTCATACAGAACAGCATCGCCAATGCCAGCAAGTACGCCTGGCTGGAGTTCGATGCCGCCAATCTTTCCGGCAAGTTCCTGAATGTTCCCGCCCGCGAGGAAATCCCCGAGAATATCAACGAGCAGCTCATTGTGGACCTCTACTCCAAGTAATCGATTTAACACCAATATCTTATGGCAATCTTAACATTTCAGAAACCCGACAAGGTGATCATGCTCGAAGGCACGGAGACCGTGGGTCGTTTCGAATTCAGGCCGCTTGAGCCCGGTTACGGACAGACCATCGGTAACGCCCTCCGCCGCATCCTCCTTGCTTCCCTGGAAGGTTTCGCTATCTCCCAGATCCAGATTGCCGGGGTTCAGGAAGAATTCCAGACCATTCCCGGCGTCATCGAGGGCATGCAGGACATCATCCTCAATCTCAAGCAGGTCCGCCTGCGCCGGATGGATGTGAACGCGGAGTCCGAGGTAGCGAATATCACCATCAGCGGCAAGTCCGAATTTACCGCCGAGGACATTTCCAAAGGATTGTCTTCCTTCAAGGTGTTGAATCCGGAGCTTCACATCTGCTCCCTGGAGCCGTCCGTGAAACTCAGCATCACGCTGACCATCACCAAGGGCCGTGGCTTTGTCCCCGCAGAAGAAATGCGTGACGCCGCCATGCCCATCGGCACCATTCCCGTTGACGCCATCTATACGCCCATCAAGAAGGTCAACTGGACCGTGGAAAACTTCCGCGTGGAGCAGAAGACCGACTATGAGAAGCTGAACCTGGAAATTGTCACCGACGGGAGCATTTCCCCGGAGGCCGCCCTGCAAAGCGCCGCAGACATCCTCATCTATCATTTCAGGCTGTTCACCGATGACAAAAAGATCGCCATCGAGTCCTCCGAGATAACGGACAGCAGCAAACTGGACGAGGAAGCCCTCCGGACGCGTCATCTGCTGCTGACCAAGTTGTCGGACATGGGCCTCAGCGTCCGTGCCTTCAACTGCCTGAAGGCCGCCGATATCGACACCTTCGCAGACCTCGTGTCCTACAGCCGCGCCGAACTGATGAAGTTCCGCAACTTCGGCCGCAAGTCCCTCAGCGAGATAGACCTCCTGGTGGAAAAATACAAGCTTTCCTTCGGGATGGATGTCACCAAGTACAACATTGAACCCAAGCACAAGATCGTTTAACAATGAGACACAATAGAGCAGTCAATCATCTGGGCCGTCAGAGCGGACACCGCAAGGCGATGCTCGCCAACATGGCATCCTCCCTCATCATCAAGAAGAGGATTACCACCACCGAGGCCAAGGCCAAGGCCCTGAAGCCCTATCTGGAACCCCTCATCACCAAGTCCAAGGACGACAGCACCCACAGCCGCCGCGTGGTGTTCAGCTACCTCAAGGATAAAGAGGCAACGGCTGAACTCTTCCGCACCGTGGCTCCAAAGGTGGCCGACCGTCCGGGCGGATACCTCCGCATCCTGCACACCGGTTTCCGCAGCGGCGACGCCGCCGAAATGGTGATGGTGGAACTGGTGGACTTCAACGAGGCAGCCCTCGCCGCCGGCAAGAAGGAAGCCAAGAAGACAACCCGCCGCAGCCGCGCCAAGAAGGCCGATGCCCCCGCAGAGGCCCCTGCAGCTGAAGCTCCTGCCGCAGAGGCCGCCCCCGAGGCAGCTCCTGCAGCCGAAGCACCCGCCGCTGAATAAGCGACCCTCGCTTTTAAAAGCCGGTTCTTGTCACAAGGGCCGGTTTTTTTGTTTCGTTATACTCCGGCGCTAAAGAACATTTTTAGGCACCCATGGCACTTTTCGTGCTTTAGCCCGTGTGTACGGGAGGAAGGGCGGGCCTCCGTTCAGTGGTTGGAAACGGCGCCCACCCGGTCGCTGGACGTCCTAACTCCTCCTTTATATGGTCGTGGCCTGCGGCCGCGCCCATAACGTCGTCGAACAGACTCCGTCCTGCCGCTGGCACGGCACCGCTCCCTCCGCAAAGCCTCCCCACGGAGCCGTTTCCGCCCATTCACTCCTGCCCATCCCTTCCTCCCTGCACACACATGACTGCTGGCACAAGTGTCGGCCCCTTCTGGCGCAGGTGTCGGGTCCTCCTGGTACAGGTATTGGGTCTTTTTGGTACAAGTGTTGGGTCTTTTTGGTGCAGGTGCCCCTTCCGATTGGCGCAGGTGTTGGTTCTTAGCGGTGCAGGTGCATTTTTTGACCGGGTACCTGCGCCGACAGACGGCGCAGAATGCAGAAATGCGGTGCAGGTGTCGCCCCTATTTTGGCACCTGCGCCAATCGGAAGGGGCACCTGCGCCATTCCCGTGAAAACGGAAGCATCCCAGGGGGGGCGATGCGCATTTCTGGTTCCGGACCTGGTCCACTTTACGGGCGGTTCTTGTCACAAGGGCCGGTTTTTTTTGTTATCTTTGCAGAACTAATAATCAAGCAAACCATGAAGAAACTCTTTTATCTGCTGCTCATTCCCGTGCTGCTGGCTTGCGGGAACAAGGATAATTCCAGCAACACCCGTAAGGAAACGGTAAGGGATTTTCCCAAGCGTGTAGCCATCATCGGAGACTCCATCTCCACCTTTGAGGGAATCATCCCGTCTGATCATCGGGCTTATTATAAGAATCCCGCCGCATCGGGATGCGACGTGACGGACTGGACCAAGACCTACTGGGGTCAACTGATTACCAATTACTGGAAGTGTGAACTGGATGTTAACACGTCCTGGAGCGGCAGCTGCGTAGCACCGGATCCCCGAACCGGGAGCTCATACCGTAAGCCTTTCGTGGACCGGCTGGATTTGCTGACAAACCCGGACTGCGTGATTCTTTTCGGCGGCACCAATGATGCCATTGCATCCAACCAGGTTGCCCTGGGTGATTTCTGCTACGGTACTCCGATGGCTTCCATCAATTACACCCAGCGTTTCCGCGATGCTTATATCTACATAATCAAGTACATCAGGAACAAGTTCCCGGATGCCAAGATTATCTGCATCATCGGAACGGATATTGCGGGTGAATACGGCAATTCCGTGGCAGCCATTGCCCAGTATTACAAGCTGCCCTGCATAGACTTCCGCGGGGAAAAAGTTGCCGGGAAGGTGACCATCTACAGCGGCTCGCATCCGGATGCCGCCGGCCACGCCTACAAGGCCAAAAAGATTTACGACGAAACCCTCTCGTTGTTCCCGGAAAAAGAGATCTAATTTTTAAAGTTTTTTAAGAAGAGCCCCCTATGGGGGCTTTTTTTTGTTTTCTGCAAAATAATGCGTACCTTGCAGGTCCCTTTGCAAAAATCAAATAACGCTATATGCCAATGAAAAAACTGTATCAGTCTCCTCAGGTGGAGCTTGTCAGGCTGGAAACGGCCTGCACCCTGCTGGAGGGAAGTGTGGAAACCAACGGCATCCCTTCCGTGGATGTTGAAGATTTTGAATGGGGGAACTAGCCATGAGAAAGATCAGCATTATCATCCTCGCCGCGGCAATGGGATTGCTGGCGGCCTCCTGCGTGAAAGAACAGCCCGCAGGGAATGAGGGCAATTTCAGCCTCACGGTCAGCATTTCCTCTGAATCCCCGGCTCCGCTGGAGGTGAAAACCCATCTGGCCGCCACGGTTGAAAACAACCAGCGCAAGGTCTATTGGAGCAACGGCGACGTAATCGCCGTGAACGGCGTGCCTTCCACCGCCCTGTCGGGCCTCGCGGACAACGCTGCATCGGCCACCTTCTCGTTTGCAACGGTTCCGGGTGCCGTGCCGTACAAACTTGTTTATCCGGCCGGCATTTACACCGACGCCACGCACGTGACGCTGCCCGCCACCCAGACCTACGCGTCCGGCACTTTCGCCGACGGTATGTTCCCGATGGCCGGCTACAGCGCCGACGGCAGCAACATTTCCGTCAGCCACCTCTGCGCCGTTCTCAAAGTGAACATCCTCCGCAAAGTGGGTGAAGGGGCCGATGAACACGACCTTGTGTCGGCCAGCTTCCGCGGCCTCTCCGGCGAGCAGGTGAGCGGCAGCTTCACCATCGACTACAAGAACGCCACTCTCACCGGCGCTTCTTCGGCCGATGCGGACAAGCAGGTGAACGTCGCCCACCAGTATACCACTTCCACTACGGAAGCCGTTTCCTATTACCTGGTGGTTCCCGCCCGCACTTATGCCAGCGGTATTGCCATCGACGTCCAGGACAAGGGCGGAGACCTGATGACCATCAGCAAAGCCGCTTCCGTCACCCTGGAAGCCGGTAAGCTTTACGATATGCAGGAAGTGGCCTATGAACGCACCGGCGACGCCCCTGCGGACATCATCATCACTACGGCGGAGGAACTGATTGCCTTCGCGGAGGCATACAATGCCAATACCTATGCCGGCAGTGACCTTCTGGTTGCACTGGGCAATGACATCACCTTCGACGCCACTTCCTCTGCGAATTTCGTCGCCACGGGCGGTATCGGCGCAGGCGGCGATCAGGATCCGATGTTCATCGGCATGTTCAACGGCGCCGGTCACAGCATCAAGGGCCTGTCCTCCTCCGTTCCCGTGTTTGCCCGCGTGGACAGCAACGGAACGGTGAAGAACCTCACCATCGATTCCTCTTGCTCATTCACTCAGACGGAGAATATTACGGCCAACTTCTATCTGGCCGCCGTCGCCGGCTACTGCAAGGGTAATATTACGGATTGCGTGAACAAAGCGCCCGTTACCTGCAGTGCCTCCTCCTACACCAATCTCATCTATATGGGTGGCGTGGTGGCCCGTCAGAACAAGTACGGCCTTATTTCCGGCTGTCAGAATTCCGGTACGGTCCTTTGCACCACCAGCAACGGCTCCGGCAACATCTATATGGGCGGAATCGTGGGTTCCGTGGAGCGCCCGGAATCCGGCCACACGGCGAATATAAAGAACTGCACAAATCTGGGTCTTGTGAAAAACGGCCTGGACAGCGGCGAACCCGCTCAGGCCTGTGTCCTGCACATGGGCGGCGTTGTGGGCTGGATCAATTCCACCGCCAATTCTTCCAAGATGACGGTCTCCGGCCTGGTGAATATGGGCAACGTGACCAAGACGAACGCCGCAAAGGAAACTGTCGGCAATACTGTTCTTGTGGCAGGTATCGTAGGCGGTGTTCATGGCGCTACGGTATCCACCGCTTCCGGCGTGGTGGTCTTCAAGAACTGCCGGGTTTCCGGTTGCACCCTTTCTAACGGCGCCTTTAATAATCTGTCCGGCTATGGACAGGCCCCTCATACGGGTGGCTTTATTGGGATTGCCCGTGGTGAAAACGCCAATGACATCACGTTCAGCGACAACTGCTTTGTCAGAAACGTGGACGTGAAGACGCGCCGCGGCTTTGGTGCCGGCTTCGCCTCCTTCGTACAGGGAGCCACCCTGAACGGTTGCAACGTGCTTTCCAGCTCCCTTCAGGGCTCACTGGGCCAGCTCCGCTGGGGCGGCGGTCTGGTGGGTTACCTGCGCGGGAACTGCACCCTGCAGAACTGCATCGTGACGCTGACGAAAGATGCGACCCATTCCCTTTGGGGCAGGGCCGACGGTAATACTGGCAATAATGTGATTGTCGGTGGTCTGGTGGGGAATATGTCCAGTTCCACCAATACCATCACCGGTTGCAAGGCCTATGTGGACCTGATGTATGTTGAAAAGGCCGATCCTGATACACACGGCTGGCTCATCGGCAGCGCAGGCGGAGACCTCACGGTGACGGACTGCGGCTGGGGCGGATCCTTTGGCAGCGGCTCGGCCAGCCTCACGCTTGATGGCAGCAACTATTCCACTTATATGTGCGGTTCCGGCGCTCCCACCACGGAGTCCGGCAGCTTCTACTGGGATGGCTCTGACGCTCCCACCGGCAGCACGGTGGAGACCATCAACATCGCCACCTATGCTTCTGCGCACGGCTGGGCCAGCGGCGGAACCGAATCCCCGCAGACCATTACGCAGGGGAATGTTACCCTGACGGCCTCCAATGATGAAGGAAAGAATCAAAATGGTAACTACAACACCCAGTGGCGTTTCTATCAGGCCCGCGGCGGCGGTCTCACCGTTTCCGTGCCGTCCGGCCGTACACTTGTCAGCGCTACGTTTACCTATACCCCTTCGAGCAATGGAGTTCTGCTTGCCCCTGACGGAACCACCCAGCTTGCATCTGGCACCAAGTATCTGTTCGCCGGCGGAACGTCCGCTATGTTTACGATAGGTGCAACCAGCGGGACCACCGGCCAATGCCGCTTCACTGAAATATCCATCGAATATGAATAAGATTCTCAATAATATGCACTGTGGGGAATATGTTTCCCCGCAGTGCGACGTGCTGGCCCTGGAGGGCGGTGCGCAGGTGCTGGACAACGGTTCCAGCAATCTTCCCATTGTTGTTATAGCCACGGAGGAGGAATGGTAGTATGAAAAAGACATTTGTATTTTTTGCCCTGGCCGCCGCAGTGCTGGCCGCCTGCACAAAAGAACAGCCGATTTCTGACGGCCCCGTCGTCAAAACCGTTCTCTCCATCGGCTCGGCCGAAACAAAAACCACTGTCGGTGACGTAGAAAATGACGGCACCAATGATTTCCGCCGCCTTTACTGGGCCGACGGAGACCAGGTCGCGGCCAACGGTGTCGCTTCCCTGGCGCTGGAGAATGTTCCTGCCGGCACAACCCGTGCGGACTTCTCCTTCTCGGAAACGGTTACCGCTCCCTACAACGTGGTTTATCCCGCGTCCATTTACAAGAACGCTTCCACCGTCACCTTGGCCCACAACGTGGGAGATCAGGTGGTTCCGATGGGCGGCGTCAGTCAGACGGCTTCCTTCAGCCTGAATCCGCTCACCGGCATCCTGCAGCTAAAGATCAAACAGGCCGCTACGGATCCGGATACGGACAACATCGTCCTGATCGAGGTTTCCACGGCATCCACCCGGATGAGCGGCGACTTCTCCATCAACTATTCTACCGGTGCCCTCACGCCGGCCGCCAGCCCTTCCGGCAACGACCTTGCGGTGCAGATTTCCGGCGACTGGGCGCTTTCGTCCACGGAGCGGAGTTTCTTCATTCCCGTTCCGGCCGGCTCCTACAACTTTACCGTCAAGGTGATGGACAAGAAAGGTCACTTTATGACCAAGTCCACCACCACCCCCAAGACCTTCTCCCAGGGCGTGATTCAGCCTCTCAAGGCGTTTGAATTCATCCCTTCGGCCACCGACGGCATCGAGATTGATACGCCTGAAAAGCTCATTACCTTTGCGCAGGCCTACAACAATGGGGACTATTCTGCGCTGGGCAAGAACCTCGTCGCCACTGTCACTGCAGACCTTGTTTTCGACGCCACCACTTCCGCGGCCTTCAATGCCACGGGCGGTATCGGCAAACCCGGCGCCGGCGGCCTCTTTAACGGCGTGTTCGACGGCGGGAACCATACCATCAGTGGTCTTACGGCCACGGTTCCGCTCTTTGCCCGCATCGGAGGAAACGGTTCGTTGAAGGATCTCACCATCGACGACAGCTGCTCGTTCATCTTTACGCATACCAATGCTGCCGGACTGGACGCCGGTGCGGCTGTTGGCTACCATAAGGGCTGGCTCACCAATGTGACGGTGGAGGCCGAGGTAAGCCTCGCGGCCGTGTCCGATGTGAGTTATGATACCTGTCTGGGTGGCCTTGTGGGTAGTATGGTTAATAACGGGAAGATCAAGAACTGTACTTTTGCTGGAGCGGTTTCCGTTCCCGCCGGATTCCAGACGGCTGCCAGCCGCCTGATGATTGGCGGTATCGCCGGCTTTGTAAACTCGTCAACTGCGCTGGTGCAGGATTCCGACTTCGAAGGAACCATTGACAATGCCGGTCAGATGATTGCGGCTGAGGAGTCGAGTGAAATGAAGAACAACCCCTATCTGATGATAGGCGGTATCGCTGGCCTGAACCTGGGAACGGTCGATGGCTGTACCACGGCCAACCATGCCACGGGTGTGACGGTGACCCTGTCCGGAAACAACTACACCGGAACCATCGTCACTCATTCCACCAACGCCTACCATTATGCCATCGCCGGTATCGCCGGCCGCAACAATGGAACCGTTTCGGATTGTACCAACAATGCGACGGTTCTCAACATATTCTCGGCTGCCCGCGGCACCAGCGGTAACCTGAACGGCCGCTACCTGAATGTGGGCGGTATTGTGGGCTACAACGCAGAGAGTGCGTCCGTCAATGGCGGTGTCAACAATGGAACCATCATTGATAGGGCTTCCCCTAAGATTCACTGTGTGGGCGGCATCGTTGGTAAAAACTACGGAGCCGTATCCGACGGGACCAACAATTCCACCGGCGTCATTACCGTAGGAACTTCCCATTTCGACGGCCCCTACAGCGCCCGTCAGCTCTATCTGGGCGGCTGTATCGGCTATAATGAAAGTACGGGCACCATTGAAGACGGACTGAGCAATGCGGCCAACCTTACCGTAGATGCACTGGAAGACATCAACTCAGTCATCAGCGCGATGGGCGGTGTCGTGGGTTGGAGCAAGGCAGCCATCGATGGCAGCACCACCGCCATCACCAATTCGGGTAACCTGCAGCAGACGAATGGCAACCAGAAACTGACGGATCCCACGTCGGCCGACGATTATGGCTTCTACCTGGGCGGAGTAGTGGGCTACAGCACGATGGGGCTAAACAGTCTTTCCAACTCCGGTAATCTGGAGTACATCTGCACCAACAGCACGCACAATGCCGATTGGGCGGGCGGTGCAAGCTATGTGTATCTTGGCGGTATTGTGGCGAAGATGAAAACCTCCACCCTGGTGGATGTGCAATATTGCACCAATTCCGGCAATGTTACCTTTGACCCCACCAGCACAGCGCCCCATACGGCGGCGGCAACTTCAGATCTGGGTGTTCTTTACTACAGATGTTACCTGGGCGGAATCGCAGGATACGTAGACCGTGCAAGAATCCTGGGCGACGCCACCACCAAAACTACCAACAGCGGAATCATTTTTGGTGGAAGCGGCAATAAGAATGTAAATACCGCTGAGACATTCTGGGTTGGCGGTATTGTGGGTAAGCTTACCGGTTCGGCCAGTTCCATTTCCTATTGCGAGCTCATCGGTTCCGGGAAGGCACAAAACAATCATTGGAGCAATAAGGGTTATAATTCCTATGCCCCTATGTGCGGCGGTATTGTCGGGGAAATGTATTCATCAAACGGAACGATATCCCACTGCGCGGTTGCCAGTACGGCCAGCGTCGTGGGCACGCGTGGGGATATTGGCGGTATCGTTGCTTATGCCCGTGCCATTACTATTTCCGACTGCACGGTTCCCATCAATTTCGGCAACCAAAGTTCCTACTGCGATGGCGGTATCGTGGCCTGGCTGCGGAGCGGAACGGTTAAGGACTGTACGTATTCGGGTTCTACTATCCGCAGCTCCCAGCTTCAGTACGGCGGTGGTATAGTAGGATATTTGCAGGGTTCCACCATCGATGGCTGTTCCAGTCATGCAACTGACGTAAGCAAAAATGGCACTGCCATAACGGCAGGCGCCCTTGCCGGGCAAACGGACGCCTCTTCCACCATCAAGAACAGCCACTACAAGTCCACCCTCAGTATGTGCGGCGACTCCAACTTCACCGATGGCGGTGGCAATGCTGCGGACCTTTAGCAAATCAGGATTATGAAGAAACTATACATTCTTGCAATTGCAACCCTTTCCCTGCTGGTGGCCTGCCAGCGGGAGAAGAATCCGGGTGCGGAGCCCACGGTAATCACCGTGAGCGCGCAGCAGACGAAAACCGCCCTGGGCGCTATCAGCGGCACCAAGCGGCCCGTCTATTGGGCCGACGGCGACTGCCTGGCGATGAACGGCGTGGCGTCGGAACCCCTGAGCGGCGTCTCCGCCCAGGCGACCACCGCCCAGTTCACCTTCACGAGCGCCATCAGCGGATCGGCCCCGTACAACATCCTGTACCCCGCTTCGCTGTACAAGAACGGCAACACCGTCACCCTGCCTGCCACGCAGACCTGGGCGGCGAATGCCGTGGTTTCCGTCCCGCTGGCAGCACAGGTGTCGGCCTTGACGGGTGAAACGGCCGACCTCGCGCATCTGTGCGCCATCCTGCATCTGCGCGTGAGAAAGAACGCTTCGGTGGCATCGACCGACCTTGCCACTGTTACCTTCCGGGGAAACTCCAACGAACAGGTTTGCGGCGATTTCACCATCGATTATTCCTTTTCCGACCTTTCCCCTGCAGGCGGCGGGTCCACGGAGGTGACCTTGTCTGTGAACCAGCCCCTGTCCGCCTCCGAGGATTTGGACCTCTTCCTGACGATTCCCGCGCAGTTCTACATCAAGGGCTTCTCAGTTACGCTGGAGGATGCTTCACACCAGAAGATGACTTGCGCCACCGCCTCTCCTGTCAACATTGTAAAGGGCCAGCTCCTCCGCAGCTCCGTGACTTATTTCAATCCCATGACCAGCTGCAAGCTGGAGTTGGAAGGCCTGGATGTGGAATCCCTCCCGCTTGACGGTTACAACGTGAAGGGCCGCGTGGTGGACAATGCCGGAAACGGTTTGGCCGACGTGGTGGTCTCCGACGGTCTGCAGTGCGTCCGCACCCTCTCCGACGGCCGCTTTTATATGACCAGCAATATGGCCAACACCAAGTTCGTGTGGGTGAGCACGCCCAGCGGTTACACTGCTACCGCCGTCAACGGAACGCCCAAGTTCTACAAGGCTGCGGCCGATGTAACCCCTTCCGGCGGCATCTACGACTTCGGTGATTATACGCTGACTCCGGTGGCGAACCCCAACCGCTTCACCCTCCTGATATCGGCCGATCCTCAGGCACGAGCACAGGGGAGCGCAGGCGACAACTGCGCCTGGTATTCCACCCGCTGCAGCGAGGACCTCTTCTACGAACTCCGCGAGGTGGCCGCCGGTATCTCCGGGCATCAGGTCTATGGCATCTGCCTGGGCGACCTGGCGCACGAAAACCTCAGCCTGATGGAGACCTACGCCACCACGATGGCCGCGCAGGGCTATCCCACCTACAATGTCATCGGCAACCACGACTATGATATGTCGGCTGCCAACGATGACGAAGGCGCAGCTCCCTATGAGAGCTATTTCGGCCCGCGCAACTATTCGTTCAACATCGGCGGCATCCATTTCGTGATGCTGGACAACATCTTTATGGTGAAGAGCGGCAGCTCGCTGGTGATGAATCCGGACGCTAAGTACGGGCTTTCGGACGATGTCCTCGCATGGCTGGAGGCCGACCTTTCCTACATCCCCACTTCTTCCAAGCTGATGGTCTGTTCCCACTCGCCGATGTTCCGTTACATCACCACCGGTGAACGTTCCAATACTTCGGTAAACGGTCCGGAATACGGCAACCTTATCAACAAGTATGCGGAGATTCACGCCTGGGCTGGCCATACCCACGTGGGATTCAACTTCAATTATCCCGACGGTCACCGTCACAAACGCATTCAGGTGCACACCCTGGCCCGTTCCACCGGTGAACTCTGGACCAACGAGTATGTGGCCGACGGTACGCCGCGCGGCTTCACCATCGTGGAGGTGGACAACGGGGAAATCACCTGGAAGTTCCATCCTACCAAGTACCAGAAGAGCGCCTTCCACGGCGGAACCGGCAACGAACCTGCCTACACCTCCCGTGACTGGAACTACGTGAGCGGAACCTATGCCGCAACCGGCGGAAGCACCTTCGTCGCACAGATGAAGGCCGGCGGCGCCCTTACGGAAGACTACCAGATGCACATTTACAAACCCGGTCTGTACGAAGCCGGTTATGCCTATGTGAACATCTTCCTCTGGGACGACAAATGGGGTACGCCCACCTTCTCGCTGAACGGTGGCACGCCCGTAGAGATGACGCATATCGAGTACAATGAGGCGAACAGCTACGACTACGCCAGCAACGAACTCCGTGACCACTACCTGAACACGGTAAAGAACTCCTATCTCCGGAGTTTGGGTTCGGATGATTACGGCATCCGCGAAACCGGCCTCTGGACCATTTTCAAGGTTCCTTGCAATGCCGCCTCCGGCACCGGCACGGTTTCCGTCACGGACCGCTTCGGCAACGTCTACACCCAGAGCATTACCTGGTAATTCTTCGGAACCCCCTTTAAGAGCCGGGATGCGGAACCCCTCCGCGCCCCGGCTCTTTTGTGCGGTATCATACAAAACAGAAAAATATTCATACAAAACAACACTTTTTATCAACAGGGTGTTGTTTTGAGGAGATCCAAATTATACTTTTGCACTGCCCCATGGGACACAGGGATTTGTGAAATAAAAATTTGCGAAGAATAAAATAATGCGTACATTTGCAGCAAATCATAATGTATTCTCCACCTCGGTGGGGAGTTTAATTGCTCAAACCCAAGGCATTTCGGCGGAGTCCTCGCTGAAATGCCTTTTTCGAAAAAAGCCACAGGGGTACTTCTTCACCTCCCAGAAAATCTTTTACGAGCAGTTAAAATACATTATGAAAGAAAAGATTCTTCTACTGAAGGTGAGTCTGTGCGTAGCGTTCAAGACTCCCAAGTTGATCAGAGTGAAGGCGCACACGCGCATTCGCAATGGCCAAAAGGAAGCAGTCCGTTCTCACTACCGTTGCGTTGAAGAACGCTAAGTAGGGGAACGGTCGGCCTCTTTTGGCTGTCCTGAACCGACCTGTGGCGGGGAGGGCTTCGGCTCTCCCTTTTTAGCCCCCGGCCCCGGCTTGCAGTTTTGGGAATAAAAAGGTAACTTTGGGGTTATGAAAACTAAACTGATAACCCTATGCCTCGCAGGCGTCGTTCTGGCATCCTGCGGTGCGCCCGCCACGCTGAAAGTGGTGTCTTTCAACGTCCGTACTTCCGTCAAGGACGATGGAGCCAATTCCTGGGAATTCCGTAAACCCGCCTCGGACGCCATGCTGAATGAGGAGAAACCGGATATCTTCGGCGTTCAGGAGGCCCAGATGGACCAGCTGGACTATATCGCCGAAAAATGCCCGGACTACGTCCCCTTCGGAGTGGGCCGCGACGGCGGTGATGAAGGCGAGCATGCTTCGGTATTCTATAATAAGAATGTTCTCAAGAAGCTGGACGGCGGCACCTGGTGGCTCAGCGAAACTCCGGACACCGTTTCCGTGGGCTGGGATGCCAAATACCCCCGCACCGCCACCTGGGTGCTGATGGAGGACCTGCGTAACGGCAAGCAGTTTTACTTCGTGAATACCCACCTGGACCACAAGGGCGCGCTGGCCCGCAAGAACGGCCTGAAACTGATTGTGGAGAAAACCCGCGGAATGAATCCGGAGATTCCCCTCATCCTCACCGGAGACTTCAACGTGGAGCCCGGCGACGAATGCCTGGAGGACCTGGACAAGCAGATGCAGAGCGCCAGGGTCGTGGCAAAGGTGACCACCGACAAGCCTTCCTGCAACCATTACAAGACTTCCACGGAGACCATCGACTACATCTATTTCATCGGATTCGACAGCGCGGAGAAGTTCGAGGTGCTGGACAAGGAATACGCCGGCGTCCCCTACATTTCGGACCATTATCCCATTGCGGCAACGCTCAACTACTAGCCTATGAAAAGAATCCTCGCCCTCGCGGCGCTCGTTCTCGCCGTCGCAACTGCCCATGCACAGGTGGCCAAAGACGCGGACTGGGCGCAGTTCGGCCGTTACGCCAATGACAATGTTTTAGTGAAAGACCGCCCCGTGGCGGTGCTCTTCGGGGACTCCATCACCCAGAACTGGGCCAAAATGGACGGCACCTGGCTGAAGGAGCAGCGTTTTCTCGGCCGCGGCATCAGCGGACAGGTGACCAGCCAGATGCTGGTGCGTTTCCGCCAGGACGTGATTGAGCTGAACCCGGAATACGTGGTCATCCTGGCCGGCATCAACGACATCGGCCACAACAACGGCCGCATCAAGGTGGAAAACACCTTCAAGAATCTGGTCTCCATGGTGGAACTGGCGCAGATCCACGGTATCAAGCCCGTGATGTGCACCCTGTGCCCGTCCAAGGAGATTTACTGGTATAAACAGGCGGGGGATCCCCGTCCGGCCGTGGACAGCCTGAACACCTTCATTAAAGAGTACGCCGCCGCCAATGCAATTCCGCTGGTGGACTATCATTCCGCCCTGAAGGATGAAGAAAACGGCCTCCCGGAGGCCTATGGCAAGGATCCCGTCCATCCGAACCTGGACGGCTACAAGGTGATGGAGGGCGTGCTTTTGGCTACGCTGGGGAAGGTGGCATCGGCCGTTTCGAATGACAAACCCATCCTCACGCCCAAAGCGCCGAAGACCCCCAGGGTGAACGGCGCCAAAGTAGTGGGCGTGCATCCCGGTGCGTCTTTCCTCTATAGGATTCCCGCCACCGGAGAGCGTCCCATGCAGTTCGGCGTAAAGGGCCTCCCGAAAGGCCTGAAACTGGACCCCGAAACCGGTATCATCACCGGAAAGGTGAAGAAGGCCGGCACTTATAAAGTCACCCTGAAGGCTTCCAACAGCCTGGGCTCCGCCGAACGGGAACTCCGTATTGTCGTGGGTGACAAGATTTCCCTCACGCCCCCGCTGGGCTGGAACTCCTGGAATGTGTGGGGCAGTTCCGTTACGCAGGAGCAGGTGCTTGCATCGGCCAAAGCGATGGTGGAGAGCGGCCTCGCGGACTGCGGCTGGACCTACATCAACATCGACGACGGCTGGCAGGGTATCCGCGGCGGGCAGTGGAATGGCATCCAGCCCAATAAGAAGTTCCCGGATATGAAAGCGCTCTCCGATGAGATCCACGCGATGGGCCTCAAGTTCGGCATTTATTCCGGTCCCTGGGTGGGAACGTATGCCGGGCACGTGGGCTCCAGCTGCGACAATGCGGACGGCACGTATAGCTTCACCGAACCCGGCCTCTGCGATGAAAACTATCGGCTGGACCGCAGCAAGGTGGAGCGCGCCAGCGTGCGTTATTTCGGCAAATATTCCTTCGTGGCAGCCGACGTGAAACAGTGGGCCGCGTGGGGCGTGGACTACCTCAAGTATGACTGGTATCCCAACGACGAAGCCCACGCCCGCGAGGTGGCGGGTGCCATCGCCGGCTGCGGCCGGGACATCGTCCTGAGCCTTTCCAACAAGGCTCCCTGGGCCGATGCCAAGGTCTGGGAGGACTGTGCCCAGGCCTGGCGCACCACGGACGACATCCGCGACAGCTGGGGGAGCATGAGTACCATCGGCTTCGACAACCAGGACCGCTGGGCGCCTTACTGCGGCCCCGGTCACTGGCCGGACGCGGATATGCTGGTGGTGGGCCGCGTGGGCTGGGGCCCCAAGGTGAAGGATTCGGCCCTTACTGCGGACGAGCAGTACACCCATATCTCCCTGTGGGCGCTGCTGGCCAATCCGCTCCTCATCGGCTGCGATATGGCCAATCTGGATGAATTCACCCTGAATCTGCTGTCCAACACGGAAGTGCTGGACGTGAACCAGGACCCGCTGGGCGTGCAGGCAACCCGCCTGAATGCAGATCCGCTGGCGATCGTCTATGTGAAGCCGCTGGAAGACGGTTCACTGGCCGTGGGTCTTTTCAACCGCGGAGAGAAACCCGCCCGTGTGGGCTTCAACATGCGGGATCTGGGTCTTTTCGAGACTGTGACGGTGCGTGACCTCTGGCGTCAGAAGGACCTTGGCACCGTGGCGGCGGAAAGCGCCTGGGATGCGCAGGTGGCCCCCCACGGCGTGGTGCTGGTGAAACTGACGAAAAAATAGTATATTTGTAGCTACTTAATACTAAAACTGATGAAAATCCTCGATTTCTTCAAGACCAGTGCCCCGTCGGCCGTAAAAGTTCCGCCGGAGAAGATAGACAGGACCTACAAAGCCTTGCGCTTCCAGTCTTTCCTTGCGGGCACTTTCGGTTATGCCCTCTATTATGTGTGCCGCCTGTCCATGGGCGTGATGAAGAAGCCGCTCATCGATGCCGGTCTTTTGGATGCCACCCAATTGGGTATCATCGGCGCGTGCCTGTACTGGGCCTATGCCGTCATGAAACTCATCAACGGTTTCCTGGCGGACAGTTCCAACATCAAGCGCTTCATGGCCCTGGGTCTCACCATCTCGGTGTTGATGAACTTCGTGATGGGCATCCTGGGCGTAACGGCCCTGGATGGAGGCATTTCCACTTCTTTGCTGTTTGTGTTATTTGCGATATGCTGGGCTATTAACGGTGGCGCGCAATCCATGGGCGCTCCGCCTGCCATCATTGCCCTGTCGCGTTGGTTCCCGCTTCGAATACGTGGGACGTATTACGGTTTCTTCAGCAGTTCCCACAACATCGGCGAAGGCCTTTCTTTCGTATTCGTGGGGATGCTGGTGGCCACCTTCGGCCTGAAGTGGGGATTCTTTGGCGCCGCCCTCGCCGGCGTGGTGGGCATCTTCCTCATCCTGCTGTTCCTGCACGATACGCCTGAATCCAAGGGTCTTCCGTCCATCGAAGTGCTGGCCGGAGAAGCACAGGCCAAGGATGAGCTTTCTCCCGAAGAAAAGCGGGCCCAGACCAAGAAGATGCAGGCCGCCGTTATCAAGAATGTGGGCGTGTGGATTCTGGCCGGTGCCAGCGCGTTCATGTATATGAGCCGGTATGCCATTAACGAATGGGGTACCATCTTCCTGCAGGAGGCCAAACACTATGATTTGGCCGGTGCGGCTACCATCATCGGCATTAATCCCATCTTCGGTATCATCGGTACGGTTGTGTCAGGATGGCTGTCGGATGTCGTCTTCAGGGGAGACCGCAAATATCCCGCTTTCGTGGCCGGTATCCTGGAAGCCATCGCCTTGGCGCTGTTCCTCTTCGGCGGTCCTTCCAAATGGCTGAATGTTTTGGCGATGGTCCTCTTCGGTATTGCCATCGGCGTACTCATCAGCTTCCTCGGTGGTCTGATGGCGGTGGATCTTGTGCCTCGTCAGGCAACGGGCGCCGCCCTGGGTATTGTGGGTCTTGCATCCTATGCCGCAGCCGGTTTGCAGAACGTGGTTACGGGTCTGCTGATGGACAGCGGCCGTACGGTCCTGTTCCCCAATGCGGAATTCCGCCTGCAACAATTCGCCCACAGTTATCTGCTGCCCGGTGCAGACAACCCTCTGCTCCCAGTGGCGGAATTCAGAAAATATGTGACGGACGGCTTCCTGTTCCGGCCGCATGATTATACCTTCGTCAAATGGTTCTGGCTGGGGGCGGCCATCATATCTTTTATCCTGCCCATCTTGAACTGGCGGCGTAAAAAACAGGAAATCGAGGTAAAATAATTACATACGACAAACCATGAGCAATAAAAAAGATTCCAATATCGTTGCGGTCATCACCATGATGTTCCTGTTCGGGATGATCGCCTTCGTGACCAACCTGGCCGCTCCTCTGGGCAATATCTGGAAGATGCAGCCCGGCATCGACGGGTCCAACACCCTGGGCATGATGGGTAACATGATGAACTTCCTGGCCTATGCCATCATGGGTATCCCGGCCGGTAAGTTGCTCTCCAGAATCGGATACAAGAAAACGGCCCTCATCGCCATCGCCGTCGGCCTGGTGGGAGTGTTTGTGCAGTTCCTTTCGGGGAAAGTGGGGGTCGGCGCGGAATGGCTCGGTCTTCCCGCCAACTTTTATGTTTATTTGCTGGGTGCTTTTATCAGCGGCTTCTGTGTCTGCATGCTGAATACCGTTGTGAACCCCATGCTGAAGATCTTGGGCGGGAAGCGCTCTAACCAGTATATTCAAATTGGTGGTTCGTTTAATTCCCTTGTAGCCACGCTTACCCCCATGTTGGTTGGCGCCCTCATCGGTACGCTCACCAAGCGGTCCTTGATTACGGATGTCAATCCGGTTCTCTACATTGCTATGGGTGTCTTTGCCCTTTCGTTCATAGCCCTGCTCTTTATTCCCATTCCGGATCCCGTGAAGGAGAGTGACAATGTCAGCGCCAAGGTGGAGTCTCCGTTTAAATACCGTCATTTTGTGCTGGGTATTATCGCCATCTTCCTGTATGTGGGCGTAGAGGTCGGTATTCCCGGTACGCTGAATTTCTATCTGTCCGACTCCAGCGGCAGAGGTGCCGGTCTGGATCCGCTTTTTGCCGCCAAGATTGCCGGTGTGGTTGCCGGCGTTTACTGGCTGCTGATGCTGGTGGGGCGCCTGGTTTCCAGTTTCATCAGTGGGAAGGTTTCCGCGCGCACACAGTTGTCTACCGTTTCCAGTGTTGCCCTGATACTGTTATTGGCTGCCATGCTGGTGCCCGGCAAGATTCATATGAACTTTGAAATTGACCGGGAGGGCTCCCATGCAATGGCAGTAGATGCCGTCGTGGACCTTGAGAATGAGTTGACCGGTGTTGAATCTCCCCAGTTAAGCGCTTATGTGGCACAAGCCCAGGAAATGTTAAACGAAGGCGGCCAGATTCGGCCTGAGTTCATTACCGACATCCAGGCCTTTGCCAAGGATTCCCTGGCTGTGAAGTACGAAGCTTTAGGTGGAGAAAAACTGGATAAGATTTCCGGAAAGATGGTGAAAGTGGGCGAGACATTGGATGCCGCTTCCCGGGCTCCGTTTGACCAGCCGGCTGAAATCCCGGTTGCCGCTATTCTGCTAATTCTGTGCGGTCTGTGCACTTCGGTCATGTGGGGAACCATCTTCGACCTTTCCGTGGAAGGTCTCGGATCCGCTACGGAGAAAGCGTCCGGCGTATTCATGGCTATGGTTGTCGGTGGCGGCATTGTTCCGCTTCTGCAGAACTTCGTAGCCGATAAAGTCTCTTATATGGCCAGTTACTGGGTTATCTTTGCCGGCGTCCTCTTCATCCTCTATTTTGCCCTCTTCGGCTCCAAGGTTAAAAAGGCATAAGTTATGGCGAAAGATTTGGTTTTTGGTATCGATATTGGCGGACAGAGCGCCAAGTACGGTATTGTGAACATGGCCGGCGAAGTGCTGGCCCAGAACAAATGGGAAACGGCCGTTCCTCCCACGGATGCGCAGGTTTATATTGATACGCTGGCCAAGGCCTTGAAGGACCTTCTGGTAAAGTCCGGGATCAATTCGGAACGTATCCACGGCATCGGCGTCGGTGCGCCCAACGGTAATTATTACCACGGCGTCATCGAATGTGCACCCAACCTTCCCTGGGCCCATACCCGGGTGGAATTCGCCAAAATGCTGGAGGAGGCAACGGGTTTCCCTGTGAAACTTACCAACGATGCAAACGCCGCCGCCCTGGGCGAAATGAAATACGGCGTGGCGCAGGGTATGCGTGATTTCATCATGATCACCCTGGGCACCGGCGTAGGTTCCGGCATTGTCATCGGCGGACAGATGGTCTATGGCCACGACGGTTTCGCCGGTGAGCTGGGCCACACTGTGGCCGTGCCCGGCGGCCGCCCCTGCGGCTGCGGCAAGAAGGGCTGTCTGGAGGCCTATTGCAGCGCCATCGGCGTAGCCCGCACCGCCCGCGAGTGGTTGGAAGAAAGCAAGGAGCCTTCGGTGCTGCGTGACGTCCCCAAGATTACCTCCAAGGATGTATATGACGCCGCCAAGAAGGGTGATGCCCTTGCCCTCCGCGTGTTCGAATTCACCGGCCGTCTGCTGGGCACCAAGCTGGCGGATTTCATCGCCTTCTCCGCGCCGGAGGCCATCGTCCTCTTCGGCGGTCTGGCCCACGCGCGTGACTTCCTCACCAAACCCATCGTGGAAGCGATGAACGAGGAAGTGCTCCCTCTGTGGAAGGGCAAAGTGAAACTCCTGTACTCCGCTTTGCCGGAGGCCGATGCAGCCATTCTGGGCGCGTCCGCCCTGGGCTGGGAAGCGTAATGGATTATTTAAAAGTATTAACGATATGAAAAAAGCATTGTTATTCGCAGCCCTTGCATCCCTGATCCTGGGCGCTTGCACATCCAAGAAAACGGTTACCGTGGGGAACTTGGAATTCCGTTATCCGTCCAACTATGAAATCGTCAGCAATGAGATGTCGGCGGACTCCACTTGCGTAGTTTATCGCTTTGAGAATAAAAAGGATTCCGTCGGCTTCATGTACCTGCAGGTTGTGAAGGAAGATACCACCCATATGGCTTTCCGTGAAGACACCTGCGCCCTGAGCAAGATGAAGCCCCGGGTTGTTGGAAAGTACCTGGCGGAAAAGGCTTTCGAAGTCTATCAGGCACAGGCCCATATGCCGGATTCCATTACCCTGGAGTATGACATTGAATCTGCGGAGGATTTGCGAGTTCTGATTGACGATCCCAAGGTTGTGGAGGTCGGCGTCTTCGTCAAGGACAAGCAAGACAAAAAGGATAAGCAGAACAAACAGGTCAAGCATAAGCCGCACTTCTCTTCCGGCATCCGCGCGACGATTTTCGGTGGCTATCGCATCATCGCCTATGCGCAGAGCGTTTCCGATGAGAATGTAGACGGGTTCTTTGAAATCTACACGTCTGTCCGCGACCTGTCCAAAAAGGACAAGAAAGAGGCCAAGGTGACTGAAGAACCCAAGGAGAATCCCGCTCCGCAGGCGGATTCCCTCTCCCAGAAGCAGCCTGCCCCGCAGGAGGAAGCTCCTGCAGAGCCCGCTCAGAACTAATTGACAACTTGCAGTCATTCTGAACGTAGCGAAGAATCTCTCTCAGACCGACCTCCTTCCCGGGGGCCGGTCTTTTTTTGCGCCTCAGTGTGTCCTTGGCGCAGGCGTTTCACCCCGTTGGCGCAGGCGTTTCACCCCGTTGGCGCAGGTATCCCTCTGAGATGGTGCAGGTGCCTGGCCCTGGCGGCGCAGGTACTTGGCCCCGATGGTGCAGGAGCCCCTTGTCCCCGGTGCAGGTACCCCCTGCGAATGGGGCAGGTGTCATGAAAGTGCCCGCACCTGCGCCGCGAATTTGCATTCTGTGCATTCTGGTGGCGCAGGAACCCCGACTGTTTTTGCACCTGCGCCAAAACAACGGCCCACCTGCGCCAGCGATAGGGGTGCGCGGGAGGAAGGGCGGTCCTCCGTTCAGTTGTTGGAAACGGCGCCTGCCCGATCGCTGGACGTCGTAACTCCTCCTTTTATGGACGTGGCCTGCGGCCGCGCCCATAACGTCGTCGAACAGACTCCGTCCTACCGCTGGCGCGGTACCGCTCCCTCCGCATAGCCCCCGCACGGAGCCGTTTCCGCCCATTCACTCCGGCCCATCCCTTCCTCCCGCACACCTCTCTCCGGGCTTGGGCCGTCAGGCCCGGCACCCGATTCCCGAATGAATTTGTGCCGCCCCACCCTCGATAGGGCAGGTGATGAGGCTGAATGACAGATTATGCAGAAGTGTGAGTCCCCAATTCCGAGCACTGTTGTTTGGGGGCGCAGCGCCCAAATGACAGTGCGGGCAAGCGATAGCGCGGCAGGGGGCGCAGCCCCAGGCACATCATTCGAATTTGGTACCTATCCTCCCCTTGCTGGACCTGGTCCACCATGGTTCCTCGGGCGTAACGCCAGAGGGCCCTCAACAAAAACGGCAACCTCGCGAGAGGCTGCCGTTATTAGTGAAAAGGGAGCGGACGGCAATCTGCCGGGTCCGCACGCTATTACAGGTAGTAGTTGAATCCCAGGCGGATGCCTACGTTCTGGGTGCCGTAGAGGAGGGCGTTGCTGCCGGGGCTGATGAGGGTGTCGAAGCTGACCACGCTGTGGGCGGTGGAACTGTAGCCCTCGAACGAGGTGTAGGTTTCCGGCTGGAAGTAGATGGCTACGGGCACGAAGGTGACGGCCAGGGTGATGGACATCTGGCCGATAAAGAAGTACTCGATACCCATGCTGCAGGTGAAGGCGAGGGCCTTGCACATACCCACGTTGTAGCGTTCCAACGGGCGGGCGCTGGTAATGCCGTCCACTGTACCCATAGTCTTACCGTTGCTCAGATAACCATATTCGTTGAGGCTCTGGACCTCTGCCGTGGAGAGTTTCAGATACGGCATAGTGGTGGGCGTGTTGTTGTTGTAACTGCCGTAGTCATTGCCGTACTTGAAGTCCATCTTTCCGCCGCCGATGGCGAACTGGGCGCCGAAGCCGGCGATGAAGGCCAGCGGGCCGAAGGACTTGGTGTATTCGGCTTCCAGGCCCAGGGAGATACCGTTCATTTTGGCTGTGATGCAGTCCTCCACCCGGTTTTCGGTTTTGGTGTTGGCCTTGTAGGCAACATCGTCCATCACGTACTCCTTATAGTTTGTGACGCTGCCGCTGAGGCCCAGGGTGGTCCGGAGTCCCCAGTTGTCGCTCAGGTGATGGCGGAACACGAAGGAGAACTTCGGGTCTATGCCAAGGAAGAACATCTGATGGGGATAGTCGCCCAGGCTCTTGACGAAGCTGCCGGCGAACGCATTGGTCTCGGGCTGATAGGAGCCGAACTGGGAAATGGGGTTCCAGGCCACGCCGAAGGAGAAATCTCCCTTCCCGGGTACGAACTGCTGCCTGGAGGAAGAAACCACGCTCATAGTGCTCTTGGGCTGGCTGCTGGCCTGAGTGGCGGGCTGGGCCGCCGGCTTCGGGGCCGTCTGCGCAGCCGTTGTGGTCTGCGTAGTAGTGGTCTTCTTCGTGTTGCTCTTCTGCGCACCCGCACTCAGGCAAAGGAGCAGCGCAAAGGCAAAGATTACTAGTTTTTTCATAGGTATGGTAAGTTTAAAATATTACAGCCAGAAAACGCCGCGGACAGCCGCAGTGGTATTCTTCTTTACTTCGGTACGATAGCTCGAGGGAACGCCGGGCCGATAGACATAGGCATAATCCGTTCCACCCTCTTCCGTGCTCCAGTAGGCCGAAGCGCCCAGCTCGGAGCTGGAAGAGGCTTGGTAGAGCGAGTTGTTCACGACGGTATAGTTATATTTAATGATATCCCATTCCAGCTTTCCGGGCAGGAACCAGCCGGTGGTGGCGGGCTTGGTAGAGGACCCGTAAAGTTTCATTTTGAGGGAGGTCGAAGAATCGATGCGGTCCACGGGAAGGACTGTGTAATCGCTGTTGTTCAGGTGTTTGTTATAAAAGTTCATCAGTAAATGGGCTACCAGGCCGCTTTCTACATACGCGCAGTCCTTGTAGGGATAATCGTAAATGGGATTCCCGTGTTCATCGTATTCACCAACCCAGTTGTTGCTGCTGTCCAAATAGCCCCGTTCTTTCTTATAGTTTGCAAATTCATCGCGTTGTTCTTTGCTGAACGCCAGAATCCCGCGCAATTGGGATTGATAAATGTTAATGCCGTCGACTTTTTTGTAGTCATTGCTCCAGCCGATGCATTCTGTCTTGTCCTGCCATTTGAGGGAGGAGTTTCTTGAATTAGCGGCCACGACCAATCCGTGCGCGCTGCTATTATTGGCAAACCCGCCCAGGTCGCTCTTCGTGTAATTACGGATGGCGCCATAGGTTAGGTCTGTAGCGTTGGATCCATTTCTGCACTGGGAAAGCCAGCTGCACCCCAAAAAGTCATTGTCGTCCGGCAGGGAGTTCTTCGCCACCACGCCCACATAGTTGTAGCCGGAGTATCCGGAGAGGGAAGTGCCGGGGAAGGTGGGTTTGCTCGCGATGTTTCCGGTGGAGGGATCCACATAAACAAGAGGATTGATATGCCTCAGTCCCGAGTCCGCCGAACGCACCTGCGTGCCGTTGGAGTAGACGTAGTCACCGGGCTTCACATCTTTCTTGTCATATTCGAACACGTAGAACTTGATGCTCTTGCTGATGCTGCTGTTATAGGGGGAGGTGATGGTGAGCGTGGTGGCGCTGGTGGTAAAGTTGACGCCGGTGACGGTAACCGTTTTCCCGCTGACGGAGGCGTTGATGAGCAGGCTGTTGGCCACGCTCACGTTCACCACGGGGATGGCATCGGCCGGCTGTACGTTAATCATGAACGAAGTGGACTTTCCTCTTTTCAGAACGACTTCTCCGTTGCCGTTGGGTTGGTACTCGCCGGTATAGATGAAGGAAATGCTGGTGGGGGCCTGCATCACCTTCACCGTAAGCGTGGTGGAGATGGCGGGATAGTTCTCCACCTCTACTTTCACCGTAGCCGTTCCGTTAGCCTTGGCGGTTACTTTGCCGGCGGCTGAAAGGTCAATGTAATCCTCCCCGCTCACCAGGCTCCATGCCACTTTATAAGAAGAGGATACGGCGTTGTTGACGTCGGTTACCTTGGCTTCCAACTGGAAATCCTCGCCATTCCCCAGGACGAGATTGCCGTCGATGAAATGGCTACCCGTCTTAACCACGGCCACGGACTTCGGGGCGGCCGGCACGGCGGCAATGGCCACGGTGCAGCTGGCCTTGATGTCCTCGTTGGCGACGGACTGGACGGTGAGGGTGGTGGAGCCGATCTTCTTGGGGGTTATGCTCACACCCGTGTCCGTCAGGGTTGCGTCAATTACGTCGTCCGGGTTGCAGGAAACCAGCGCCAGGCTTGCGAGTTTGGCGCCCGCGGGATCTGCAACAACTGGAATAAAGGCCCCTTCGTCGTCGATGGTGAAGGAGTACTTGTCCTCCATCGAAAGGCCCAGAATGTAGCCCGTGTTGGTGTGGGCATTGTTCTTCTTCCCGCCGCAGGAAAGCGCCAGGACGGCCGCGAGGGCCAGATACAGAATCTTTTTCATATGGATTGTTTTATTTTTCTTCAGTGGGGGCCTGAGGCTGTTGTGCCTGAGCCTGCTGGGCCTGGTAGGCCTTCATCTGCGCTTCGGCATCGGCCTGGGCTTTCGCGGCCTTCGCCTGGGCATCGGCCATCATCTCCTCCGTGGTCTCGAAACCGGTCTGCTGCTTCATGATTTTCTTGGACATTTTGTCGGCGATGAACTTGCCGGCGATCATGCTGGCGATGCTGCCTGCGACGCTGCCGAGAATACGTCCGCCGCCGCCCTTGAGAAAGCTGTCGAGTTTACCCATAATCCTTGGAATGATTTAGTCTATTCGCAAATATAACGAAAAAAAATGCTAACTTGCACTCATTATCGCAATAAACCGCTTATGAAGAAACTCTTTTTCGCGTTGATGGCCCTGACGCTGCTGCTGCCGGCCTGCAAGAAAGACGACCCCAACGACCCGGTGAACATCCTCCAGCGCACCCAGTGGTATAAAACCTACGACAACTATACCGCCTACTGGAACATCGGCAATACCTACAACAAGCGTTTCCTTTACTGGCAGACCAACGACGGTGAGTATAAGTTCGCCCAGGACTGGCTTGCCACGCAGTATGTGATTTCAAAACTCCCGGACGGCAGGGTGAAGCTTTCATCGGCCCATCCGGACTTCGACCGTTTCTACATCTTCTCCGACATTACCACCAACAGCACCAAGATTCAGCGGGTGTACAAGGAGGATCCGTCCCTCACCGGCTATACCCAGACGGCCGATGGCTGGGCGCAGGAACCCTATGAGATTTATGCGTATCCCTTCCCGATGAAACGGGAGTGGAAGGGAATCGGCGTGGTGCTTGACAGGAAGACATACCTTGTCTTCAGCGCTCTGGAGAATTATAAATGGAGTAATGCCGGCGGGGAGGTGATGGCAGCCTTTCGGACGGAGATTGCCGACGGAAAAACCTTCCCGATGATTCGCCTGCATGCCTGTGGCACGGCGGACGACTTCAAAAACGTGGACGTAAAAGGCAAGGTGGTGGTCCTGGACCGGGGCGAGAACAAGTATTGGGAGAAACTGGAAAACGCTTCCAATGCCGGCGCCATTGCGGTAATCTGTGTCAACAACCGTTCGGGATTCGCCACGGCCAATCTGGACGACCTGCCCAGCTGGGACAAAAAGATACCCTTCTTCACCTGCCTCCAGGGTTTGGGCTCCAGGCTGGACGACCTGAATGAAATCACGCTGAAGCTCCTGACAGATCCCAACGCCCCGTATCAGTATGAGTAGTTAAAATTTCAATAGTTAATATTCCGCATTATGAAGAAACTGTTTTATGTAATCGCCGTGTTTGCGGCATCCCTCCTTTTGCTGAGCTGCGGCAAAAAGGAACCCTCCTCCGTGACCATTCTCCAGAGCACCCAATGGTATGATGACGATGGCGGTGTATGGGATATAGGGATGAGTTTCAGCAAGCATTATATGTGGTGGGATCAAAATGCCGAATGTTCGGTTGACCAGTTCCTCGCTCCATACGTTATTACCACCCTTTCGGACGGCAGAGTGAAGCTTAGTCCCTGTACACAAGATTACGGGTTTTTCGTGCTGTTTTCAGACATTTCGAAAGAGAGCGTCAAAAAGCAGGTTGTATACATTGATGATCCCTACATGGAAGGATTCGTCCAGAATGAAGACGGTTGGGCGGGCCCCATCACGGAACTGCACGCCGGGGCATTCAAGAAACTCCCCTGGTGGAGTTTTGCCTTGTCCATTGACGGGCAGAATTACATTCTGACCAGCACGGTACAGGATTATGGCGGAGCGGAGATTATCAAAAACTTCCGCACGGAGGTGACCGCCGGCAAGGAGTTCCCGATGGTCCGGATGGACAATGCCGGCACAAAAGAAGATTTCGCTCACGTAAATGTGTCCGGGAAAGTGGCCGTTATGAACAGGGGAGATATAATGTTCCGTGAAAAATTGGAAAACGCAGCCTCCGCCGGTGCTGTTGCAGCGGTGTGCGTCAATACCACTCCCGGCATATTGACAGCCAATCTTACGGAAGTGGACACCTCTCTCCTGATTCCCTTCTTTATATGCCATAAGGTTGTGGGACCACTACTGGCCTCTGCAACCACCATTAAGTTCACGGTGATTACGGATCCCAACAACTGTTACTGGGAAGAATAATCAATCCTCCTTCTTCGGCAGGAAGCCCTCCAGATAATCGTTGATGGCCTTGATGCCGTCCCGCTGCTTCTGGCGCGGGTAGGCGTTTTGGCCATCGGCATAGATACGGCCGTTGCCGTAGCGGATGCGGATGGTCCAGGA
>JAFZKT010000029.1 GCA_017553545.1 Bacteroidales bacterium | reverse complement strand
TTCATACAGCGCCATCAGGCGCCCATGGCCTTGTAGTTCAACGGATAGAATGGAGGTTTCCTAAACCTTAGATGGCGGTTCGATTCCGCCCGGGGCTACGAGAAAAAAGCGACCGATGAGGCCGCTTTTTTCTGTCGTATCAAACGGATGATTCTATAGCACCGTACTCACTTTCGTGGCGCTGAGGGCTAAATCCAGGCGCTCTGTAAGGGAGGCGTTCTTCACGCTCACGAAGGTGCCGTTGGGCTTGTATTCAGCAGGGATGGTCTTGGTGCCGCGATAAGTAATGCCGTTATCGTCCACGATGGTGAAGGTAAGTACTTCGGCGTTGGTCTCGTCGCCATTGCGAAGGGCTACAAAGAAGGGATTGGTCGTGGCCGTGCCCAGGGTGACGGAGATGGGACCCTCGGTGGCGGCGCCGCCCAGCACGTTGCTCTGAACCAGATGCCCGTTCGCACTGGAAATGGTCACGGACTTGGTGGTGATGGGGGTCTTGGTGTCACCAACCCGGTAGCGGAAGCTGATCCGGTAGATGCTTTGCTGGTTGGTGAAGTGGGCATCTTCAGTGGTGATGGTCCAATGGCCAGCTCCATCATCAGAGGCTCCTGTCACCAGCACCGGCGACGCCATGGTGTAGTGGAATTTCTTTTCGATGGAATTCGCTGCATCATCAGTAAGCAGCAGTGTTCCCACCTGCCCGGTGTAGTCCCAACTCTCACGCGGGGTAAGCAGGGTGAGGGTGGTAGTATTGGCGACGATGCTGGCAGTTGTCACCGTGCCGGATAATGTAGCCAAGTGGGCATTTTTGCCGTCCGGCGTTGCCGTCAGCGTGCCGATGCAATCCGTACCCAAATAGACTTTCACCTCCTCGCCATCTTTCCAGACAGATTTTAGCAGCGTGGTTGTGGCCTCGATGCCATTGCCAATCTCCAGTCCCTTTGTCTGCGGCCCGTCGTTCCTTTCGGCCAGGATGGTAACCGTGTAGGTAGTGGCTTTCTCTTCCACGACTTCCGGCTTTTCTTCAATGAGTTCTTCCTCTATCTTCTGGCAGCCGGTCCAGGCCATTGCGCCCAGCAGGGCTGCGATCAGTAATATATTCTTTTTCATATTCTGTCATTCCCGGCTTGACCGGGAATCTCTTTTTATTCTGTCACTAAATAATACGCCTTGCCGGCAGGAATGGTGCTTCCCTTGAACGAGAAGAAGCCCAGGGCGGCCGGTTCCCCGGCAATCCCCAGCACATACACCGTCCCGGCAGGTTTTGCAAGGGCCGTATCCGAGCCTCGGAGGATATTCCCGTCATAGGCCGTCACTTCGGTGGAGGCCAGTTTGGTAAGCGTGATGCTGGCGGCATCGGCCACCACAATAACGGCCGTGCCGTGCGGGATGACGTTGCCATCAACACCTACCTGATGGAACACCACCTTGGCACCGTCCAGGCTGGCAGTATGGGCCTTGGCGTCTTCCGGCAACTGGTAATCCAGCGTCCCGTGATAGAACGTGGTGACGTACTTGGACTCGCCGAAAACGGTGGCCGATGTGGCGGTGAGGTTGATCATCACGTTGGGAGAGATCTGCGTGTAGAGGATGAACGTGCCTTCAGAGCCGAAGGGGATGTTGGTGACGGGAGTGGTGAATGTGTCATCGGTGTACCAGCCGTCGAAGGTGTAGCCGTAGGTGACGGTGGGCGCGGTGATGGTCATGTAGCAGTGGTAGCCTCGGTTGTCAGCGTTGTGGGCATCGAACAGTTCGCCATCGGTCGAGGCGACGGGAGCGTAGGTGCTGCTGAATTTTACGGGCGACTGGGTGATTGTTAATGTGTTACTGACAAAGCCTCCGACTCCGATATTGCTGAACGTGGGGTCGGTGACGTCGCTGCCGTTCGTCCACTTCACGATGTAGGGTGTCTTCTTGGAGATGCTGGTGGCAGATTTGAAGGCGACGGTGAGTACTCCGGTCTCGCTGTTGTAGGCGGTTTTATCCTTGTCGAGTTCCATAATGGTGGCTCCGCTCAGGGGCGTACCTGTGAGGGTACTGACATCGAAGGGCAGGGAGAGCGTGTTCCACGTGCCGTCCTTGTAGAACGTGCGGCCTTTCAGTGTGAGGGTGACTGTTTTGAAATCAGGGCGCGTGCCGCCGTGGGCTGTGGAAGCGTCGCTTTGCGAATAGAGCTTTTTATAGGCTTCCGTCAGATTAGTGTTGTTATGGTCATCGTAGAGGAAGAGTTTTTGTGTGACCAGGCTGGCGCCGCTGACGTCGCCCTCGTTGTAGTCTGCTGAACTGGTATAGTTCGCTCCCGTCCCGATGTTGAAGGCGTAGGTGTCACCTATCAGGCAACTGTGGTATTTGTTGTTGGTGAGGATGCCGCCGTTTTTGTTCCGGCCTACGATGGCACCGGCACCACCGTGACCTGCATTGAGGTTGGGCAGGATGACACCGGCAGCAGTGCAGTCCGATACGGTGCAGCCATTGTCGTTGACGCCGACGATGCCCCCGAAACCACCGCATGTTGATGCATTGACACTATTGGCAATGAAGAAGACGGCAGCACTGGTGCAGCCGGTGACGGTACTGTGAAGACTTAAACTATTATCATACGTATTAGATCCTACGATTCCCCCAGTGCTGCCTGCTGAATTCTGGATGGCGCGAAAGGCGACGGTGGCGGTGGCGTGGCAGTTAGAGACGACGCCGTTCAGATTTAATCCCACGATGCCGCCAATATCGTCATGGCCGGTGATACGGGCATCGGCGATGGTGACGTTCCGCACGGTGCCATTCATTACAACGCCGATGATACCCTTATAAGAATTATAAACACCTGTGCCGCCCTTGTAGATGCGGATGCCGCTGATGGTATGGCCGTCGCCGTCGAAGGTGCCGCTGAACGGCACCTGAACATCAGCTCCTTTTTCTTGGTAGACGTGGCCGATGGACGTGTAGTTGTCCTCGGTGCTGCTGTCGTCGTTCCAGGCGGTGGTATGCGGGATGGTGATGTCAGCGGTCATCTTGAAGGTCATGCCCGCGCAGTTGTGGGGTTCGGTCTCGCTGCCGCCGGTGGTGTATTCGCCCTGAGCGTCCACATAGACGTACAGGTCGCGCAGGTTGTCGGCGCTGTTGATTTCGTAGGCTTCCAGCGTCGAGTTGTAACTGATGCTGCCGATTGAGGCTGGGGCTTGCGCCCACGCCGTGGTGTGCCCCGCCGCGAATGCCGCGATGGTCAGGAGGGCGGCGAGGAGGTGTTTGAATGTGTTGGTGTTGTTTCTCATTGTCCGGTCCTCCTTAATCTTCTTCGTCCAGACCGCCATAGCGGTAATCTGTCTGGGAAGCACACACGATCCCTTCCGTCTTCACCTCCACGACCAGCATTGCGGGGGCCTCGTAGGTTTCTTTGTTCTTTGCATCCATCGATGGATTGTTTATTGTTTTCTTGTTTGCACACGATAAACCACTTTCAAAGGTATTACTTGTCAGGGATTTCTCCAAATAATGTTCGCCTCGTAGCAAAAAGTGTAAACGGCCCTTTAATCAATCTTCCAAGATTGTTTTATATTAATATTTTCAATCTTCCAAGATTGTTTTGTATATTTGCAGTGATTTAAAGCACAAAGAGATGGAACTGAATCCGGACGTACTTTACAGGAACTCCCACAGACTGGTGTCGCAAGTCAGCCTTGACTTCAAACGGGAAATATATGACCACATCAACTGGAAGCCCAGGATAATCGGCATCAAAGGCCCGAAGGGCGTGGGGAAATCCACGCTCCTCAAGCAACATATCAAGGAGTCGTTCGCCGATGACAGCAAGATCCTTTACGCCTCGCTGGACCATATCTGGTTCAACGGGAACAGTCTGGACGACCTTATTGAGTATCACTATATCCACGGCGGCACCCATCTCTTCCTGGATGAAGTGCATAAATACAGGAATTGGGAGTGGGGTATCAAGAATATTTACGACAACTATCCTGCGATGAATGTTGTATTCACGGGAAGCTCTATGCTTCAGATTGGCGAGGGCAACGTGGATCTCTCCAGAAGAACGTCCATGAACACGGTTCACGGAATGTCATTCCGCGAGTACCTTGCCTTTGAAGGTCTCTTGTCCTGGGAAAAGGTCAGTTTGGAGGATATCCTTACCCATCACGTGGATATTGCAACGGAAATCACCAACAAAATCCATGTCTTGAGCTACTTCAACGATTATCTCAAGCACGGGTATTACCCCTTCTATAAGGAAGATCCGGAAGGATTCAATGACCGCCTTGCCGAGGTCTGCCGCCAGGTGATTGAGCAGGACATCCCGGCTGTAACCGAGGTGGAGTATGCTACTATCCAGAAACTAAAGAAGTTGCTCTATATCATAGCTGCTCAGGTTCCTTTTGTCCCTAACATGGAAGAGATTTATAAACAGTTGGAGACCAATCGGGAGCAGGGGCTTAAGCTGATGGACCTTCTTGAGCGGGCTGCCCTTATCGGCCAGCTCAAGACCAAGCCCAAATCCGTGAAGAAACTTTCCTCCCCGGACAAACTCTTCCTGGATAATCCCAATCTCATGTACGCCCTTTCCGGCAACCCGGAGATTGGAACCATCCGGGAATCCTTCTTCTACAATCAGCTGAGCAGAGTCTGCAACGTGCATTATCCCGCAAAGGGCGATTTCCTGGTGGACGAGAAGTACCTGTTCGAAGTGGGAGGCCCCGGAAAGAACTTTGAACAAATCAAGGATATTGAAAACAGTTTTCTGGCAATAGACGGAGTAGAATTCGGCCGTGGGAATAAGATTCCTCTTTGGTTGTTAGGGTTCTTATATTGACATTGTTGTCCCATAAACCTTAGATGGCAGTTCGCTCGTGTTTATGTCCGGCTGGGATGATACTGCAGGATGGTGTCCTGCCACTTGCGGGAGTCGATGTGGGTGTAGATTTCGGTGGTGAGGATGCTTTCGTGGCCGAGCATCTGCTGAACGACGCGCAGGTCGGCGCCATTTTCGACCAGGTGGGTGGCGAAGCTGTGGCGGAAGGTGTGTGGGGAGATTTCCTTCCGGATGCCGGCGATGCGAGCCTGCTCTTTCACCAGGTTGAAGACCGCCACGCGCGACAGCTTGCCGCCACGGTGGTTGAGGAACAGGATGTCCTCGGCGGCCTTCTGCACCGGGCCGGCGTCGCGGACCTGCCGGTAGAGCCGGATGGCGTCGGCGGCCGGCTCGCCGAGCGGCACCAGCCGCTGCTTGCTGCCTTTGCCGAAGACGCGGATGAACTGCTCGTCCAGAAAGATGTCGGAGATCTTCAGTCCCACCAGCTCGCTGACGCGCAATCCGCAGGAATAGAGCACCTCCAGAATGCACCGGTCGCGGTGCCCCTCCGGTTTGGAGAGATCTACGGAATCGAGGATTGCCATGACCTCGTCCACCGACAGGACGGTGGGAAGGTAGGGGTTGAGCTTCGGTGTGGCGAGTTTGTCACACGGATTGTCGGTCAGCCGCCCCTCCGCGTCCAGGAACCGGTAGAGCGCCTTGACCGAACTGACGGTGCGGGCCTGCGACCGCTTGGTCACGCCGGCCGCCACCAGTTCCTCCAGAAACCGGGAAATGTCCT
>JAFZKT010000028.1 GCA_017553545.1 Bacteroidales bacterium | reverse complement strand
TCGGAGGAACTCGTCAACTACCATGAGGGCGAGATTCCCGCGGAACTGAAGGGAGAGGCCGCCCGCTGGCGCGATATCCTTCTGGAAGCCGCCGCGGAGTGCGATGAGACCCTGATGGAGAAGTACTTCGAGGACCCGGATTCCCTGACCAGGGAGGAAATCATCGCCGCCATCCGCAAGGGCTGCATCTCCATGCAGATTGTCCCTGCGTGCTGCGGTTCTTCCTTCAAGAACAAGGGCGTACAGTTCCTCCTGGATGCCGTGATGCGGTATCTGCCTTCTCCGCTGGACAAGGGCGCCGTCACCGGCACCAACCCCCGCACCGGGGATGAAATTTCCCGCAAGCCTTCGGCCGATGAACCTTTCTGCGGCCTGGTGTTCAAGATCGCCACGGATCCCTTCGTGGGCCGTCTGGCTTTCCTGCGCGCCTATTCCGGCCGCCTGGACGCCGGTTCTTATGTCTATAACACCCGCACCGGTAAAAAGGAAAGGGTGGCCCGCCTGTACCAGATGCACTCCAACCACCAGAATCCCATCGAATTCGTGGAGGCCGGTGACATCTGCGCGGCGGTAGGCTTCAAGGACCTGCGCACCGGAGACACCGTGTGTCTGGAAGAGAAGCCCATCACCCTGGAGACCATGGAATTCCCGGATCCCGTGATCGGTATCGCCGTGGAGCCCAAGACCCAGAAGGACTTGGACAAGCTGGGTATCGCCCTCGCCAAGCTGGCGGAGGAAGATCCCACCTTCACGGTGAAGTCGGACCCGGAAACCGGCCAGACCGTCATCAGCGGGATGGGCGAACTTCATCTGGATATCATCGTGGACCGTCTGCGCCGCGAATTCGGCGTGGACATCAACCAGGGTGCTCCCCAGGTGAACTACAAGGAAAGCATCACCTCCAGTTACCAGCTGCGTGAGGTTTTCAAGAAGCAGACGGGCGGACGCGGCAAGTTCGCGGACATCATTGTTAACATCTCTCCGGCCGATGAAGGCGTGCAGGGTCTGCAGTTCATCAATTCGGTCAAAGGCGGCAACATCCCCAAGGAATTCATCCCGTGCATCGAGAAAGGGTTCACCTCGGCCATGGCCAACGGCGTTCTCGCCGGTTATGAGGTGCCTTCCCTGAAGGTGGAGGTGCTGGACGGCAGCTACCATCCGGTAGACTCCGACGCCCTCTCCTTCGAGCTCGCTGCCCGCATGGCATTCCGTCACGCCTGCCCTAAATGTCATCCCGTACTCCTGGAGCCCATCATGAGCCTGGAGGTGGTTACGCCGGAAGACTATATGGGCGACATCGTGGGGGACCTGAACCGCCGCCGCGGCCAGATTGTGGCTATGGACTCCACCGCCAACGGAGCACGCATCGTCAAGGCGTTCGTTCCGCTCTCCGAACAATTCGGATATGTAACCGTGCTGCGTACACTGTCCTCCGGACGCGCCACCAGCACCATGACCTTCGACCACTACGCGGAAGTTCCTTCCGCCCAGGCCAAGGACATCATTGAAAAGAGCGGATACCGCGTCATTGACGAAGAGTAAGCAAAAAACAAAAAAGTATTTTTGATATGAGCCAAAAAATCAGAATCAAACTGAAATCCTTCGATCACATGCTGGTGGACAAGTCCGCCGCCAAGATCGTAGATACAGTGAAGGCAACGGGTGCAAAGGTAGTGGGTCCCATTCCGCTTCCCACCAACAAGAAAATCTTCACTGTGAACCGCTCCACCTTCGTGAACAAGAAGAGCCGCGAGCAGTTCGAACTGGATTCGTACGTCCGTCTCATCGACATCGACGACTCCAACGCCAAGACCGTGGACGCCCTGATGAAGCTGGAGCTTCCCTCGGGCGTTGAGGTTGAAATCAAGGTGTGAGGATAGCGCCTCTCCCCTGAAGTGCAAAAGCAGTCCCGCGTGTGGGGCTGCTTTCTTGGCCCCATAGCTCAGCGGTTAGAGCAGCGGACTCATAATCCGTGGGTCGCAGGTTCAAATCCTGCTGGGGCCACATTAATACAGGGGGCGCTGCCCCCTCAAACACCCCCGCGGCCTTTTCTCCCTCTAAGATTTTGCTGTCGCAAAATCCCGGGTACGGCCGGCGCCCTGCAGGGCGCTAATAAATCCGCTATTCGGCGGGTTTTTTCGTGTTCCGGCAGGATTTGAGGTAATGATGCAAAAAAGGGTTGGTGACGGCCTCCGCGAGGAGGGCCCTTTCACGGTGCCCCCCGGCGCAGGTGCATCATGCAACTGGAGCAGGTGTGATGAAAGTGCCTGCACCTGCGCCGCGAATCTGCATTCTGCGCGTTCTGGCGGTGCAGGAACCCTGACTATTTTTGCACCTGCGCCAAGACCAAGGTACACCTGCGCCAGCGATAAGGTTTTGTGCGGGAGGAAGGGATGCACCTCATCGACAGGAATTGTTTAGTTCCCCGAAAATTGCTATCTTGGCATGAGAAAACAGACCGTATGACAAACGCCGATATCATTGCCCTCATCAAAAGCGAGGTGAAACCTGCGCTGGGCTGTACGGAGCCCATCGCCGTGGCGCTGGCCGCGGCCAAGGCCGTGGAGATTATCTGCGAGAACTGCGCTCCGGAGGCCGGGTGGCGTCTGAAGGCGGGGTTCCAGCTGGATATCGAAGTGAGCGGCAACATCCTCAAGAACGGAATGGGCGTGGGTATCCCCGGCACCGGCATGGTGGGCTTGCCCGTGGCGGCCGCCCTGGGCGCCGTGTGCGGAGACTCTTCCAAGGGCCTGGAAGTGCTGAAAGGCCTGGACGAAGCAGCCGTGAACCGCGCCAGGGAACTGGTGGCGCACAATAAAGTAACCATCAAGGTGGCGGAAACGGAACACCTTTTATATGTAAAGGCCACCGTCACCGTGGACGGCGGGAAGAAGGCCAGCGCGGAAGTGGATCCGCACGCTTATGCAGTCATCGAGGACGACCACGACCGCATAGTGGAAACCAGTTACGCGGACAAAATCCTGATGAGTTCGGAAAGCGCCGCGGCGGCCAAAGAGCGCAAAAGCGCCCACTATGACCTCACGGTGAAGGACATCTGGGATTTCGCGAACAAGGCACCTTATAAGGATATCGATTTCATCCTGGAAGACCGCACACTGAACCTGGCCCTTGCCAAAGAGGGCCTGGAAGGCGACTACGGCCTGCAGGTGGGGAAATCCATCCGGCAAAACCAGCGGGAGGTCTACGGCGACGACTTTATGAGTTTCGCGATGGGCCTCACTGCCGCGGCCTCGGACGCCCGTATGGCCGGCAGCACGCTTCCCGCGATGTCCAACAGCGGCAGCGGCAACCAGGGCATTACCGTGAGCGTGCCCGTCATCGCCCATGCCATCCGTTACAAGGTGGACGACGAAAAACTGGCCAGGGCGCTCATTTTGAGCAATTTGGTAGCCATCCATATCAAGCGTTATCTGGGCAGACTTTCCGCTCTCTGCGGTTGCGTGGTGGCCGCCACCGGCAGCGCCTGCGGCATCGTCTATCTGCAGGGCGGCGGATATAATGAGGTGTGCAGCGCCATCAAGAACATGGCCGGCAACATCACCGGCATGGTATGCGACGGCGCCAAGGTGGGCTGCGCCATGAAGGTGGCCTCGGGCGTTTCCTGTGCTGTACAATCGGCCGTCCTGGCCCTCGCCGGCACCTGTATTCCCTCCACGGACGGCATCATCGAAGACGATGTGGAGAAGACCATCCAAAACATCGGCGCCATAGGCAGCGCGGGAATGATGGCCACGGACCGGATGATTCTGGACATCATGCTGTGCAAATAGGCCGATGGGCATATGGCGCACTCCTCCTGCTGCTCTGCCAAGGGGCGGCGGCGCAGGAAGTGCGCGACACGCTGAAAAAATCACAGATTACGGAACGGCTGAACAAGCCGATGCTGGAAAACTTCCAAGGCATCAGCGGCGTTGTGAACACCACTAAAATCGCTTCCATCCCTTCTTTCCTTGGGAACGCGGACCCGCTCCGCTTCGTGCGACTGCTCCCCAGCGTGCAGCTCTCCACCGAACTGGAAGGGGGCCTGTACATGCAGGGAAGCGACCACTCCCATACGCGCATTTCCCAGGGCGGCGTGCCGCTCTACGGCATCCAGCACCTGCTGGGCCTGTTTTCCGTCTTCAATACGCCCCACTACAAAGGGATGCAGTATACCACCTCGGCCGGGCCTGAAAGCCGCCTGGGCGGTGCGGTGGACATGCAGCTGCCGGACACGCTGGTGCGGAAACTCACCGGTACAGTCTCGGTGGGCCTATTGAGCGCGCAGGGGACGCTGCGCACGCCCGTCGGGGAGAAATCGGCCCTTACGGTGAGCCTGCGGCGTTCGTTCGTCAACCTCCTTTATAGCCGATGGCTCCACTACGAAGAGTTCCCCATCCGCTACGGTTTCACGGACGGGAACCTCACCTGGCAGTGGAAACCGTCGGCCCGGGACCACGTTTGGGTGGACTTTTTCGGCGGCTCGGACTATGGAAGCACCCGGCAGGCCACCGTCGACCGCGGCGAATCCCACTGGTACAACGCCATGGGCGCCGTCCACTGGACGCACTATTTCCCGTCGGCCAGCCTGAAACAGTCTGTCTTTGCCACTACCTATGGACTGGACTCGAACCTGGATGCCTTCCAGGTGAGCTGGTCCATGCCTTCCTTTATCCGTGAATACGGTTATCGGGGCACGCTGCGCCGGGGCGGCTGGGAAACAGGCGCGCGCCTTTCCTACTACGACGTCCAACCGCAGAATCCCTCCAGCCGCGGCACCTTTACCGATGAACGGATGGTGGGAACGCCCCGGCAGAAAGCGCTGGAAGGCATTCTTTATGCGCAGTACGACTGCATCCTGGGTTACTGGCTGCAGCTGAAGGCCTCCCTGGGCGTAAACCTCTATCACGCGCCGGACGGGGCTTTCTTCTGGATGCCCCTCCCGGAAGTGGACCTGAAGGCAGACCTGCAGGAAAAAGGCACCTTCCACCTCTGCTACGGCCTCAAGCGGCAGAATCTCTTCCAGCTGGGGATTACCAACATCGGCCTGCCCATCGAATTCTGGATGGCGGCGGACAGCCAGCGGCTTCCGCAGCAGGCGCATAACTTCTCGCTGTCGTACAACCTGGGGCTGAAAGACTGGAAGTTTTCGGCCGAAGCCTACTACAAGATATTGGAGAACCAGTTGGAATACACCGGTTCCATAATGGATATCTATTACGGTGACTTTTCGCTGGAAAGCAGCGTCACGGCCGGGCGGGGACGCGCCTGGGGGGTGAACCTGATGGTCCAGCGGACGGAAGGCCCCGTAACGGGCTGGATCAGCTATTCCTACGGCCGGAGCCTGCGTACCTTCTATGGGCTGCAGGACGGGGCGGAGTATCCGTCGGCCCACGAAAGGCTCCACGAGGTGGATGCCGTAGCGTCCTGGCATATCAACGACCGGTGGGACTTTGGCGCTACCTTCGTGCTGGCCAGCGGTCTTCCCTATACCGCACCGGAGTCCCTGTACGTCCTGGGCAACCGCCTCATCTGCGAATACGGACCCTACAATGGCGCCCGCTTTCCCACCTACTCGCGGCTGGACTTGTCGGCCACCTGGCACATCCGGCAGAACTCCGGCCTCACCTTCTCCCTGTACAACGCGCTGGGGCGGAAAAACGCTGTTGCGCTGGGCATCCGCTTTAACGAAAAGAAAGAGGCCTACTCATTCCAGCCGCTGGCCATTTACCTGCGCTGGCTGCCGTCCGTCTCCTATTACTATAACTTCTGATGAAAAAGATGCTGTTCATACCGGTCCTTCTCTTCCTGGTCTCCTGCCAGGAGAAGGAACTGCCGTCGGCCCCGCCCAGGCTTGTGGTGGAAGGCTGGATAGAGAACGGTGGCCATCCCATGGTGACGGTGACCCGGACGATGAACGTGGTGATTGGCGAGGAACTGGACGCGGGAGACATTGTACACAATATCATCCGCCGCGCGAAAGTGACCGTAAGCGACGGGGTGCAGACCTGGCAGCTGGAGGGCGGGATTGACACGGACGTTTTCCCGCCGTACCGCTACAGCACCGATGCTTTCACGGGCGAAGTGGGCAAGACCTATACGCTGCGGGTGGAGTATCAGGACTATGTGGTGACAGGAGAGGCCACCATCCCCGAGCCGGTCCCCATAGACCGGGTTTACGTGAAGGAAGTGGTGGACGGGAAAGGCACGCTCGCCTGCGCCTTCACGGATCCTGCCGCCTCGGGCAATTATTATAAGGTCTTCACCAAGACCAAGGGCAAGGACGGCGACTACATCCCCACCGCCTTCGGGATGGTGGCCGATGAAGACCTGTCAAATCCGGAAGCGGAAATATTCATTTTTAACAACATGCGCGTGATGCAGCACTACGCCCGTCCCAATATCGAAGAGGGGGATGTGGTGAGCGTGAAGCTGCGCACCCTCACGCAGGAAGGTTACAGGATGTGGGATGCCCACGAGCGCCGCGTAACGGGTACCTCATTCAGCCTGCGTCCGCACGACACCGACGAGGTGACCAACCTCACCGGCGGACTGGGCTACTGGGTAGGCTACGGCGCCTCGGAGCCCGTCACCGTGAAGGTGGAATAGGTGCCCGCCTTTTTGTTTTTTCGTGCAGTGTCACTATCTTTACGAAAATATTCTTAAGATGAAAAAACTCTTTGGTTTTCTTTGCCTTGCACTTTTCGTGTGCGCATGCAATGAGAAAGGTGGTCAGCAGGGCATGCAATTCTTTTTCTGGCCGGATGAGAATGACTTGAAGCCCTACACGGAAAAAACGGTTCCTGTTCTCCGTAACAGTCTGCCCGGCGGTTCGGTGACAATCCGCATCTATGAGGATCTTCCATCCGTCCCGTATATGTCCATTGTGGACTTCCACAATATGATGCTCACCGGGGCGGCCGTGAGGGGTGAATGGGGTGAAAAAGGCCTGTCCGTTATCGCCCCCGGTGGGTCGGCCCTGGTGAATTCGGCGGAGGAGACTTTCTCCTGCGGGCAATATGACAGTTTTACCAATCTGATGGGAATGGTGCAGCCCGGAATGGACAACGCCTACCTGGACGGGATGCCTTTTATCCGCTATAGTCACACGGTCAGCGCGGGATTGCCGCCCGCACCGGTGGAATTCGATTTCAAGGAGTATGGCATTGATCTTCGGGCCGACAAAAACGGCGTCTATTTCCCCTTTGTCACGCTGGCCGATATCTACGCGGACCTCTATTATCATTACGCGTTCTGTACCGGAGAGAAAGTGATTGTCGCGGACCGCGACAGCGATGAAAAGGCCGTCGATGCGCAGGAGCCTTCCCTGACGCTGCAAAACCTGCTCACCAAAACCCGCGCGGCGGATATGGCGGAGTTTGCCTACAAGGAACTGTGCTTTGTCGTGGACAACTTCTACGGCATGCCGGGCCGGTCCACCTATGAGCTCACCCTCAAGGCCTTCGGCCTGGACGGGACGCTGGAAGCATCGGCCGAGGGCCGCATTGTCAAGAATCTGCTCCTTTCCACCAATCCGATCGATCTCGCCGCCGGCCTCGAGGGCCTGAACATCTTCCTTGGGGATGGCGGTCATACCAAGCTTTGGAAAGCTCCGGAGATTCTGCTGAATCCGGATCTTCCCTACGCTATGAACTACCCAACACTGGCAGAACTCTATCGGAATACCTATAAGGCAGCCTTGACGAACGTCGAAAATACGAATTCCTCCATCTTTGCGATGCGTCTGGCCTCTTACGGTGACCTGGATTACTACCACAAGAAGGGTAGTACTGCCATCGTCCATTTCGATGATTTCCACAATCTGGATTATGCCGCCTGGAATGCTTATTATGCGGGGACGGGTCCTCTGCCCACCATGGCGAACGTTTCCAAGCAGGATCAGATGGCCCTCTTCCTGGACGCGCTCAAAAAGGCCGATGAAGACCCGGAGGTGAAGAACTTTGTCATCGACCTCACAATGAACCGCGGCGGCTCCATGGACCTGGTGGTGGCGATGACTTCCCTGATGTATGGGGAGAGTTTCTCCCGCATCGAAAACGTGCTCACGGGCGAACGTCTTCAGTGGTTCTACGATGTGGACCGTAATTTTGACGGAAAGTTCGACGCTGCGGACAAGGACGTGCACTATAATCTGAACTTCGGCGTCTTGGTGGGCCGGGTCTGCTTCTCCTGTGGGAATATGTTCCCGGCCATTTGCAAGGATGCGGGCGTGCTCCTGATGGGTGAGCGTTGCGGCGGTGGCGGTTGTGGCGTGGGCGTATATCGTACCGCCGACGGCATTCAGTACCAGATTTCATCGGCCCACGGACGAATGAGCAACGCCGGTTGGCAGAACATAGACTCCGGTGTTGTGCCGCAGGTGCTCATCCAGCCGGGCCCCGATATAACCATAAACATGGAAGACGGCAGCACCTTTACCATTCCCAACCTCACGGGTTTCTACGACCTGAACCATCTGGGCGAACTGATGGACGAATACTATAAATAAATACCGGATGAAAGAACTGAAACTGGACGCCCACTGCGAGGCCATCCTCCAGGAATACAGGGACAATCTGCCCGCCTTCAAAGAAAGGGCGGCCGCCATCCACAAACTCCTTAAGGAGACGCTGGACGGGGCCGGCCTGCTGGTGGCGGCCATCGAGTCCCGCGTGAAGACCGCCTCCTCCCTGCGCGGGAAACTGGCGCTCAAGGGCGGGAAGTACGCTTCCCTGAAGGACATCACGGATGTCATCGGCCTTCGCGTCATCACCTTTTACACGGACGACGTTGACAAGGTGGCATCGGCCGTGGAACGTCTTTTCGCGGTGGACTGGGAGAACTCCGTGGACAAGCGCAAACTCCTCCAGATAGACAGTTTCGGCTATCAGTCCCTGCACTACATCTGCTCGCAGGAGGATTTTCCCTACCGCTTTGAAATCCAGATGCGCACCGTCCTGCAGCACGCCTGGGCCAACATGAACCACGACACAGGCTATAAGAGCGGCGTGGAGGTCCCGCGGGAGTATCTTCGCAATATGAACCGCCTGGCGGGGATGCTGGAGCTGGCCGACGAACAGTTCAGCCGGATCCGGGCCGACATTACCGATTACCGCCGCCGGGTTCAGGCGCTGGTGGCGTCGGGGAACCTGGGCGAAGTGCCGCTGGACGGCGACAGCTTCCGCAGTTTCCTGGACCTGGAGCCCTTCGACAAACTCAACCGCCGCATCGCCTCGGTGAACCAGGCGGAAATCCAGGAGGTGTCGCTGCTGCCGTACCTGGCTGTCTTCAAGGCCCTGGGCTGCCGGACGCTGGGCGACGTACAGGCGATGATCAAGGAATACGGGGAGGCCGCTTTCCAACTGGCCTGCTACCAGATAGGCCTCACGGACCTGGACATCATTTCCTCCTCCCTGGCGCCGCAGGACATCTGCATCGCCGCCATCCTCAAGCGTGGAGGCGGAGCGGAAGGCATCCGTCTGATGTTCGACCAGATCAGCGGAACGTCGGAAGCCAACGGAATGCTGGCCGAAATGATTGTGGAGCAGGCGAAGGACCTGCCTTTTATGAACCAAAAATAATATGGACGCCATTAAGATCTCCCTGAACGATTATGTCCTCTCCGGCGGCGGCGCCAACGGGGAGAGCTATGACCACAAGACCGACCCTTCGGTGATGCTCAAACTCTACTTCCCCGGGAAAATCACCCAGCCGCTGGACGAAATGAACCTGGCCCGGAAGGTGTTCAATCTGGGGATTCCCACTCCGGAACCCGGTGAATATGTGGTGACGGAGGACGGCCGCTACGGCATCCGCTTCAAGCGTATTCTGGGCAAGAAATCCTATTCCCGCGCCACGGCGGACCATCCTGAACTGCTGGAGCAGTACGCAGGGGAGTTCGCGCAGATGTGCCGGGACCTGCACCGCATCCATGTCCCGAAGGACCAGTTTGAAAACGTAAAGGACCGCTATTACCGGCTGCTGGAGGAGAATCCCTTCTTTACGCCGAAGGAAAAAGAAGCCATCGGCCGCTTTATCGCGGATACCCCCGACGAAGACACCGCCGTGCACGGAGACCTGCAGTTCAGCAATGCCATCTTCGTGGGCGACGAACGCTATTTCATTGACCTGGGGGACTTCTGCTGGGGCAATCATCTCTTCGACGTGGCCATGGTTTACCTCTGCTGCTGCCTTAGCGACGACGCCTTCATCCGGGAAACCTTCCATATGCCCAAGACCCTGTCGGAGAAGTTCTGGCAGGCTTTTGCGCCGGTTTATTTCGGCGCAGACCGTCCCCTGAAGGACATCGAGGCGGAAATCCGCCCCTACGCCGGGCTCAAGACCCTCATCATTGAACGGGATACCAAATGTCCCATGCCGGAATTCCGCGCAGCCCTGAAAGGAGTCCTATGAGGAAACTGAGGAATCTCAAAGCCCTGCTGCTGGTTTTTGTGGCTGCCATCGCATTGGAAGCCACGGCCGTCGTGCAGTTTTATTATTCCCAGAAGGGTCTCCGGGAGGAGGCCGAACTGCGGGCCGAAGGTGAGCTGGAAGCCACCCGTTATGAGATTATGGACATTATCGACCAGGCGGAGGCGGCGGTGCGCAACAGCGTGTGGATCGCCCAGTGGTGTCTGGACAACCCGGACAGCCTGCATCGCGTGTGCCAGCGGATCGTGGCCGACAATCCCGTGGTGGCCGGTTCCACCATCGCGCTGGTTCCCGGCTACAGAAAGGACAAGCCCCTGTTCTCCCCGTATGCTTTCAAGGATACGGACGGTGCCATCAAGGTGCTTTCCCTTGCCACGGAAGAATACGATTATCCCTCTCAGGAGTGGTTCAAAAAGCCCTTGGAGCTGGGTGAAGGCTATTGGTCCGAACCCTATGTGGACGAAGGCGGCGGGGAGATGCTCATGACCACCTATTCCCTTCCGCTGCGTGATGCCAAGGGGACATCGGCCGCGGTCATTACGGCCGATATTTCCCTGGAGTGGCTGAAAGAACTCGTGGGCCGGATGAACGTTTATCCGAACGCCTTCTGCACCGTGAGCAGCCGGGAGGGACACGTGATGGTGAGCCCGCCCGAGGAAAGGGATCCCAAGAGCCTGGTCTTCAATACCTCTATCGCGCGTACCGGTTGGGCCATTTCGCTGGTCATACCGGAAAGTGACATTTTCGGCGTTTTGCGCCGCGTGGGAACCATCGTGGGCATTCTTCAGCTGATAGGGCTGCTGATCATCATCCTGATGCTGCAGTCGTTTATCAGGGGAGAGCGTCGTTACCGGAATCTGGACAAACAGCGTGAGAGAATAGCCGGCGAACTGCAGATTGCCACCGGTATCCAGATGTCCATGGTTCCCAAAACCTTCCCGCCGTTCCCGGAACGGGACGACCTTGACATGGCCGCCACCATCGTTCCGGCCAAGGAAGTGGGCGGAGACCTGTACGACTTCTTCATCCGGAATGAAAAACTCTTCTTCTGCGTGGGTGACGTAAGCGGGAAAGGTGTCCCGGCCGCCCTGGTGATGGCCGTCACGCGCACCACTTTCCGCAATCTGTCGGCCCGGGAAGACAGCCCCGGCCGCATTGTGCGGGCGATGAACGACAATCTGTCGGCGATGAACGAAAGCGACATGTTCGTCACCTTCTTCTGCGGCGTGCTGGATCTTACCAACGGTCATCTTCGCTACTGCAATGCGGGTCACAATCCGCCGCTGGTGCTCACCGACGCCATGCGGGACCTGCCGGTGGAACCCAACCTGCCGCTGGGAGTCCTGCCCGGGATGGAATTCAAGGAACAGGAGATGCCCTTCTGCTTCGACGATGCTATTTTCCTTTACACCGACGGTCTCACGGAGGCGGAAAACGCCGTTCATGAGCAGTTCGGCGAGGACCGGATGCGGGATGCGCTGCATGGGCGTAAGAGCGCGCAGGACCATATCGACAAAGTGAAAGGAGCGGTGGCGGCTTTCGTGGGTGATGCCCCCCAGAGCGACGACCTTACCATCCTCTTCATCCATTATGTGCCGTCGGCCCACAGGCTGGTGCTGTCCAATGACATCGGCCAGATTCCCCGGCTGACCGCCTTCGTGGAGGAAGCCGTGAAGATGTCCAAACTGCCCGCCAATGCCCAGGGAAGCCTGAACCTGGCGCTGGAAGAGGCTGTTACCAATGTGATGCTTTATGCCTACCCGGAAGGTACGGAAGGCAGTGTGACCATTGACGTAGGCAGTACTTCCCGGACCCTGTCCTTTACCATTACGGACAGCGGTAAACCATTTGACCCCACCGCGCGTGAGGAAGTGGACATCAACGCCGGCGTAGACGAACGTCCCATCGGCGGTCTGGGAATCCACCTCATCCGGCAGATCATGGACGACGTGCGCTATGAACGGAGGGGGGATAAGAATGTGCTGATTTTAACCAAAAACTATTGATATTATGGAAGTTAAGATTGAACGCGGGAACGCGGAAGTGACGGCTTTCCTCATCGGCCGCCTGGATACCCCCGCTTCCCTGGAGGTTGCGCCCAAGATTAATTCTCTGGCCGACGATGCCGGCGGGACCGTGGTGCTGGACTGCAAGGAATTGGATTATATCTCCTCCTCCGGCCTCCGGCTGTTCCTCACCGTACGCAAAGCCGCCGCCGCCAAAGGAGGCCGCGTGATCGTTCGCGGCATGAACCCCGACATCCGCAACGTCTTCATGATGACGGGATTTCTGAACCTTTTTGAAATCCAATAGAGGTTCTTTCATACGGATTCTCCTGTTATCTCCCCCCTTTTGGGGGGGTGATTTTTTAAAGGGCATTCACTAACTTTGCGGCCTTAAATAAAGGAAAACAATATTTTCGGCATATGAATACTGAACAGCGGAGCTACCTCGCTCCGGAAACCGAGGTAATCGCAATGACTGCCTGCCAGGGAATCCTGGAGGCCAGCATCCTCAACCAGGGAGGCTCATCCTGGAGTGAAACCTATGACCTTGATGTTATCTAGACCCGTTATGAAACACACTGCATTTATCCTTGCGGCGCTGGCCATAGCCGGTCTCAGCGCATCCTGCCAGAAGTCGGAACCCGTCATTGAAACGGGCGATACCATCACGTTCTCCGCCTCCATCGAGGGAAAGGCCCGGCCCGCCGGAGCAAAGGCCGTCATCGACGGCGATACCCCGAAGTGGGAAGCGGGAGATGCCGTCAGGCTCTATTGCTTCTCCACGGGCATTGATGACGCAACTTATGCTGCAGGCAAAACAAGCCCCGCTTTTAAGACATCGGCTTCGCTGACCTCCGGCGGTGCCGCTTCCGCCACTTTCACCTTTTCCGTTACGGGAACCATGGGCCAGGCCGACTGCTTCCTGGCAACGATCGGAGAGATTCCCACCTCGGTGTATTGGGCTAAAAAAGACGGCAGCCAGGGCCCGAAAGTCCGCGTGGCCCACCTGGGTTACGACAAGACCTCCCTCCAGAACAAAGGGACGTACAACACGCGTGCTGCCTGCGCCGTGGGCAAAACGCTGGCGTTTAAAAATGTTTGGCATCTGATCCGGTACACGCCCACGGTCACCGGGGCCGCTTATGCCGTCCTTTCTTCCATCGACGGTACAACGCCCGTGACGAATCAGGTGGCAGATATCTTCTTCGATTCCGCAACGGGAAATGTCACATCGGTTGTACACGCCGGGTTAGACAGAACCGCAGTGTATGCCCAGGTCACCAGCGGAGAGGAGAATTACTTCTCCCTCGCTCCCGGCATGACCATCACCGGCGGCTTCAAGATTGAAATCATGGACGACGGCGACAATGTCCTCCAGACCTTCACTTATGCCCACGATTTCACCACCGTCCGGAACAGGATTACCACCATTTCCAACTTCGACGACCGTGTGGAGGAAAGCACCAAGGCTGTTCTGGCCGATGGTTCCACATTTAATGCTGCAGTTAAAGATCTTGCCGGTGGTAGTTCTTCCACCGTATGGAGTACTGACACCAACATCCAGTCGATTGTTATAGATACCCGCAGCGCGGTTTCCACCGGAACAGAGGTTCAGGGGGCGGCGTCGGATGTCGCGATTTATGCCAATTACAGCGGCAATGTGCTCACGCTGTCCACATCGGCCAACAAGATTTATCTTCCGGCAAATGCGGCAAACACATTCTGCTACCTGAACGGCCTTACCACAATCACCGGAAGCGACAAGTTGGTGATGGATAATGTCACCAATGCGAGCGACATGTTCAATGGCTGTATTGCCCTTGCTGCTTACGGGGATTTGAATCTTCCGCAGGCTTTAAATACGCAGTATATGTTCGATGGATGTATAGCGCTCACTTCGCTGGGGTCCGTCAACATTCCGCTCTCCGTGAACACAAACAGTATGTTCAGTAATTGCCGAACCCTTGCAACCCTTGGGGCCGTACAGATGGATGCTGTCGTCAACGCTTCCTATATGTTCAGTGATTGCCGCGTAATCACCTCCCTCACTCTTAATGGAGCGGACAACAATACGTTGACGACCATGAACTACATGTTTAATAATTGCAAGGAACTAACCGGATTCGCGGCATTTTCACCGGTTACCGCGTCCGCAACCAATACCTCCTATATGTTCTACGGCTGTGAGAAACTCGAGAGTGTGGATATCTCCGGCATCGCTGGCAGTCTGACCTCCGTTGATAATATGTTCAACACTTGCCGGGCCATTGACGGCATCAGTTTCAACAGCGGGTTCAACACGGCCGCCGTCACCAGTATGGCAAGTATGTTCAGTGCCTGCTCCAGCCTGACCAGCCTGGATCTTTCCATGTTCAACACCTCAAGCGTGACCTCGTTCTACGGGATGTTCAGCGGTTGCAGCAAGCTCACCACCATTGGAGCCACAACCCATTTTACCACCTCTGGTCTGACTGCCGCCGGTAGTATGTTCAACGGTTGTCGCCTCCTTGAATCCGTGGATATGACCGGGGTGGAAGGAAACCTGCAAACCATCGGCAGTATGTTCTCGGGATGCCAGGCGCTCACCACCATTCACCTTTCCAACAATTTCAATACGGCTGCAGTGTCGTCTTATGCTTCTGTTTTCGACTACTGCACTTCGCTGAGCCAGCTTTACATCAAGGGCTTCCACCTTACAAAAGGTAATGTGGGCACCAATGCCAGCCAGCTGGCTTCCCGTCTGATGAATGCGCTCCGCGGAGTTCCCACGTCCTGCACCATCCATTACACAAGCAACAACTATAGCACGGAATACTCCGTGCCGAACTACCTGCCGTATACAACCACAAGCGGTTCCGGTAACGGCGGCTATAACTGGACCACCGCCAACTAGTCGGCCCGTCCATAGACAGAAAAAGCACCGCATCGCCGCGGTGCTTTTTTGCGCCAATAAAACAATACCGCTGCTTGTATTTATATCAAGTGTATCACTTGATTATTTGATATTTTTTTTGGAACTTTGTGAAGTAAAAGAAATAATTATAAATAGCTGTCAAAATGGATAAAATTCGAAGCTCCTTCTCTCCTGTAGTACTGGCGATTAATACCATACTGATTCTGGTCGGAATCGGACTCAGTACATACTCTCTGATCAAGGCTCCCGCGTTTGGCTTGATCGAGACTCTTACCTTCATTGAGTTGGTTCTTCTGCTCGCCTTTTGGGTCTTAGTGATGGTTTCGTATTTTTCCTGCGCGGAGGATTTTAATGCCCTGATGATTTGCTATGCAATCTGTTTGGGAATGGTCGCGGCCTACTGGTTGTTGCTTAGTTGGAACTCCCTCATCATTGTGGGCCTTATCCCGTTCTTCGTTTTATTCGTGACAATAGTGGAGTGCATTGCCTGCAACAATCCTCATGAAAAGTTATCGCTGACCAAGCTGGATAAGATTATCGCCTTTCCTTTATTAGGTTTGAATTTCCTGGGACTTGTTGCAATTGCGCTCATCTTTTTCAAGGTGATCCCGCTCCAGTAAGGAAGAGATCATTCTCAGATAGTTTATTTCACAGCCCGCGGAAAGATATCTGCGGACTGTGAACTTTTATTCTACCGGGATTAATGATTATATTTGCGTGATAAAAGAATACTTTACCACCCTATGAGAAAACCAATCGCTTTCCTTTCCGCCATTTCTGTCCTTACCGCATTGACGGCGTGTACTGAGAAACTGACCAGCACGGGGGAGGCCTCGGATATTACGGATCGCTCGGCCACCCTTACCGGCTATGCCAATCTGCCGCTTGAGTTGGGAGATGCGGAGGTGGGGATTATGTATGGTGAAAAACGGTCCTTTGAAGATGGCCGGAAGATAGTTGCGGCCGGGTTGGACGGCCATAATAGTTTCTCCGTTACGGTCATCGGCCTGGCGCCCAATACCAAATACTATTACAAGTCTTACGTTCAAAACGGATTGGCTGTCAAGAACGGCGCCGTTCGGTCTTTTACGACAAAAAAGCCCCAATGCCCAGCCGGCGCCGTTGACCTTGGCATCATGATGACCAGGGAAGACGGATCCTGCTATACGCTTTACTGGGCCAAGTCAAATCTGAGCGACAAAGGCCTTTGTCCCCATCCGGAGGATTATGGTGATTACTACGCGTGGGGTGAAACGGAGACCAAGTCGGATTATCAGTGGGACACGTACAAATCAAAGTATAATACAATTATTTCCAGCGGTTCCGTGGAAAAGAAGACCGTTTTTGAAATAACGGATGATGTCGCTCACGTGAAACTGGGTGGCAAATGGCGTTTGCCCACCGACGCGGAGTGGACGGCGTTAATGACCCAGTGCACCTGGACCTGGGTAACGGACTACAAAGGGTCCGGCATCAACGGAAGATTGGTGACGGCAAGCAATGGAAGCAGCATCTTCCTTCCTGCCGCAGGGGGCCGATATAATACCGCTCGCTACAATACCGGAACCAGCGGCAACTACTGGTCTTCATCCCTCAATACGGCCAACCCGGACAGCGCATGGTACATCGCATTCCATGCCGACGATGCCGACATGTACGACTATGACCGTTGCTACGGGTTCTCTGTCCGTCCCGTTTCAGAATAAGGGCTTATTCCGTCAGCGCGCCGGCAACGATGTTGGCTATCTGTGCGCGTGGACGTGTCATACTGGATCTGTCACTATCCTGTGGATGGACGCGATTCGCCAGGATGATGACGGCCGTCTTGCTTTTCATGTCTATCAGGAAGGATGTTCCGGTGTAGCCCGTGTGCATGATGCAGGTGTTTTTGTCAAAGATGTCACCGGCGTTCAGCGAGTGGGTGCTGAGTTTGTCCCAGCCGATGGCCCGGCCAACTGACGGGTCATTTTCGGGCGGGATCCTGCACATGGCGGCGATGGTCGCCGGCCCGATGATGCCCCCGCCTCCGTGCATCAGGGCGATAGCCATTTTAGCGAGGTCCTCGGCATTTGAAAAGACCCCGGCGTTGCCGGAATTCCCGTTGTTGATGAGCCGGGCCATGGGATCATGTACCTGACCCAAAAGCACCTCGCCATCCGGCTGTACCGTCGTCGGCGCTATCAGTTTACGGTAAGACGGGTCGATTTCCCTTTCCAGGGGCAGATACCGGGTATGGTTCATTCCCAGGGGTTGGAAAATGTGATCGGCCGCATAGTCGCAAAGCTTTTCGCCGGTGATTTTCTCCACCACGGCCTGCGCAACGACGAAGTTCAGGCAACTGTATCTGAAATGGGTTCCCGGCTGGGTTTCCCTTGCCACTTCGAGGGCGATGTGCTTTACCAGGGAATCCGGTGTATTCTCCTCATATTTACTGAGGTATCCCTTGACATTCTGAACGGGCAGGCCGGACGCATGGGTCATCACGTCGCGGACGGTGATATCCACCGTCTTGCCGGTTTTGGGCTCCGTCCAGGGCTTGAAGTCCGGGATATAATGCTTGACAGGATCGGCCAGCCGCAGCTTACCCTGTTCCACCAGCTGCATGACGGCAATGGTCGTGCTCATGCATTTGCTGACAGAGGCCATGTCGAAAACGGTCTCCACCGTCATAGGGGTCGTTTCCGGATAGACGGATTTTTTGCCGAAGGCCTTGAGATAGACAATACTGCTGTCTTTCACTACGCAAACCACCATCCCGGGCGCATCTCCACGGGCGATGGCTTCCGTGGCGACGGTGTCGATGGCCTCCAACTTCTTTATGTCAATTCCGGGACGTCCGCCAGGGACTGAACAACCCAGGCAAACGAGGGCGGCGAGCAGCAGCAATACTTTCTTGGGACACATATGCCGATTCCTTTTCAGTTGATAGGCAAAGATAGAAAATTTAATGCTATGTTGCTTGCAACCAGGTTGCAAATAATAAGTGTTTTCTTTGCAAAAACCATCCAACGTTATGTCCCGCAAAGAAACCCTTGTTTCCACCGTTTTGCTGATTCTGTTTGGGACAGGCATGCATTTCGTGCACCATTTCCCGTTTTTCAATCACTTCTGGGGCTATATCTTCCCGGTGCAGGAGAGCGTGATGGCGCACATGAAAATGGTGCTTTATCCCATGTTGCTGTTGAGCCTTTACCTGGTCATCAGCCGGCGGGACATCCGTGAATTCGGCGCCCCCATCCTGGCGGGGCTTACGGTTATGCCCTTGATTGTGGCAGTGTTCTTTTCCTACTGGGTGTTTGTGCATCACGAAATCATGGCCCTGGATATCGTCATCTACGTGGCTTCCATCGTGGGTGCCGTCCTGTTGGCCCGGCGCTGGCGCAAAAGCGGTTTCGTTCGCAAATCCTGGCCGCTTTGGATACTGGTCTTTCTTCTGGCGGCCCTCCTGACCGGCTACCTGACCTATCACGGACCGGACTGGATTATCTTCGGTATAATTGACATTTCTGGTTGGTAACCTTGACATTTATGGTTGGTGTCAAGGTAACTTTTTCTTCTTTTCATCGTTGAAAAAGAGGAGCCATTTTATGAAGTTGTCAATACGAGATTCAGCTAGCCCCCGGTGATTTCT
>JAFZKT010000027.1 GCA_017553545.1 Bacteroidales bacterium | reverse complement strand
GTTACCTACAGCGAGCCCGCCGTGAAAGTCAACACAGCCTCCACCAGCGCCCTGAAGGAAGTCACCCTGGAGACCGGCGCCAAGATCATGGTCCCCCTCTTCATCGAAACCGGCGAAGTCATCACCGTGAACACCACGGACCGCAGCTACGGCCAGAGAGTCAAGTAGTTTTCGGATGCTCCTTGCGGTAGAGTTCCCAGGAGTTATACAGATTTTGCCAGATGGCATAGAGACCCCCGGCCACGGAAGTGACGGGGGTTAAATAATTGTATCCCAGCCAGATGAGGAAGCCGGTGTTCTTCTGGCCCAGGGCCTGGCCGGCGGTCTGGGCGCCGAGGCGGCGGCCCGTGAAGAACTGGAAGGCGCAGCAGAGCAGGGATACCGCCACGATACCGGCGACAGCCCACAGGCCCAGGCCGCTGCAGACCAACGCACGGGTGGCGAGGACCATGGCCAGCGTAAGGCAGACGCCCCAGATGTAGAAGGAATTGGGCGCCCAGCGCATCAGGCGCCGCTGGAGGCGGGGGCAGGTGTAGCGGATGAGCCAGGCCACCAGGCCGGGCAGGATGAGCACCGGGAAAATCTTCAGGGCAATCTGTCCCACATAGAGCCAGAAACCCAGACTTTCCGATGGATTCACCAGCGGAATCACCAGCGGGATAAGGAAGGTCGCGGCCACGTTGATCATCACCAGGTAAGTGACCGTGGCGGCCAGATTTCCGCCCAGGCGGTCCGTGATAACCCCTGAAGCCGATGCCGTAGGGCAGATGAGGCAGAGCATCGCGCACTCCAGGAGCATGCGGGGCGCGCCCGGAGCCAGCAGGCGGATGATGAAGGCAAACCCCAGGAATAAGGTAATTTGGATGGCGAGCGCTCCTACGTGCCACTTGCTGAACGTAAGGTCATGCGGCGAAATCTTCACAAACTGGAAGAAAAGAAGGAAAGAGATGCCGACCAACTGTCCTTCGGACACCAGCGTGTGCAGCCAGGGCCCTGCCCCATGCAGGCCCGGGAGCAAAAAATGGTAGAGCAGATAGGTTCCCGTGCCCAACAGCAGCGCCCCGGGCAGCATCCAGTCTCTGATGATGCTTTTTATCATAGGTAGATGAGCAGGGCGCCGGCGAACACCACCAGGATGCCCACCAGTTTCTGCCAGGAAACCGCTATCTTTTGGGCGCCCAGCAGGCCGTAGCGGTCAATGGCCACGCTGCTGAGGAGTTGTCCCAGGATGCTGACCACCGTCATCAGCCCCACGCCCAGCACCGGGGCGGCGGCGGAAAAGCCCACCACGATGAAAACGCCGATGACACCCCCCGTCCACGTCCACCAGGGCCGGGAAACGGAGAACACCCGCGAGAGGCAAACGCGTTCTCCCTTGCGGGAAAAGACCAGGACGCAAAGCAGCAGGGTGGAAAGGGTAAAGGAGATGGCCGATGCCAGGATGGGCGAATGCAGGCAGCCCCCCAACGTGCCGTTGGCGGCGGACTGGGCTGCGATGAGCGCGCCCGCCAGGATGCCCAGCAGCTGCCAGGGCAGGAGACTTTCCTTATGCTCCTTCTGCTGGCCGGATTCTTTCCGGAGAACGGCCAGACACACCCCCGCCAAGGCGACCAAAGCCCCCATGAGGCGGGCCAGGCCCAGCGGTTTTGCCTCTAAGCCGAACCAGCCGAAAGTGTCGATGAGCATACTCATCACGATTTGTCCCAAAATGGGCAGCAGAACAGTCTGGATGCCGCCCAGACGGGGGAAAAGGACAATGTAGAGCGTGACGCCGATGAGCCCGCAGATACCGCCCGTCCAGGCGTACCAGGGAACACCGGCCCAGCCCGAAACGCCCTGGGACAGATCCGGGAGCGCCACCAGCCAGACCACCAGCGTTCCCACGACAAAGGAGACGAAGGAGGCGGAAAGCGGGGAGCCCAGGAAATGCTGCAGGCGGGCGTTCACCGCCGTCTGCACAGGCAGGGAAAGCCCCACCAAAGCTACCAGAAGCAGGAAAAGAAGCGTCACGGCCTAATATTCCGTCTTATCTTCTTTCTGGTCCCACATTTTGAAAACCTGCAATCCCTCCGAGCGGAGAAGCTGGATGAGGGGCGTGCGGCGCGCGGCGAACGGCTTTTCCATTTCTTCGTAAATGAAGTCGTCGTCGAAGCCGATGGCACCGGCGTCCTTCCGGTCGTTGGCGTAGAATATCCGGTCCAGGTGGGCCCAGTAGATGGCGCCGAGGCACATCGGGCAGGGTTCACAGGAGGTATAAATATCGCAGCCGGAAAGATCAAAGGTACCCAGTGCCTTACAGGCCTTCCGGATGCAGCTCACTTCCGCGTGGGCGGTAGGGTCATTCTCCAGGGTAACCGAATTGGACGACCCTGCCACAATCTTTCCATCCTTCACAATGACGGCGCCGAAGGGGCCGCCGCCATTTTCCACGCTTTCCCGGGACAGCCGCACGGCTTCCCGCATAAAAACCTTATCCTGTTCGCTGATCATATCGCTGAATTATTTTCGTATTGTATTACAAAGATGCACAAATATGCGTAAATTTGCAAACAGCGAATCATCTAAATCATCACAATAATGAAAAAAACACTCATCCTTGCGATTGCCCTGTTTTCCCTGTTTTCCGTAGCGGCGCAGGGCCCCAAGAAGACAGCTGCTCTTGATATGGACAGCCTGGACCCCTCCGTGAGTCCCAAGGAAAACTTCTACCAGTATGCCACCGGCGGCTGGCAGAAGAACAATCCCCTGAAGCCGGAATTCTCCCGTTATGGCAGTTTCGACGTCCTGCGCGAACAGGCCCAGGAAAACCTGAATGACCTGTTTGAGAGCATGACCACCCTGAAGACCGAACCGGGCACCGTGGAGCAGAAGATCGCGGACCTGTACAAGATGGCCCTGGATTCCACCACCCGGAACGCCTTGGGCGCGAAGCCCATCCAGCCCTACATTGCCGAAATCCAGGCCGTCAGGAGCAAGGAAGAGTTGGCCCGCCTGCTGGGCAAGATGCATCTCTACGGCGACGACGGTTTCTTCGGCGCCTATGTGGAGTCGGACCTGGCCGACAGTGACTCGCAGGTCCTTTACCTGGGCCAGAGCGGCCTGGGAATGGGCGACCGCAACTACTACCTGAAAGCGGAGAACGCAGAACTGGTTAAAGGCTACAAGGACTTCCTGGTGAAGGTACTGAAGCTGGCCGGGGTGAAGAATGCGGAAAAGATCATGAAGAAGGATATGGCCGTGGAGCTGTCGATGGCCAAATCCTTCTGGAGCCGTGAGCAGAACCGCGTGATGCAGGACATCTACAATCCCATGTCCTCCGAGGAAATTGACAGGCGCTGGCCCGGCCTGCGGTTCAACACCGTCTGCAAGGCGGCAGGAATCGGCCCGCAGGAAAAAATAATCGTGGAACAGCCGTCCTATTTCGACGCCTTGTCCCGCCTATTCGAGCGGACTTCCCTGGAAGACCTGAAGGCCTATCTGCTGGCACAGTTCGTGGCCGGACAGTGCAGCGCCCTTTCCGATGAATTCTATACCGCCTCCTGGGAGTTCTTCTCGCACCAGATGGGCGGCGCCCAGGAAGAATCACCCCGCTGGAGACGGGCGACGAGCGTTCCCAACAGTCTGCTGGGTGAAGCCGTTGGAAAGATGTACGTAGAGCGTTATTTCCCGGAAAGCTCCAAGCAGAAGATGGTGACCCTGGTGGAGAACCTCCGCACCGCCCTCGGGGAGCACATCGACGCCCTGGAATGGATGAGCGCGGAAACCAAGGTGCGGGCCCGGGAGAAACTGGCCTCCTTCACCGTAAAGATCGGCTATCCGGACAAATGGAAGGACTACAGCACCCTGGACATCACCCCCGATAAAACTTACTACGAAAACCTGCGCGAAGCCAGCGCCTGGTACGTGCAGGACAACCTGTCCAAGCTGGGCAAGCCCACGGACAGGACCGAATGGGGCATGACTCCCCAGACGGTAAACGCCTACTACAACCCCACCACCAACGAAATCTGCTTCCCGGCGGGCATCCTCCAGAAACCATTCTTCGATCCGGACGCCGATGATCCCGTCAATTACGGCGGCATCGGTGTGGTCATCGGCCACGAAATGTCCCACGGCTTCGATGACCAGGGTTCCGAATTCGACGCAGACGGCAATATGGTGAACTGGTGGACCGCGGAAGACAAGGCCAAGTTCGCCGCTCTGGGCGATAAACTGGTGGCCCAGTTCGACGCGGTGGAAGTCCTGCCCGGCATCCACGCCAAGGGCCGCTTCACCCTGGGAGAGAACATCGGCGACCACGGCGGCCTGTCCATCGCCTACACGGCCATGGAGAACGCCATCCGCGGCCGGAAAGACCCGATGATCGACGGCTTCACCGCCGCCCAGCGCTTCTTCCTGAGCTACGGCGCCATCTGGGCCCAGAACATCACGGACCAGGAAAAGGCCCGCCTGACCAATATGGATCCCCACTCGCTGGCCGTAAACCGCGTAAACGTGAGCCTCAGGAACTTCCAGACCTTCTTCGACGCCTTTGACATCAAGGAAGGCGACGCCATGTTCCGTCCGGAAGAAGAACGCGTGCATATTTGGTAGCCGAACGATTCATATCGCGCAAACTCAAATTTCAGGGAAACCTGGCGGCCGTAGCCATCGCCGTCAGTTTCTTTGTGATTATCGTAGCCGTGGCGGTGAGCGGAGGTTTCCGCACGGCCGTCCGGGAAGGCGTCAGTGCCCTTTCCGGGGATGTACGCATTGAACCTTACGCCTCTTCGGCGGGGGCCGATCCAAGCCCGATGCCCCTTCACCTGCCTTCGGAGCAAGCCATCCGCGCCCTGCCGGGAGTGGCGGACATCCAGCCCGCAGTCATCCGTCCCGGCATCGTCAAGAGCGGTGAAACCGTCCACGGCGTGGTGGTGAAAGGGATTCCCGGTCAGGCCGATTCCACCCTGACCGTTTCCATCCCCAACAGGCTGGCCGAAATCACCGGTCTGGGCGTGGGCGACGACCTTGTCACCTACTTCGTGGGCGAAAAAGTGCGTGTGAGGAAATTCAAGATCACGGAGATTCACCGGGACCTCATCGAGGTGGACGACAATCTCCTGGTCTATGCCCGCATGGAGGACCTCCAGCGCCTGAACGGCTGGGCCGAAGACGAAATATCCTGCCTGGACGTGCGCCTGACCGCCAGAGCGGACAGAAAGGAAGTGGCCGGCAGGATTGGCCACATCCTTCTGAACAGCGATGATCCCGTGGAATCCAATCTCTACATTTCCTCCTCCGAGGACCGCTATCCGCAGATTTTCGACTGGCTGGGGCTGCTGGACATGAACGTGCTGGTGATCCTCATTCTGATGACGGTGGTGGCCGGATTCAACATGGTGAGCGGGCTGCTGATCATGCTCCTTCGGAACATTCCCACCATCGGCACGCTGAAAACCCTGGGAATGAGCGACGGGGCCGTAGGGAGGCTGTTCATCCGCATCGGCGCCCGGGCAGTCCTGAAAGGAATGCTCTGGGGAAATGCCCTTGCCCTTCTTTTCTGCCTGGTGCAGGGAACCACCCACCTGATTCCGCTGGATCCGGCCAATTACTTCGTCTCCTGGGTCCCGGTCAAAGTGGATCTGCTGTGGATTCTGCCGGCCGATGCAGCCGCTTTCGCCGGCATCCTGCTGCTGGTATGGCTGGCCTCCCGGGTGGTCGTTGCCGTGGACCCCGCCAAAACCGTCAAGGCCGACTGATAAGAAAATTATTCTTATCTTTGTAGTTCTATGGCAAAGTTTTGGACAGATGTCTTGGTGCCGCTGGCCATCGCCGGCGCCGTGGCCGTACAGACAGTAGGCGTAGATGTCTACCGGTCCTCCCGCCTGCACTCCTGGCGGCCTCTGGCCCAGCGGGACACCACGGCTTCTTCCATTGCGCCGGACAGCCTCCAGACCCTGCAGGACACGCTCATCGACGAAGATGACTTCGATTTCTTTGCCGATGAAGAGGATTCCCTCCCCAAGGTCTTTGCCCGCGACACGATGAAAGTGCCTGACAGCCTCCGGACAGTTAATCCATTCCTTTATAAATGGTATGTCGCCACCAAGGACAGCTACACGCACCGCGTGGTGGTGGACTCCCTCCGGCAGGCAGAAGATTCGCTCACGGCCTTCCGCATCGACTCCCTATTCCTGGCGGATTCCACGGCGGCGGCAAAGGCAGCGCTGGAAAAGAAACTGGCCGGAATGACCAAATCGGAACGGAAACGCTGGTACTACGAAAACGTGGAACTGCCCAGGCAGCTGCACATGCAGGACTCCATCTTCCACGTCAAGGACAGCCTGCAGGCCATCCGGGACAGCATACGCCAGAATACGCCGCGCATCCTGGAGACGGCTTTCCTGCCGGATTCCCTATACTACAAACGCTTGGTAAGCTGGCGGCACGGTTCGCTTTTCAATACGGTGGAGACCTTTGATTGGGACACCACCGCGAACTACCATTTCTACGACTATCCTTTCATGCGGGAAGGCCAGGCCGGCGCCTCCTGGCTGGGTATGCCCGGCAGCGCCTACCAGTCCTACAACTTCTTCCTGCGGGACAGCGAAGCCCCCGGCTTCTACGCCCCGCTGGAGGGCTGGACCTGGAACCGGGAGAATCTGCCGCAGTTCAATACCAAAACGCCATACACCGAATTGGAATACACGGGAAATCTGTTCAGCAGCAGTGACCTGGCGGCCGACAACTTCCGCGTGTTTACCACCCAGAACATCCTGCCGTCGCTGAACATCAACCTGGAGATGCGCCGCTACGGAGGGGCCGGGAACCTGCAGAATGACAAGACCGACAACCGCAGTTACGTGGTAGCCGGGAACTATCTGGGGAAACGTTATCTGGCCCACGGCGGATTCATCCTGAACAAGAGTACCAAGGAGGAAAACGGCGGCGTGCAGGACAACATGTGGGTGCGGGACACCACGGTGGACGTGCGGGAAATCGACATCAACCTTGCGAAGGCCAGCAACCGCTACCGCAAGATGACCCTATTCTACGACCAGAGCTACCGCATCCCCTTCGAGTTCCTGGAGCGGCTCCGCCACCGCGGGGACAGCACCTGGACACCGGCCGACACCCTGAACAAGGACATCACCACGGCCTACATCGGCACGTCCAGCGAATACACCACCTATACCAAGAAGTATGTGGACATCACATCTGCCCGGCTGTCCACCTTCTACAACGACGCCTTCTATATCAATCCTTCCAAGAGCGCGGATTCGCTGCGCACCTCACGGCTGGAGAACCGCATTTTCCTGCGCCTGCAGCCCTGGAAGGAGGATGCCATCGTCTCCAAGATCGAGGGAGGCGTGGGCAACCGGCTGCAACGGTTCTACCTGCAGACCCCGTACGACGCCCTTTACAAGGCTTCCGACACCAAGTGGAACAGTTTCTACGCCTATGCCGGCGTGGAAGGCAGCCTGAGCCGATACCTCCAGTGGGACGCCACGGGCCTGCTGAACTTTGCGGGCGCCGAGGCCGGAGATTTCTTTGTCCAGGCGAATGCGAAGTTCAGTTTCTATCCTTTCCGGAAGGCGCGCAACAGTCCCGTCAGCATAGGGGCACGCTTTGAGACTTCGCTCAAGGAGCCGGAGTTCTACCGGCAGCACTTTTATTCCAACCACTTCAAGTGGGAGAACAGCTTCGGAAAAACTTCCACCACCCGGCTCACGGCCACCCTGGACATCCCCTACTGGAACCTGAAAGCCCAGGCCGGGTATGCCCTGGTGAGCGGATACAACTACTATGATACGCAGGGAATCTCCCGCCAGCACGGCGACGCCCTCAGCGTCATCATGGGCTCTGTCACGCACCACCTGATACTGGGCCCGCTCCACCTGGAGAACACCTTGCTGCTGCAGGGGACATCGGCCCCGGATGTACTGCCCCTCCCCGCCCTGGCGCTGAACGCCCGCTATTACCTGCAGTTCCCCATCGTTTCGCCGGAGGTGCTCAAGCTCCAGCTGGGCATCAACACCCGCTATACCACGCTCTGGTATGCCCCCAGCTACAATCCCGTAGCGGGCGTGTTCATCCTCCAGGACGAACTGCAATACGGGAATACCCCAGTGACGGACATTTTCATCAACGCCCAGTGGAAGAAGTGCAGCGTGTTCTTCAAGTATGAGAATGCCGGACGCGGCTGGCCTTCCCAGGTACATGACTTCTTTACCGCCCACCATTACATCCAGACCGAGCCAACCGTAAAATTCGGCATCTCCTGGCCGTTCTATCCGCGGATGGATAAGGCGAAGACCCTGTCCGAACGCGCCGGCGGAGGATTCGGAAAATGAGACGCGCCCCTCTCCTGTTCGGCATCGGCCTTGCGGTCCTCCTGCTGATGATTCCCATCGTCGGCGGCCGCCGTCCTGCTCCCGTTACGCCGTCCGGTACGCTCACCTGCCTGCTTCCGGCCAAAGACAGCGCCTTCCAACGGGCCCTGGTCGAAGTCTTCGCCCGGGAGAATGCTTTGGATGTTCGATTCCTTACCGAAGACTGGTCCGTGGACTCCCTCCTGAGCGGAGCCGCAGATATGATGGTTGTCTCCGGGCTGGAAGAAAAAAACGGCGTCGCCTTCTCCGCTCCGTTTTCCAACGGCACCCGCTGGGCCGTCCGGGACGACGAAACGGGAGTTCTCCTCCGCATGGACCGATGGATCGAAAGATTGACGGATACCCGGCATTTCAACCGGATGCGGCTAAACAGGAGCGGCAACCCTACGGACCTCCGCGCCATCAGCCAGTACGATTCCCTCATCCGGGATGCGGCCGACAGCATCGGCTGGGACTGGCGCCTCCTGGCGGCCGTCATCTACCACGAATCCCGTTTCAACAACGGAGCCATATCGGCAAAGGGGGCCCGCGGGCTGATGCAGATTTACAGCAGTAAGTACAGTCCCCAGGAACTTTCAAAGCCGGAGGTGAATATCTACGTGGGCTCGCGTTACCTGAAAATGCTGGAGGAACGCTATGGGAACACCGGCCCGACAGAAGCCGTCAAATTCGCCATCGCCGCCTACAACCTGGGCGACGCCCGCGTGGAATCACTCGTCTCCCGCGCCGGAGCGGCAGGAAAGGACACCACCCGCTGGAACGAAGTGTCAACCCTTCTCCCAAGGGGACACCAAACCATCTCTTTTGTCGATAAAGTGCTGGATACTTACGCGTGTTATTCGCAGCTGTATCCCAAATAATCAGATCCTGGCTTCACGGAAGACTTCCTGGATGGAAGGATAGGTATTTTTGAGGAAGGGCGGCAGGGAACTCTTGGCCACCCAGGCAGCCTTGGTAATATCCTCTTCCCGCTGGGGCGTGAGGTTGGTGGGATCCGTATAAAGCATGTCGTACCACCAGGTATGCTTGAGGTGCCACAGATTGTTCCGGAAATACACGTGATCCGTGATACAGATGAGCCTGCGCAGTTCCAGCTGGTCCACACCCGTTTCCTCCTGCACTTCCCGCATGGCGCAGATCTCTATGTCCTCGCCGGCTTCCTGATGGCCCTTCGGCAAGTCCCAGAGACCGTTTCTGGAAATGAGCAGGAAATCCCCCCTGCGGTTTGAGACCAGACCGCCCGCGGCGTTCACCTCCCGGAATTCGGAGCAGACGCGCCTGTAGGTCTTCTCAATGTCGTCCGTAGGGATATAGATCCGGGAAAGGGTGTCCTGCACCTCGAACATCCGCACCAGGGCGTGAATGTCCAACACCTCGCCCACATGGAATTCCACGGAATTGGGGTCCGACAAGGCTTCCTCCGTGGGGGCGCAGATGATGATACACCGTTTCTCGAAATAAATCTTGTGCATTTTTATTATCTTTGTCAGTCACAAATATAGGCATTTATGACCAATATAGAAAGCAAACACGGAACCGTTTCGCGCCAGCCGCACGAATTATATATGGCCTTCACGGACCTGCAGAACTTCCGGAACATGCTCCCGGAAGACAAGCGGGAGATGGTGACGGCCACCTACGACACCCTCACCGCCACGGTGCAGGGCTTCAACATCGGCGTGAAGATGCATGAGAGAGTCCCCTATTCCCGGATCGAGCTGGTGGATTTCGGCGCTCCCTTTGCCTTCCACATCGTGATGCACTTCGATCCGTCGGCCCAGGACCCGTACAAGACGGATTTCTGGATTCAAGTGGAGGCCGACCTCAACCTGATGATGAAGATGATGCTCTCCGGCAAGATGAAGGATGCGCTGGACAAGGTGGTGGACGGTCTGGTGGATGCCTCCAACGGAAAGATGCCGGAAGGGTTCGACCCTGAGAAGTGGATGAAATAATGGTATTCCCCAACGGATTCGCCGCGCTTTTGCAGGCCTCGACGGGCCGGGCCGATGAAGTGGTCCGCGCCCTGGGCGGGCAGCCTTCCGTATCCATCCGTCTGAATCCCGCCAAACTGTCGGCCTGTCCTTTTCCGGACGCCACGCCCGTTCCCTGGAGCCCCTATGGCTTTTTACTGAAAGAACGCCCCGTCTTTACACTGGACCCGCTTTTCCACGCGGGATGCTATTACGTGCAGGATTCGTCGGCCATGTTCGTGGGGCACGTTTTCCGGGAGATGACGGCAGGTCTCACCGGCGGCTGCCGCGTGCTGGATCTCTGCGCGGCGCCCGGGGGAAAAACCACGGATCTCGCCGCGTCCCTCCGGGAGCGTTTCGGGGACCACTTTACACTGCTTTCCAACGAAGTGATGCGGGGGCGTTATTCCGTCCTCCGCAGCAACCTGGAGCTCTGGGGCGATGAAAGGGTGGGCTGCGTGTCGCGGGATCCGTCGGCCTTCGGCGGCGAACCCCTATTCGACGTTATCCTGGCCGATGTCCCCTGCTCCGGCGAGGGCATGTTCCGAAAGGATCCGCAGGCGCTCGCGGAATGGTCGCTTTCCACCGTGGATTTCTGCGCGGCACGCTCCAAACGCATCCTTTCGGACATCTGGCCCGCCCTGAAGCCCGGCGGCCTGCTGATTTACTCCACCTGCACCTTCAATCACCTGGAAAACGACGACACAGTAGCCTGGATGGCCGACGAACTGGGGGCCGATGTCCTCCCGCCCAAACCCTTCCCGCCGGTAGTGAACACCCGCTACGGGCAACTGCTGCTGCCCGGTCTGGTGCCCGGCGAAGGACAGTATGTGGCGGCGCTGCGAAAGCATGGGGAGGCGGTTGTTTTGTCGGCCGATCCCTTCCTGCTTTTCAAGGCCGAACGACCGGCCGTCAGCGATACGCCCCGCGACCCGCTGGTGAACGTGGACCGTGCCACGGCACTCCGCTATCTCCACGGCGATGCGATTGTACTCCCGGAGGGTGCACCTCCCGGCCCGGTTGTCATCGGCTATGACGGGCATCCGCTGGGTCCGGCGAAAAATCTGGGACGGCGCTGCAACAACCTCTATCCCAAAAGCAGGCGCATCCGCATGGATGTGTGAAACTTTTTTCCGTCGGCGCTCGTATTATAAGAGTATCGACACTGGAAACGTATAATGAAACTTTCTCAATTCAATTTTGAGCTTCCCGCCGACCGCATCGCACAGGAACCACCCCGTTGGCGCGACGAAGCCCGCCTGATGGTCCTTCACAAGGACAGCGGCGAAATCGAACATCGGCTTTTCAAAGACATCATCGACTATTTCGGCAAAGGAGACATCTTCGTGCTGAACGACACGAAGGTCTTCCCCGCCCGCCTCTACGGCAAGAAGGAAAAGACCGGGGCCGACATCATGGTCCTCCTGCTGCGCGAACTGAACCGCGAACAGCGCCTCTGGGACGTGATTGTGGATCCCGCGCGGAAAATCCGTATCGGCAACAAACTTTACTTCGGCGAGGATGAATCGCTGGTGGCGGAAGTCATTGACAACACCACCTCCCGCGGCCGCACCCTGCGCTTCCTGTTCGACGGTCCGTACGAGGACTTCAAGCAGGCCCTCTTTGCCCTGGGTGAGCCTTTCGTCCCGGATTGGGTGAAGGAGAAAGTCACGCCGGAAGACACGGAGAACTACCAGACCATCTTCGCCGCCCACGAAGGCGCCGTGAGCGCCCCGGCGGCCGGCCTGCACTTCAGCCGTGAACTGTTCAACCGGATGATCCTCAAGGACATTGAGAAGACCTTCATCACCGTGCATATGGGCATCGGCCACTTCCGCACCGTGGACGTGGAAGACCTCTCCAAGCACCGGATGGACTCGGAGCGCCTCATCATCTCCGAGGAAGCGTCGGCCGCCATCAACAAGGCCAAGCGCAGCGGAAAGAAGGTAGTCGCTATCGGAGCCACGGTCATGCGCGGCCTGGAGACCTATGTCACCACCACGCACGAGGTAAATCCCTTCGACGGCTGGACCAACAAGTTCATCTTCCCGCCCTACCAGTATTCGGTGCCGGATGCCATCGTGTCCAACTTCCACCTGCCGCAGAGCACCATGCTCATGAGCGTCGCGGCCTTCGGCGGATACAAGAACGTGATGGCCGCTTACGACGAAGCCCTCAAGGAAGGCTACCGTTTCGGCCCGTATGGAGATGCGCTGCTGATCGTGTAATCATACAAAACACGCAAAAAAACAGCTAAAACCGCACAAGTTATCAACAGCCTGTGCGGTTTTTCGTATCCGGTCCCTATCTTTGGGGCCATGAGTTACTCTGACGAAAATGTGGCGCTGTGCGCCCTGAACAAGGTTTACGGATTCCAGCCGGCCGCCGCGCTGGAGAAGATTTCCGAGGCGGGAAGCGCGCAGGCGCTGTGTGAGGATTTGCCGGAAGAAATGGAGTGGGCCCGGAAGGAACTCTCCCGGCTTTCCGAACTGGGATTCCGCTTCATCGGGCTTTACGATGAGGACTACCCTTCCCCTTTGCGCGAGTGTGAGGACCCCCCGCTAGGACTGTACCTTAATGGGAGCAGTTCCCCCACGGAGATTTTCGCCCTGCGGCCGATGGTGGGCATCGTGGGAACGCGGGACATCAGTCCGTACGGGCGGGAGTGGTGCAGGAAGATCGTGGAGGCGCTGGCCGCGGCGCCGGTGCAGCCCTGCATCGTGAGCGGCCTGGCTTTCGGGGCCGACAGCATCGCGCACAAATCGGCCCTGGAGTGCGGTCTTCCCACCGTTGGCGTGATGGCGACGGGCATCGAGCGGGTGTATCCCTGGCAGCATACGGACCTGGCGATGTCCATGGTCCGGAGCCCCGGCAGCGGGATTCTGACGGACTACCCGCTTGGAACCTGTCCGGTGGCGCTGAACTTCCTCAGGCGCAACCGCATCATCGCGGGGCTGGTGCGGGGCGTAATCGTGGTGGAATCCAAGTCCAAGGGCGGGTCGCTGATGACCGCGCGCTATGCGGTGGACTATTCCCGTGAGGTCTATGCCCTTCCCGGCCGGGCCGATGACCTCCGCAGTGCCGGCTGCAACTCGCTCATCGCCCATAACATGGCGCAGCTCATCACTTCCCCGGAGGAGCTGGTGGGGCAGCTGGGCCTTGGCGCCGTGGTGCGGGGCGCAGGGGGTTCCTGGGGCCGGGGTGTCCGCGCCCTGGAGCGCGAACTGGAACGGCTGTTCGGAGCGGGGTCGGCGCCTGCCGCCGTGGCCCTGGCCGTGCGGGACCACCGCGGCGTGACAGCCGATGAACTCGCCGCCCTCACCGGTCTTCCCATCGCTTCCGTACTGGAAGGCATCGGCCTTCTGGAAGTGAACGGCATCATCACCACCGACCTCCTGCGCCGCTGCGCCCTCGCCCCCGCCTGGGCGTAGTACGGTGGACCAAGTCCAAACATCCCGTGGACCAAGTCCACCACACTTTTGGACGAGGATTACTTTTACCCCCTGGACTTAGTCCACCACATTGCCGTCCTAGGGCAACAGAAGGCACACTCGTTGGACCTGGTCCAGCACATCAAATTAAACCACGTCCAAAAGTGCCCGAGACCACGACCAAATAACCGCTGGACCTGGTCCACCTTCCCCGAAAACATACCTAAAACCCTACAATATGAAAAGAATTGTCTCCCGAATTCTCCCCTCCGGAGAAACCAAAAACGTCCAACCTTTCCACGTTTGCATGAAGGGTCTGGAAAAAGCCATTCTCTGCCGCGACAACGAAGACTACAGCGTCCTGATTAAGTACATTGCTGTCTGTGCTCTCCGAAAAAACGTTATTGTAATCATCTATGCCGCCGTATCTAACCACTGCCACGTGGCAATCCTGGCCGCTACTTTTCGAGAGGCCTCTGAATTCGCCGATGAACTGAAAAAAAACTATGCACAATGGATTCAAATCAAGTACTCCGAGAAACACCTTCTGAAAGGCGCGGATGTCCAGGCCATCCTCTTGGATAACGACTGGTATGTCCGGAACGCCCTGGCCTACATTCCACGAAACGCCTTGGATAACGGATGCCCGGTAGACCAATACAAATGGAGTTCGTATCGGGCCTATTTCTGCGGATCCGACAAAACCGCGACCGGTCTGCCAGTGAATAAGTTCACACGAAGGGAGCAAGACCGCATTATGCATACCCGGGAACCGCTGAAAGAAGTACCTTGGATGGTTGATGCCGACGGGAACATCCTCCCAGAATCTTTTTGCGACGTGGATTATCTGGAACAGGTCTTCAACCATGATCCAGCTTTCTGGTTGAAAACCATCGGCTCACTGAATCCCGCCGAAATGACCGAAAAACTGGTAGACGCCCCTCGTAAAATGCGAACGGACAGTGAATTATATAGAGATGTGGCCGACATATCCCAACGATGGTTTTCCACAGATCCAGCTATGCTTTCTAAGGAGAAGAAGTATCGTTTGCTCCCCTATCTCTGGCGCAGTCGGAAGACTTCGGCAAACCAACTGTCCAGAGTCCTTGGATTGGACAGAGATGAAGTAAAAAAAGCTTTGAAACAAAAGGACGATTGATTAACTTTGCAATGCTAACACATCATTACCTATGAAAAGACTCGTCCTTTTGATTGCCGTCATTGCCGGCGCAGTTCTATCCGCCAACGCACAGGAAAAGCAGGAAAGCACCGTTCTCGCACAGGGGCCCATGGCCATCAATGGCTGGACCGGGAAGCTGACTGTAGGCGGAACCGTTATTGAAAAAGAACAGTGGGGCCTCTATTTCTCGGAAGAAGAACTGTCTCAGTTTAAGTCCGGAAGAACCCTGAACACGGTTGGCGGTATCATCGCCTGCGCGGGCGCTGTCTCCGCCGGATACGGCCTGGGATATATGACGCTTTATGACGGCCCCCACGATTACTCCGGATACAGGACGGCCGAAACCTGCCTGTGGGTAGGGCTTGGCGTGATGGGTGTCGGCTTAATAGTCGGCATCCCCGGATCCGTCAAAATGAACAAGGCTATCAAGAACTACAATCAATCCCTTTCCTATCAGCCGGAGCTGCGCCTGGGAACTACGGCGAACGGCATAGGTCTGGCGTTCGTATTCTAAGTGTTCGTCGACACCCATACTCACTTCTACGACGAGTGGCTGCTGCCGGATGCGGAAGCGGCCGTGCAGCGGGCGCTGGAAGCCGGTGTGGGCAAAATGATTCAGGCCGATATAGACTCGCGCGAGCGGCCCGACATGTGGGCCATCGGCAACCGCCATCCCGGCGTCCTCTTCCAGATGCTCGGTGTCTATCCCGGGTCGCTCACCCCTGACAACTGGCAGGATGAGCTGGACCGGGTCCACGCTTTTGAAGGGCCGATAGTCGCCATCGGCGAGGTGGGTTTAGACTATCACGAAGGGAAGGAATATGCGGAGATACAGAAGGAGGCGCTGCGGGCGCAGCTGGAGCTGGCATCGGCCAAAAACCTTCCGGTGAATATCCATCTGAGGGACGCATGGGAGGACTTTTTCGAGGTGCTGGAGGATTGCCGACATTTGCATCTGCGGGGCAATCTGCACTGCTTCAGCGGCAGTTTCGAAGCCTATGAAAGGGCCAATCGGAGCGGAGAATGGTCGGTGGGCATCGGCGGGGTGATTACCTTCAAAAATAACAAGCTGGCGCAGACGCTGGAGCGCATTCCCATGGAACGCATCCTGCTGGAAACCGATGCGCCGTACCTGGCACCCACGCCCCACCGCGGGGAACGCAATGAGAGCGCTTTCCTGCCGCTGATTGCGGCGAAACTGGCCGAAGTGAAAGGCATCTCCCCAGGCGAGTGCGAGCGAATTACCACACGGAACGCTGAAACCTTGTTTGGCATATAAAGAGGTCCCCGGCCGGAGCCGGGGATGACGAATAGGACATGAATGCTTCAATACTGATCATCTACACCGGCGGAACCATCGGGATGAAGGAAGATCCCACCGACGGAACGCTGAAACCCTTCGACTTCAGCCAAATCCTGGCGGAAGTGCCGGAACTGAACAAGTTCGGGGTAAAGCTGGACGCCTACACATTCTCGCCGCTCATCGACTCGTCGGACGTGGAGCCGGGGATGTGGGTGAACCTGGCGGAAACCATCCGGGACCGCTATGAGGACTATGACGGCTTTGTTATCCTTCACGGCACGGACACCATGGCCTACAGCGCCTCCACACTCAGTTTCATGCTGGAGGGGCTTACCAAACCAGTCATCTTCACGGGGAGCCAGCTGCCCATCGGCGTCCCCCGCACGGACGGGAAGGAGAATTTCATATCGGCCGTGGAAATCGCCGCCGCGAAAGACGAAAAAGGGCACGCGAGAGTGCCGGAGGTAGCCATCTACTTTGACTCCAAACTGCTCAGGGGCAACCGTTCCACCAAGTACAGCGCCGAAGCCTTCAACGCATTTGCATCCCCCAACTGTCCGCCTCTGGCAAGGGCCGGCATCAGCATCCAGTATGACACGGAGCTCATCCGGAAACCCATCTACTGGGACGCCCAGCTGCGGGTTCAGACGCATCTGGACACGCGGGTGGCCATCCTGAAAGTGCATCCCGGCATGACGGAGCAGGTGATGCGCTCGGTGGTGTGCGACAAGCTTACCCGGGCTGTCATCCTGGAGACATACGGCAGCGGAAACGCCCTTTCCAAGCCCTGGTTCCTGGATATCCTCAAGGAAGGCGACGCCATGGGAAAAGTGCTGCTGAACGTCACCCAGTGCAAGTCCGGCACCGTGAACATGGACCTGTATGCCACGGGAGCCTCCCTCAAGCACGCCGGGGTTCTTTCCGGGGCCGATATAACCACGGAAGCCGCCCTGGGGAAACTCTTCTGCCTGCTGGGCCGGAGCGAAGACAACAGATGGGTGAAAACCATGCTGGAAAAGGACCTTTGCGGCGAGATAAGCAAATAATCTTTGGCTTTTCGGATTTTTATTGCTAAATTGCACGCTCAAAAGAAAAAGTATTAACTAATTTTTATAACCAACAACTCAAAAACAACTATGAAAAAGCTTTTCATGTTTTTGGCAGTCGCCGGTCTCCTGACCTTCACTGCAAACATTGCTTTCGCCCAGGGCAAAGATGCCGCTCCTGCCAATGAAGAACAGGTTGACGGAGATGCCGGAGCCAAGGATGCCGAAGCCGCAGACGCCGATGCCTCCAAGGATGAGGCCAAGGGTCAGGAATCCAAGGATTCCGAAGAGGGAGTTGCCCTTCATGAGGCCCTCAAGACCAAGTTCATCGAAGGTGGTCCCCTCTTCATGTCCCTGATTATCATCTGCCTGATTCTCGGTATGGCCATTGCCGTGGAGCGTATCCTGTTCCTGGCCTTCTCCAAGTCCAACACCGCCAAGCTCCTCAATGCCGTGGAAGCTGCCCTCGAAAAAGGCGGCGTGGAAGAAGCCAAAAAGGTCTGCCGCAACACCCGTGGCCCCGTGGCCAGCATCTTCTATCAGGGCCTGCTCCGCGCAGACCAGGGTGTGGATGTGGTGGAAAAGACCATCGTATCCTACGGCAGTGTCCAGATGAGCCTTCTGGAAAACGGCCTCAGCTGGATCGGCCTTTTCATTTCCATCGCCCCGTCCCTGGGATTCCTTGGTACCGTTATCGGTATGATCCAGGCCTTCGACGCCATCCAGACTGCCGGTGATATTTCCCCGAACGTCGTGGCCGGCGGTATGAAGGTGGCCCTCATCACCACGGTCGGCGGTCTGATCGTCGCCATGATTCTCCAGATTTTCTACAACTACATCATCGCCAAGATCGACTCCCTGAGCATCGACATGGAAGACTCTTCCATCCGCTTTGTGGATATGATGGTCAAACACAACAAGTAATCAACCCCTTTAATTCCGCATACAATGGAAAAACCGAAATACGCGTTAATCTTCAAGATTATCCTCTGGGTTCTCTTGGGTCTGAGCGTGGGGGTTCTGATTTGGGACGCTTTGATTGTGGGCTGGCCTAAATCGATCGGCGATGAACCTGAAAAAGTCAAGACAGTGGACTACCTGCTCTGGTGGGGATATGCCGTTCTCTGCATGGTCCTGGTATCCATCGTTGTCGTAGGCCTCGTCATCCGTGCCATCACCGCGCCCAAGAGCTTGATCAAGATTGGCATTGCGATATTCGTCGCAGCCGGCCTGGCGGCCGTATGCTACGTGCTCGCATCCGGAAAGCCCCTCGTGAACTATACCGGCACCGCCGAACCCACTCCTTTTGAGCTCAAGATAACCGATACCATCCTCAACCTCATCTACGTCGTGGGCGGAGCAGCCATTCTCTCCATCGTTGTCGGTGAAGTCCTGATGGCCATCCGCAACAAAAAGTAAAGTCAGCCATGGCAAGAAGAAAATTTGAAGCAATCGGTTCGACGGCAGACATTGCATTCCTGCTCCTGTGTTACTTCCTCATGACCACAACCATGGGTGAACAGACGGGTCTGCAGCGCCGCCTTCCGCCCATCCCGGACGAAAAAACCGCCCAGGACCAGAAGGTTAATCGCCGTAACATCATCATCGTCAGAATCAATTCTGCCGATAGACTGTTTGCTGGTAACGAAGCCATGGATATCTCCCTGTTGAAGGAAAAAATCAAATTGTTCCTCTCCAACCCCGCCGATGACCCCAGCCTCCCCGAAAAGGAGTATAAGGAAATCGAGGGCTTAAACCACAAAGTTTTGGTTTCCAAGGGTGTAATCTCCCTGCAGAATGACCGCGGTACCAGCTACCAGGCCTATATTGCAGTGCAGAACGAATTGGTGAAAGCCGTGAACGAACTCCGCGACGAATTCTCCATGAGGGAATTCGGTGGAAAGAAGTTCTTCGCACTCTCGGAAGCAGAGCAGGACATCGTGAAGAAGGCCGTGCCCCAGAATATCTCGGAAGCAGAGCCTAAGGATACCGGTAAAAGATAATAGGAGGTTTTAGATTATGTCAAAATTTGGAAGTTCCAGTAATAAGAAGGAAGTCCCGCAGGCATCGTCCAACTCCCTGTCTGATATCGTGTTCATGCTCCTGTTCTTCTTTATGGTGACCACGCAGATGCGTGAAACGGAGAACAAGGTGAAGGTGGTTATGCCCCAGGCTTCGGAAGTGGCCAAACTGGAGAGAAAAGACTTGAGCGTTGTGATCAACATCGGCAGCCCCACCAAGCAGTATCAGGCCCTGTTCGGCACCGATGCCCGTATCCAGCTCAACGACGCTTTCCGGGAGTTACCCGACATCCGTGACTTTATTGCCGCAGAACGCGACGCCATGTCAGAGGCAGAACAGTCCCTGATGACTGTCAATCTCCGTGTGGACCAAGATGTCCGCATGGGTATCGTCTCCGACGTGAAGCAAGAGCTGCGCCGCTGCTCTGCCCTAAGGATTATGTACGCTGCGCGAAGACCCGCCCAGTAATAATCTTTTTGTTTTCAGGTAAAACGGCCTTCCAGACATTTGGAGGGCCGTTTTTCTGTTTCCTTCCTCTCCTCAGTGCAGCTAACACCTTCTATTTCAAGCTCTTATCGTGACAACTTTTTCCAGTCCGTATTTTTCTTTTTCCGGGCGAAGGGTTATATTTTTACGGCTGCACCAAGTTGTAACCCCGAATGAGCAAATCGGATGTAATAACGGAGGAAAACAGGGCGACAGCCCAAGCTCCCGACGCCTACTTTTACCTGGGCCGCTTTCTGGAGGACTGCCATCGGATACAATCTCACCGCTTCCAAAGCCGGGAAGAAATGGACTGCAGGCTGGACCGCCTGGTGGTTCAGTATTTCGGATCCCTGGAGGAAGACGGGATGCTCCAACATGATATAAACCGGTATTATCACGGCATCCTGACAGACCTGAAACGGGATTATCCCCGCTTCACACGGAAAATGATTCTGCTCTTCTCCTACACGGCCGCCCGTCTGCCGCGGAGCCTTATCTGCGCCTGGGCCCATATCTCCAGCGAAGGCGCCGTTTCCAGCCTGCGGAGCCGGATGAAAAACCACATTTTCTACCGCATACGGGGGCGGCGGGAGGAATATCTGGACTTGCTGTCCCGATAGAATTGCCGAATTCCGGAAGAAATGCTATCTTTGTAGATTGAAGAAAAAATCCTGCAATGGAAAGCGTAAAAAGAAGCAAAATCAAGGCGCTGCTCGCAACGGAGCCGGGCGTCAGGGTGCTGGCCAAAGGCTGGGTCCGCACCAAAAGAGGTAATAAACAGGTAAAGTTCATCGCCCTCAACGACGGTTCCACCATCAATAACATCCAGGTTGTCGCCAATACGGAACTCTTCGACGAAGAGCTCCTGAAGCGCGTCACCACCGGCGCATCCCTTGCCGTTAAAGGCCAGCTGGTGGAATCCGTAGGCAGCGGCCAGGCCGTGGAAATCCAGGCCGAAGAAATCGAGGTCCTTGGAGACTGCGACCCCATGCGCTTCCCCCTGCAGAAAAAGGACACCACGCTGGAATACCTGCGCAGCGTCGCGCACATGCGGCTCCGGACGAATACATTCGGCGCCGTACTCCGCATCCGTCACGCCATGGCTTTCGCCATCCACAAGTTCTTCAACGACAAAGGCTTCGTGTACCTTCACACCCCGCTCATCACGGAGAGTGATGCGGAAGGAGCCGGCGACATGTTCCAGGTAACCACCCTGGACCTGAAGAACATCCCGCTGGACAAGAAGGGCGGTGTGGATTTCAGCAGGGATTTCTTCGGGAAGAAGACCTCCCTCACCGTGTCCGGTCAGCTGGAAGGCGAGCTGGGAGCCACCGCCGTGGGCGAAATCTACACCTTCGGCCCCACTTTCCGTGCGGAGAATTCCAATACGCCGCGTCACCTGGCTGAATTCTGGATGATAGAGCCGGAAATGGCCTTCTACGACCTCCAGGACAACATGGTTCTGGCGGAGGAATTCGTCAAGTACCTGGTGCGCTACGCCCTGGACAACTGCATGGACGACCTTCAGTTCCTGAACGACAAATACGACGACGGCCTCATCGAGCGGATGAAGGGCGTACTGGACACCGCGTTCCAGCACGTCACCTACACCCAGGCCGTGGAAATCCTGGAAAAGGCCGTGGCCGATGGCACCCGGTTCGAATACCCGGTGCACTGGGGCACGGACTTCCAGAGCGAGCATGAGCGTTACCTGGTGGAAAAACACTTCGGCAAACCCGTCATCCTCACGGATTTCCCCAAGGACATCAAGGCCTTCTATATGAAACAGAACGAGGACGGCCGCACGGTGCGCGGCATGGACGTGCTCTTCCCGAAGATTGGCGAAATCATCGGCGGGAGTGAGCGTGAAGCCTCCCTGGAGAAACTGGAAGCCCGCATCGACGAACTGGGCATGTCCCGCAAAAACCTCGAATGGTACATCGACACCCGTCGCTTCGGCAGCGTGCCGCACAGCGGCTTCGGCCTGGGCTTCGAGCGTCTGCTCCTTTTCGTCACCGGCATGGCCAACATCCGTGACGTCATTCCTTTCCCGAGAACCCCTAAAAACGCTGAATTCTAATGTTAGTAATCGGTATCGCCGGTGGTTCCGGCTCAGGCAAGACCACAGTGGTCAGGGCCATCACAGAGCAGCTGCAGGGCCGCGTGGTGGTGATTCCCCAGGACTCCTATTATAAGGACTCCAGCCACGTCCCCGTGGAAGAACGCAAGAAAATCAACTTCGACCACCCGGATGCCATCGACTGGAAACTGATGTGCCAGCAGGTGCGGGAACTCAAGGCCGGACACACCATCGAGCAGCCCGTGTACTCCTACATAACCTGCTCGCGTTCCACCACGGAAACCGTCACGGTGGAGCCGGCCGATGTAATCATCGTGGAAGGCATCCTCATCTTCACCTGCAAGGAACTGCGGGACCAGATGAACATCAAGATTTTCGTGGACGCGGACGACGACGACCGCCTGATGCGCATCATCGTGCGTGACATCGCGGAACGCGGACGCACCATCGAAACCGCCATCGAGCACTACTGCGACACGGTGAAGCCCATGCACCTGCAGTTCATCGAGCCTTCCAAGCGCTACGCCGACGTAATCGTCCCCCAGGGCGGTCACAACAAAGTAGCCATCGACATCCTCACCAATACGGTTGAGAAAGCGCTGCGCAACAGCAAACGCGCCAAACGCAAAAAATGAAACTGACGCCCGACCAAAAGGCTGGACTTCTGATCACCGTGAGCATCCATCTTGCGGTGATTGTCGTCTTTTTGATCGTGCAGATTGGAATTGAAAAGCAGCGTGAGAACAGCTTCCTGCTGGATTTCACGGAGCATGAAAAGGCCGAGGAAAAAGAAGATCGGCCGGAGAAGGAAGAGAGCTTGCAGGAAAGCGTGGAGGCGCAGCTGTCCCAGCTGCTGGCAGACCGGGGCATATCCATCCGGAACGTCTCCGTAAACCGTGCCAGCCTGAAGGACGACCGCGGCACCAACGCCGAAGAACTCTACAAGGAGGCCGAACGTCTGGCCCGCGAGTTGCAGGAAGGGCAAAACCGCCAGGAGACGTCCCAGGAAGACTTCGCCGCAGTACAGGAACAGACGCCGCAGAAGCAGGAAGTGCAAGCGGAGAAAGCCAACCCCTACAGCGGCCCGTCCGTGCTCTCATGGAGCCTGGACGGAAGGCGGGCCTCACACCTGCCCATCCCGGCCTACCGCTGTTACGGCGGCGGCCAGGTAACGGTGATTATCACCGTGAACAACCAGGGCAGCGTGATAAACGCCAAGGTTGACGAGGGTTCATCCTCCAAGGACGGCTGCCTGCAGGAATTTGCCAAACGGGCCGCGCGACTGTCCAAGTTCAACATCTCGCAAACGGCCCCTGCCCGCCAGATGGGCACCATAACATACGCTTTTATTGCACAATGAGGTTTTTGACCGGCATCCTCCTCTTTCTGGCTTCCCTGCCGCTGTTCGCGCAGGGGAAAGTCTCTACGCGGGCCTATAAGCTGGCGGATTTCCCCGACAAGGTCACCCAGGTGGTCCTCAGCGGAGACCCAATCCTGGCATCCGCCCTTCAGGAAGAGGTGGTGAGCGGCTGGACGGCATCGGCCTTCGAATGCTGCACCCTGGAACAGTTCCAGGAAAGAATGACCCGGGACAAATACTATTTCCTTATCCTTCTGGATACTCCCGGGGTCCGTTTCCTTACCCTGCTCAAGGGCGGGCCGGAAGGGGCGAAAGGCATCGGCGCCCTGCACGAAGTGGCTGCCCTGCCCCTGGTGGCCTCCGATGGCGGAGACGGCCGGGAATTCACCTATCTGGGGGCTCTGGTGCAGGCTATCCAGGAATACACCCTGGCAGCCCGTGAATCGGAAAGGGCGGCCTACGGAATGGAGCATTGGTTCAGGAGCCGGTTCCGCCGCGGTGAGAAGCAGTTGCTGCTGGAGCCGGACGAAGCCGACGAAGCCTTCCTCTCCTATAACCCGGACGCCATCGCCGGATATGTGGTAGCGCCCGCCAATCCGGAAAAGGGAGCCTATTGCTACAAGATGCTCTTCGATGCCGGAACCCACTGTCTGGTCTATCTAGCCAAGCATAAGATGGACGCCCGTCACGGCGCGGGCTTCCTGCCCGACGAAATCAAACGCCTGAGCAAATGACCACCGGAACATCTCCCCAGGGACTTTCCTATGCGGTCCGCCGGAGCGGCCGGGCTGTCGCTTTCTGCGCGCTCACCATCGGCTGCGGCACGCGGGATGAGGGCAAATACCCCGCCGGCATTGCCCATTTCACGGAGCATACGCTGTTCCGCGGCACGAAACGCAAAAGTGCGCAGGTCATTTCCGGCTATCTGGACAAACTGGGCGGTGAACTGAACGCCTACACCACAAAAGAGGAGATTGTGCTGCACGCCACCGTGCTCAAGGAGGACTGGAAGAAAGCGGTGAGGTTGCTGCTGGAACTGGCCACGGAGGCCACCTTCCCGGAGGACGAGGTTGAGACCGAAAGAGGAGTGGTGCTGGATGAAATCATCTCCTATAAGGACAATCCCGCAGAGGATGTCTATGACCGCTTTGAGAGTCTTCTTTTCGAGGGTTCACCGCTGTCAGTGCCCATTTTAGGCACCTGCGCGTCGGTCAAGAGAATCACCCCGGAAATGCTCCGCCGCTTCGTCGCAGAGAAGTTCGTCCCCTCCCGGATGGTCCTTTCCGTGGTGGCCGATATCCCCGAGGCCCAACTGGAAAAACAACTCTTGCGCCTGCTTCCGCCGGAGGCAACCCGTCCTCCGGTCGCATACTCCCCTCCGGGGGCTAAAAAGAAGGCCGATGCCCCCGTCGGGGAGCATCCGCCCGTCGGACGTTCTTTTTCTACCGTCATCGACAAACACAATCACGAAGTGAATGCCGTGATGGGGGCGAAGGCGCCGGGGCTGTACGAGACGCCGGAGCGGCTGGTGTGCGCGATGCTTTCGAACATTTTGGGCGGCCCCGCATCCAATTCTCTGCTCAATAAGGAGTTACGGGAGAAACGCGGATGGGTTTACGGGATTGAGTGTTCCTATACGCAGTACGCGGATACCGGCATCATCGCCATTTCCTTCGGCTGCGACAAAGCCAACCTGGAGGACTGTAAGAAGGCCATCGGCCGGATTCTCAACCGGCTGCAGGAAAAGCCGCTGTCGGAGGCACAGATGCGCGCTTTCCGCAGGCAGCTGCTGGGGCAGATTGCCATCAGCAGCGAGGCCGGCGAGGCCCAGTGCCTGTCCATGGGCAAGAGCATGCTCGCCTGGGGCAGCATCATGACGCCCGAGCAGACCCGCGCCGCCATCGAGGCTATATCGGCCAAAGATTTACAAAAAATGGCCCGGCGGCTCTTCGCCCCGGACGCTCTCTCTACACTCATTTATCTATAAAGTCCCTCCCCCGAGGGGAGGGATTTAGGGAGGGGGTAACGTAGGGCAAACTGTCGCAAACTAGTTCGCGACTTCGCACAGGAATTTTATTCGAACCAGGCGGATTTCCAGCTCTTCATAGTCCGGTTCCAGGGCGGCGAGGGCGTCCGGAAGGGAGTCCGACGTGGCCTCTTCCTTGAACCAGGTGTAGATTTCTGAAACAACCTCCGGATCCAGTTCCTGCTCTATGTAATAGTTCAGGTTCACCCGCGTTCCGGTGGAAACGATGCTCTCGATTTCCGACAGCAGCGCCCCCATATCCATGCCCTTGGCCGATGCGATGTCCTCCAGGTCCATCTTCCGGTCGATGGACTGGATGATATAGACCTTGTTGTTGGATTCCGATCCCACGGATTTCACCACAAAGTCATCCGGACGCTCGATTTCATTCTCCTCCACATACTTGGAGATGAGCTCTATGAAGGGCTTTCCGAACTTCTGGGCCTTGCCCTCCCCTACGCCCTGGCACTTGCGGAGTTCCTCCAGCGAAAGCGGATAGAGAATGGACATATCTTCCAGCGCCGGATCCCCGAACACGATCCAGGGCTGCAGGCGGAGTTTCCGGGCCACATCCTTGCGGAGGTCCTTGAGCATGGCCAGGAGCACCTGGTCTCCCCCGCCGCCACCGGCCACGCTGCCCGGGGTGTCGTCGTCGTCTTCGTCGTCCACGCCCTCGGAGAAGGTGCGGTCCTCCACCAGCATTACCTCATGCGGCTCCAGGAAGAATTCCAAGCCCTGGTCCGTGGCGGATATCAGTCCGTAATTCTCAATGTCTTTCTCCAGATAGTGAAGGATGAGCCCCTGGTGCATCACGGCCTCCCAGAAGCGCTGCGGACGGTCTTTCCCGGCGCCGAAGAGCGGGAGTTCATCGTGCTTGTAGGACTTGACCATGGCGGTTTCCACGCCGGAGAGGATGGCGGCCAGATGCTCCAGCTTGAAACGTTCCGGCAGGGACTCGATGAGTTCGATGACAAGGGCAAGCTCCTCCCGCCCGTCGTAGCGTTTCTTCGGGTGCAGGCAGTTGTCGCAGGCACCGCAGTTTTCCTCCGGATAATCCTCTCCGAAGTAGTTCAGGAGCAGTTTCCGGCGGCACTGGCTGGATTCCGCATAGGCCACGGTTTCCTGCAGGAGCTGTTTGCCGATTTCCTGTTCCGACACCGGCTTCCCCTGCATGAACTTCTCCAGTTTCTGGATGTCCTTATAACTGTAATAGGTAATGCACTGTCCTTCCTGCCCGTCCCGCCCCGCGCGGCCCGTCTCCTGATAATAACCCTCTATACTCTTGGGGATGTCATAATGGATGACAAAACGCACGTCCGGCTTGTCAATCCCCATTCCGAAGGCGATGGTGGCCACAATCACGTCTATCTCCTCCGTGAGGAACATGTCCTGGTTGTCGGCCCGCGTCTTTGCGTCCAGGCCCGCGTGATACGGGAGCGCCTTGATGCCGTTGATGGCGAGCATCTGGGCCATTTCCTCCACTTTCTTGCGGCTGAGGCAGTAGATGATGCCGCTCTTGCCCGGATTCTGCCGGATGAAGCGGATGATGTCCTTTTCCGCATCCACCTTATCCCGCACTTCATAATAAAGGTTGGGCCTGTTGAAGGACGACTTGAACACCTGGGCGTCCTGGATGCGAAGGTTTTTGAGGATGTCGCTCTGGACCTTGGGCGTGGCCGTAGCCGTAAGGGCGATGAGCGGAGCCGGCTGGATTTGGTCTATGATGGAGCGGATTTTCCGGTATTCCGGACGGAAGTCATGCCCCCATTCGGAGATGCAGTGGGCTTCGTCCACGGCATAGAAGGAAATCTTGATCTCCTTCAGCAGGGCGATATTCTCATCCTTTGTGAGGGATTCCGGCGCCACATACAGGAGTTTGGTCACCCCGCGGAGAAGGTCCTCCTGCACCTCGGCGATCTGCTGGCGGGAGAGGGAAGAATTCAGGAAATGGGCAATGCCGATGTCTCCGGACTCAAAGCCGCGGATGGCATCCACCTGGTTCTTCATGAGGGCGATGAGCGGGGAAATGACGATGGCGGTTCCGTCCATCACCAGGGCGGGCAACTGGTAGCAGAGCGATTTTCCGCCTCCCGTGGGCATGAGGACAAAGGCGTTCCCGCCGCCCACAAGATGACGGATGATGCGCTCCTGGTCTGCTTTGAAGGCATCGTAACCGAAGAAAGTCTTCAGTTTGGCGTGCAAAGTGGCATCGTCTACCATAATCTCCCGTCCGATTTTGGTATGTAATATTAATCATTTTCGACGAAAAAAACAAAAATATCACACAAAAAAACAACATTAGGCAAAGTCCGAAAACTTTACTATCTTTGCACCCTTGAACGGAAAACGTATTAAAAACACTCATAAAATGAAACTTGTAAAAATCTTTTCCATCGCCGCCGCCAGCCTGCTGCTGGTGGCCGCCTGCGGCCCTCGCACTCCCAAATTGGAAGGTTCTGAGGAAGCTCTTGCCTTATTACCCGCCGAGGGTCTGACAGACTCGGCTTCTTATCTCTATGGTGTGTGGATCGGATACCAGATCAAAAACAACTTTGGCACGTTAAATATGTCTGAGTTCAATAAAGGTCTGGACGACATCTTCAAGACGAAAGACAGACTTAACGTCCAAGACTCCTCTTTCCTGGCCCATTTCAAAATTGACCTCAACAAGACGGACAGCGTCCTTTCCCTTGCATCACAGAAATTCGCAGCCTACAAAGCTAAACGCAATGAGGAAGAAGGCGCTGCTTACATGCAGGATTTCTTGAAGAAAAACAAGGATGTAGCGGATTCCACCGCCTCCGGCCTTGTCTTTCTGATTCAGGATTCCGGCGCCCAGGAGCGCGTCACGGACGACCGTGACACCGTAAAGGTAAGCTTCCGCTACACCCATCTTGACGGGGCCGAAATCGAAAAAGTGGAAGATGCCTTTTTCCCGCTGGATGGCTACGGCCTTATCAGTGGTTTGAAAGAAGGTTTGAAACTCGTGGGCGAAGGCGGCAAGATCACGCTCGTCGTCCCCAGCAAGTTGGCCTACCCCAACGGCTACTATGGCGGAATTGAGCCCAATGAGACCCTTATCTACGACGTAGACCTTAAGGAAGTCCATCACTTCGAAGATAAGCCTGCAAACGAATAAAGGCATGGCACTGGAACTGGAAGGCACCCTGCGTCAGAAGATGCTGGTCCAAAGCGGCGCTTCCGCACGCGGCCAGTGGATGAAGCAGGAATTTATCCTGGAATACCCGGACGGGAATTTCACCGCCCAGGCATTCTTCACCGCCTTCGGGCAGGACAAGGTGGCCGAACTGGACAAGTATCAGGTGGGAGACCGCATCCGCGTTTCCTTCAACGTCAAGAGCCGTGAATTCAACGGCCGCTGGTACAATGACCTTCAGATCTGGCGCATCGCCCCGGCCTCTCAGGCGGCACCCGCCGCCCCCGCGGCCGCATCGGCCCCGGTCCCTCCGCCTCCGCCCGCCGCTCCGGCTCCCACGCTGGACGACATGCCGGCGGACCTCCCAGAAGACGACCTCCCGTTCTAAAGCAAAAAACCTTCGGCAAAACCGGAGGTTTTTTTGTATATTTGCAATCTATGATTGGATACAACAACCGCTGGCTTCGGCTGGTGAAAGACATATTGTTTGTTGCTGTGGGCGTGTGGCTGATGACGCTTCCCCGCTTCCTGGCCAGATTTGTCGGCGCGCTTGCCATTTTCTGGTACGGAAGGGATGCGTACTTCCAGATCAAAGCCCTGTGGCAGGAGAAGCATTATAAGGAGCCCCCGAAAACCACCGCCCAAAGGCCCACTATGGAGAAAGCGGACAGAATCACCCTCTCCCCGGACGCCAAAGAGGTTGACTTTAAGAAGGAATAACCTCCGAAGTCGGTAGGACAAAACTTTTTCGCTCCCCTTTACGGGGTAGAAAAAGTTTTCGTCCGGACGACGGAAAAAGGAAGGACGACATAAGCTTTATGATACCGAAAGAGACAGTAGACCAGATTCTGGACGCCGCCCGGATTGAAGAGGTGGTGGGCGATTTCGTGACGCTGCAGCGCCGCGGAATCAGCTTTGTGGCCTGCTGCCCCTTCCACAATGAGAAAACCCCGTCCTTCTATGTAACCCCTTCCAAGGGCATCTACAAGTGCTTCGGCTGCGGGAAGGCCGGCAGCGCCGTGAGCTTCCTGATGGACTACGACCACATGAGCTACCCGGACGCCCTCCGCTACCTGGCGAAGAAATACCACATCGAGGTGCAGGAAGAGGAAGAGACGGCCGAACAGATCGCCGCCCGGCAGCGCAGCGAAAGCCTGCTGGCCGTGTCGGAATTCGCCCGGAAGTTCTTTTCCGAACAGCTTCAAGGCGGCGAAGGCCGGGCCGTGGGCTACGCCTATTACCGCAAACGCGATATAGAAGATACCACCATTGAAAAATGGGGCCTCGGCTGGGCGCCTTCCGGCAAAACAGCCCTGGTGGATGCCGCCCGCAAAGCCGGCTACAAGGACGAATACCTGCTGGCGGCGGGCCTCGCCGTCCAGAACGAAGACGGCACCCTCCACGACAAATTCCGCGAACGGGTGATGTTCCCCATCCACTCGGTGAGCGGACGCGTAATCGCATTCAGCGGCCGCACCCTGAAGGCCGACAATCCCGCCAAATACGTCAACTCCCCGGAAACGGAGATTTACGTCAAAAGCAGGAACCTGCTGGGCATCTACTTCGCCAAAAACGACATAGCCAAGGAGAAGAACTGCATCCTGGTGGAAGGGAACGTGGACGTGGTGATGCTGCATCAGACGGGTATCACCAACGCCGTGGCATCCTGCGGCACTTCGCTCACACCGGAACAGGTCCGGCTCATCGGCAAGTTCACGCCCAATGTCACCATCATGTACGACGGTGACTCCGCCGGCCTGCACGCGGCCGTAAAAGCCATCACCCTCATCCTCAAGGAAGGGATGAACCCGAAGGTGGTGTTCCTCCCGGACGGGGACGACCCAGATTCCTTCTCCCGCAAGCACACGCTGGAGGAAATCCAGGCCTATATCCGCGAACATGAAAAAGACGGCATCCTCTTCAAGACGGACCTCCTGCTGGAAGAAGCCGGTTCAGACCCGCTCAAGAAAGCCAACCTCATCAATGAAATCGCGGATACCGTAGCCGATATCCCCGACACCATCAAGCGGCAAGTTTACATAGACGAAGTAGCCCGCAAGTTCGAAATCGAGGCCGATATCATCCAGGAGCGCGTGAGCAAGACCCGGGAGAAAAACCGCCTGGAGCAGGCGAAGGAACGCTCCTTCGCGCACGCCGATGACAAGGCCGGCACCCCCGTGGAAACGCCTCAGTCCCCCGAAACACCCATACTGGCCACCCGCGAGGAACAAATCCTACTGCCTTCTGAACGCGAATTACTTGGCTTCATCCTGCAGCACGGCCGTACGGAACTCAAATTCGAGACGGACTCGGAGTTCTATAACCCGGAAGGGCATCAGACCGTGGCGGAGTTCATCGACGCCGCGCTGGCAGCCGATGATATCCGCTTTGCCAACAAAGACCTGCAGGATACCTATGAGGCCTATTTCGCCCATTACGACAAAGGCCTGGACCAGAACGCCATCGTCCTGGCCCTGATGAACGGAGAGAACAGAATCATAGCGGCCGTGGCCGAAGCGCTGTCCACGGAGAAGTATCTGCTGTCCGTCCACAATTTCACGGATGCGCTCACCGCCACGGACTCGTGGCTGGTCATCAATGTGCCCCGAGCCATCCTGGTCTATTACCTCAAACAACTGGAAGCCAGGCAGCTGGAAATCAACCGGCAGCTGAAGACGGCTTCATCGGCCGAAGAAGCCAACAGCCTCATGCGGCAGCTGAGCATCCTGAATTCATCGAAAAAGACTATCAACATCAAACTGGGGAGATTACCGAAATGAGTTATAAGCGAACCCTCGTGACCTGCGCGCTTCCCTACGCCAACGGTCCTGTCCACATCGGCCACCTGGCCGGCGCCTACATTCCCGGAGACATCTATGTCCGCTACCTCCGCATGCGCGGGGAAGACGTGGTGTTCATCTGCGGAAGCGACGAACATGGCGTGCCCATCACCATCAAAGCGCGTCAGCAGGGCGTGACGCCGCAGGACATCGTGGACAAGTACCACAAGGTGATGAAGGACGCTTTCTCCGGCCTGGGGATCAACTATGACATCTATTCCCGGACTTCGTCGAAGGTGCACGAGAAGAATGCATCGGCCTTCTTCCGGAAGCTCTACGACCAGGCGGATTTCATCACCCGGGAAAGCGAGCAGCTCTACGACGAAAAGGCGGGGATGTTCCTGACGGACCGCCTCATAGAAGGCACCTGCCCCAAGTGCGGCAATCCCCACGCATACGGCGACCAGTGCGAGAAATGCGGGGCTACGCTGAGCCCGGAAGAACTGCTGGATCCCCGCTCCAAACTTAGCGGAGAGCCCCCGGTGAAGAAAAAGACCAAGCACTGGTACCTGCCGCTGGACAAATACGAGCCCTGGCTGCGGGACTGGATTCTGGATCGGCATAAGGAGTGGAAGACCAACGTCTACGGCCAGTGCAAGAGCTGGCTGGACGGCGGCCTGCAGCCCCGCGCCGTCACGCGGGACCTGGACTGGGGCGTGCCCGTTCCGGTGGAAGGGGCCGAAGGGAAGGTGCTCTATGTCTGGTTCGACGCTCCCATCGGCTATATTTCCAATACGCAGGAACTGCTGCCTGAGAGTTGGGAGAAATGGTGGAAGGACCCTCAAACCCGGCTGGTGCATTTCATCGGCAAGGACAACATCGTCTTCCACTGCATCGTATTCCCGTCCATGCTCAAGGCCGAAGGCACTTACATCCTCCCGGACAACGTGCCGTCCAACGAATTCCTGAACCTGGAAGGAGACAAGATTTCCACCTCCCGGAACTGGGCGGTGTGGGTGCACGAATATGAGGAGCAGTTCCCCGGACAGGAGGACGTGCTGCGCTATGTGCTCACTGCCAACGCTCCGGAGACCAAGGACAACGACTTCACCTGGAAGGACTTCCAGAGCCGGAACAACTCGGAACTGGTGGCCATCTTCGGCAACTTCGTGAACCGGGCCGTGGTGCTCACGCAGAAGTATTTCGGGGGCGCCGTGCCTCAGAACCGCAAGCCGCTGCCCATCGATGCGGAGACCCTGGAGGCCGTGAAACCTTGCCGGGAAGCGCTGGAGAAGTACATCGAGACCTTCCACTTCCGCGAAGCCCTCAAAGAGGCGATGAACATCGCCCGCATCGGCAACAAATATATCTCCGACATGGAGCCGTGGAAGGTCGCGAAGGAGGATATGGACCGCACGGCCAGCATCCTCTACACCTGCCTGCAGCTTTGTGCCGACTGCGCCATCGCCTTCGAGCCCTTCCTGCCCTTCAGCGCCGAAAAACTGCGGGGCATCCTTCAGGTGGGCATCGACGCCGGCTGGGACTACCGCGCCGGCGAGGGCCAGCCCACCGAAAACTTCTATAAGGCCGGCGAGGGGAAAGCGTTGCACACCATTGCTGCGGGCGGCTGTGGTGTCCAAACCGCCTCCGCTATCGCTCCGGCCCCTCCCATCGCAAGCGACGGGCCCCTCCCTCTTACGCGGCCGAGGGTGGCCACGGGTTTGGACACCACAGCCCCCTCCGCAATAGTACTGAACTGGGAACAGTTGGGCGATGCGGAGCTGCTGCCGGCCGGGCATCAGCTGGGCGAAGCCGTGCTGCTGTTCCAGAAGATTGAGGACAGCGTGGTGGACGCGCAGATCGCGCGGCTGGAGGCCATCAAGGCCGAAAGGGAGGCGGCGGAGGCGGCCAAGGCTGCAGAGGAAGCTGCGAAGAAAGTGGAACCGCAGAAGGCTGAGGTGACCTTTGAGCAGTTCGGCGCGATGGACATCCGTACGGCTACCGTGCTGGCGGCGGAAAGGGTTCCCAAGACGGACAAACTGCTGAAACTGACCATCGACACGGGCATCGACCAGCGGACCATCGTCTCCGGCATTGCGGAATACTACAGTCCGGAAGACATGCTGGGCAAGCAGATCTGCATCCTGGCGAACCTTGCGCCCCGCGTGATCCGCGGAATCGAGTCCAAGGGGATGATTTTGATGGCCAAGCAGGGTGACGGCAAGATGCGCTTCATTACGCCGCAGGAAGCCCTGGCCAACGGCGCGGTAATCGGCTAGGCCTTTATCCAGCGAATATCCGTATCCCGGCGCCACCAGGTGAGCTGGCGCTTGGCGTAGTGGCGGGTGGCCGCCTGGATGTGGCGGACGGTGGTTTCCAGATCGTACTTTCCGTCGAAATACTCGAACATTTCCTTATAACCCACCGTCTGCAGGGCGGGAAGGTCCCGGTACGGGAGCATGGCGCGGGCTTCGGCCTCCAGACCGTCCTCCAGCATCTGCTCCACGCGGCGGTTGATTCGGTCGTAGAGCTCTACGCGGGGCCTTTCCAGGCCGATTTTCACGATTTCAAAATCCCTATCCTTGAAAGAACGTGTCTTGAACGACGAGAACGGCTTTCCCGTGTAAAGGCTCACTTCCAGCGCGCGGATGACGCGCTGGCCGTTGGACAGGTCCAGCTCTTCGTAGGACACCGGATCCAGTTCCTTCAGCTGCTCCGCCAGCACCTCCACGCCTTCGTCCCGGAGGCATTCCATCAGGTGCTCCCTGAGCTGCAGGGGCACTTCCGGGAAGTCGTCCAGGCCGTAGCAGAAGGCATCTATGTAAAGCATGGAACCGCCGCACATCACCACGGTCTCATGGCCTTCGGCGAACAGGCGGTTCACCAGGTCCAGGGCCTCCACCTCATAGATACCCGCCGTATAGTTCCGTGTGACGGGAATGCAGCGGACAAAGTAATGTTTTACCGCAGCCATTTCCTCATCTGAGGGGGCTGCAGTGCCGATTTTCAATTCCTGAAAGATTTGCCGCGAGTCACAGGAGACAACGGGAGAACCCACTTCCAGGGCGCGCCGGATGGCATAGGCGGTTTTTCCTACGCCCGTGGGCCCCAGTATGATTTCGCAGCGGCGGCTCACTCGTTTTCGTCGTAAATCTCTTCGCCGTCTTCGTCCCCTTCATCCTCCTCTTCGTCTTCTTCATCGAAGTCTTCGTCCTCTTCGTCGTCGAAGTTCTCCTCCTCACCGGGCAGATGGCGCTGCCGCTCCGGCAGGTCCTCGAAAGCTACGTAACCGTTTTCGAACTCGATGGGGTTGGGGCCTTTCACTTCCGCAAGCTGCGGGTAATCCGGATGCACCTTGGCGCCGGGAATCTCCCCTTCCACGATGATGTTTACGCTCTTTTTATTGGTTACGTCGTAGAAATAGACGAAATGGTCCGTTCCGGCCTTCACGGCCTTTTCCAGCGGGATCTGGTCCGCCGTGCCGAAACCAAGGTCGAAGAGTCCCCATCGGCCCACCACTTTTTCTTCGATGTCCAGGCCCTTGAACATAATGAGCTGGTCCTGAGGAAACTCAAGATCCGCCCTCAGCTGCTTGTGCAGGGTGTACAGCGTGGTGGCGCCGTTCACCTTATATACTCTGTAGAATCCCTTGATTCCCGACAGGGTTACCCTTAATTGAAATACCATAGTTCAAAGATACTATTTTTTTGTGAAAAAAGATTAAATTTGTGTGTCTATGAATCCGTTCGACGAATATCGCTCCATCGCCGCCCCGTCAGAGGGCCTTTTCAAGGACAACGGCTCGCGTTTTCTGGCGCTGGCCTATCCGGTGGAGACGGAGGAGCAGGTGAAGGAGATCGTCGCGGGGCTCAAAAAGCAGTACCACGACGCCCGTCATCACTGTTTCGCTTATCGGCTGGGGTATAAGGCCGATGTTTGGCGCGCCTCGGACGACGGCGAACCTTCCGGCAGCGCCGGCCGTCCCATCCTGGGACAGATCGATTCACTGGGCCTGAGCGATATCCTGGTGGTGGTGGTCCGCTGGTTCGGCGGCATAAAGTTGGGCGTTCCGGGGCTCATTCGCGCCTACAAAACCTCCACGGCCGATGCCCTCTCGCAGGCCTCTGTCATCACCAAACTCGCCGGAAAGGATTTCCGCGTGCGCTTTGAATACCTGTCCATGAATGAGGTGATGAAGGCGCTCAAGGACCTGGACCTGCAGCCGCGGGCCCAGGATTTCGGGGAGAACTGTTCGCTGGAAGTAAGAGTTCGCCTCTCGGCCGAATCAATTTTTAAGGAAAAGCTGGAAAAAATTGCCGAATTGGAAGAAATATAGTAACTTTAAAAGCTAAAACTAAACACAATATGTCAAAAAAAGTTCACGTATTTAACGCCGGGCCCTGCCTGCTCCCGCAGGTGGCCATCGACAAAGCCATAGAAGCCCTGAAAGACTTCAGCGGAACGGGGATTTCCGTGCTCAGCATCTCCCACCGCACCAAGGAATGGGACGCCGTAATGGATGAATGCCGCGCCCTCTGGAAGGAACTCCTCCACATCCCGGACACCCACGAAGTGGTGTTTCTGGGCGGCGGCGCCTCCCTCCAGTTCCTGTATGTGGCCATGAACTTCCTGGAGAAGAAGGCCGCTTATCTGGACACCGGCGTATGGGCCCACAAAGCCCTCGTGGAAGCCCAGGGCATCGGCGAAGCTTACGCCATCGCCTGCTCCAAGGACAAGAACTACACTTATATTCCCAAGGGCTTCGACATTCCGAAGGACCTGGATTATCTGCACATCACCACCAACAACACCATCTACGGCACGGAGATTAAAGAGGATATGGACTGCCCCGTCCCGCTCATCGCGGACATGTCCTCGGACATCATGTCCCGCCCGGTGGATGTTTCCAAGTACGCCCTCATCTATGGCGGCGCCCAGAAGAATGTCGGCCCTGCCGGCGTCATCTTCGCCATCATCCGCAAGGATGCCCTGGGGAAGGTTACCCGCCACATCCCCACCATGCTGGATTACCGTACGCACATCGACAAACTCTCCATGTTCAACACCCCGCCCGTTTTCAACATCTTCGTGATGAACGAAACGCTCAAGTGGATCAAGAGCGTGGGCGGCGTTGAGGCCATCCAGAAGATCAACCGGAAGAAGGCGGACCTTCTGTACGGCGAGATTGAGCGCAACAGCCTGTTCGTGGGCACTGCAGAGAAGGAAGACCGTTCCCTGATGAACGTGTGTTTCGTGATGGCTCCCGGCCACGAAGACCTGCAGGACGAATTCATGGCCTTCGCCAAGGAAGCCGGCATGGTAGGCATCAAAGGCCACCGCAGCGTGGGCGGTTTCCGCGCGTCGCTCTACAACGCCTGCACCCTGGAAGATGTCCAGGCCCTGGTGGACTGCATGCAAGCATTCGAAAAACTGCATAAGTAATGAAGATTTTACTCGCAACCCAGAAGCCTTTCGCCGCCGCGGCCGTGAAAGGCATCACCGATATCCTGGAAGCCGCCGGACATCAGGTGGTCAAACTCGAAAAGTATGAGGCGCAGGCAGACCTGGTAGCTGCCGTGGCCGATGCAGAAGCCCTCATCATCCGCTCGGACAAGGTGACCGCCGAAGTGCTGGACGCCGCCCCGAAGCTGAAGATTGTGGTGCGCGCCGGCGCCGGCTTCGACAATGTGGACCTGGCCGCCGCCACCGCCCATAAGGTGGTGGTGATGAACACCCCCGGCCAGAACTCCAACGCCGTGGCCGAACTTGCCCTGGGCCTGATGATTTACATGGCCCGCACCCAGTTCACCCCCGCCACGGGCTCCGAACTCCAGGGAAAGCGCCTGGGCGTGCAGGCCTACGGCAATGTGGGCCGCCTGGTGGGCCAGAAGGCCAAGGCGCTGGGGATGGAAATATCGGCCCTGGACCCGTTCCTGACGGATCAGCAGATCATCGCCGGGGGCGCCGCACCCGTGCACTCCGTCGAAGAATTGTACGCGGGAGCCGACTATCTCTCCATCCACATTCCCGCCCTGCCTTCCACCATCGGCAGCATCGGCTATGACCTCATCACGCGCATGCCCAAGGGCGCCACGCTGGTGAACACCGCCCGCAAGGAAGTCATCGACGAAGAAGGCCTCTTCAAGGCCCTCACGGACCGCCCGGACCTCAAATACGTCACGGACGTAATGCCGGACAACTACGCCTCTCTGGTGGAAGCCTTCGGCCCGCGCGTATTCGCTACGCCCAAGAAGATGGGTGCCCAGACGGCCGAGGCAAACGTGAACGCCGGCCTTGCCGCCGCCCGTCAGATTGTGGACTTCTTCGCCACCGGAAACTGCAAATTCCAAGTCAATAAATAGTATGGTAAGAGTAAAACCTTTTGCGGCCATCCGTCCGCCCAAGGACCTGGTCACCGAAGTGGCCGCCCCGCCGTATGACGTGCTGAACTCGGAGGAAGCGCTGGCCATGGCCGGCGAAAAGAGCCTCCTGCACATCACCAAACCGGAAATCGACTTCACACCCATCGCCGGAGAGCACGAACAGCGCACCTACGACAAAGCCGTGGAGAACTTCAAACTTTGGAAGGAGCGCGGCTGGCTGGTGCAGGATAATAAGGAGAAGTACTATGTCTATGCCCAGACCATGGGTAGTCGCACGCAGTACGGCCTGGTCCTGTGCGCCCACACGGACGACTATGCCAGCGGTGTGATTAACAAGCCC
>JAFZKT010000026.1 GCA_017553545.1 Bacteroidales bacterium | reverse complement strand
GGCGCCGTCGGCCGTGCTGCCCATGGAGGTGGAGAACATCAGGTTGAACTGACGCACTTCCGTCCAGTTGCAGGTGCCGGAAATGGGGCAGACAATGTTGCAGTCGATGATGATCTGCCGATACTCGGCGAAGTCATTGGCCTTTTCGGCCGCCACATAGCGGCCATGAACCTCATCCCATTTCGCCTTTTCACGCAGCACATTGGGGTTGGTGGCGCGGAATTGGGCCTCGTCGAAGGCGTCTCCAAACTTTTTACGGCCCTTGGCCACCTCTTTCTCGATCTTTTCCTCGATCTTGCCCAAATAATCCTCAATGAGGACATCGGCGCGATAACGTTTCTTGGAGTCCTTATTGTCGATGAGAGGGTCGTTGAAGGCACCCACGTGGCCGGAAGCCTCCCAGATACGGGGGTGCATGAAGATGGCGCTGTCAATCCCCACGATATTCTCGTTCAGGCGGGTCATCGCCTCCCACCAATAATTCTTGATGTTATTCTTGAGCTGCACGCCCATCTGGCCGTAATCGTACACGGCCGCCAGACCGTCATAAATCTCGCTGCTGGGGAAGATAAATCCGTACTCCTTGCAATGGGCTACAAGCACCTTGAAAAGTTCGTCCTGTGTCATATAGTATTAATTAGTATTACAAAATTAACCAAAAATCTCCGGAAAAGCATTCCGAAGGGCGGGTTTCGAGATTTCCCGGAGGGGCTTTTTCACGAAATCACGTTCGCCGATGAGCGGATGCGGAACCGTAAGTTCCTCTGTTTCAATCCTTTCGTTCCCGTAATAAAGGAGGTCGATGTCAATGATCCGGTTGTGATAAAGCCGCGTGCCGTCGGGGGCATAGAGCGGTTCATCGGCCGGACGGCCCATCGCCGCCTCAATCTCCTTGAAGGCATGGAGCAGGGCCGTAGCGTGTTCCGCGGGCGTTCCCTCCTGTACAGGCCTGTAGAGAAGGCACATATTCAGGAAGGGGTCCCCTTCAAAACCCCAGGCGGGAGACTCCACAATGCGGGAAATCCGCTCCGGGTGCATTCCGAAGACCTCGTCCAGCCGGTTCACCGCCTGCAGCAGGTTGCTGTCGCGGTTCCCCAGATTGGACCCCAGTCCCAGATATACGTCCACCCTAGTCATTTAATTTCTCGTATTCATCCTCTTCGTAATCCAGCCCCAACTCTATGCGCGCCTCTTCCGAGAGCATGCTGCGGTCCCATTCGGGCTCGAAAGTGAGGTTTATGGTGCATTTTGTGACCTCAGGAACGGCTTCCACGCCATTTTTGAGCTCCTGCATCACTTCGTCGGCCATGGGGCAATTGGGGGCGGTAAAGGTCATCAGGATGGTCACTTCGCGCTCCTTGGAGATGGTGAGCTCATAGATGAGGCCCAGGTCGTAGATATTCACCGGAATTTCCGGATCATAGACCTCTTTCAGGGCCGATATCACCGCCGCATACAGCGGCTGCAGCGCCTGCACGTCCTCGGCTGTCAATACATCCTTATCTGCCATACTCCTTGATCCTTTCCACCATCGATACCAGCCCGTTCGCGCGGGTGGGCGAGAGATTCTCCCGCAGGCCGATCTCTTCCAGGAAGCCGAAGTCATCGGCCGCAATCTCATCGCGGGAACAGCCTGAATAGACGCTCACCAGCAGGGAGATGATGCCGCGGGTGATGACTGCGTCGCTGTCGGCCTGGAAAAACAGGCAGCCGTCCTTCTCCTCCGCGTCCAGCCAAACCCTTGACTGACAACCTTTTATCAGGTTATCTTCCGTCTTTTTCTCCTCCGGGAAGGGCGCCAGATTCTTGCCCAGGTCTATCAGATAGGCATACTTGTCCAACCACTCGTCGTAGAGCGAGAAGTCTTCAATCACCTGCTGTTTTCTCTCTTCTAAAGTCATACTCGTCATGCCCGACCTGATCGGGCATCTCTATACTAGCATCCCAATAGCCTTATCAAGACTTTCGATAAAAAACTTCGCCTCTTCCAGCGTATTGTACGGAGCGAAAGAGGCCCTTAAGAGGCCTGTAACGCCCAAACGGTCCATCAGCGGCTCCGCGCACATCTGTCCGCTGCGGAGGGCAACACCCATCTTATCCAGGATGAGGGCCAGATCCTCGTGGTGCGCGCCCTTCACGGCAAAAGAGAAGAGTGGAACCTTGTTTGCGCGGTCCGTGCCGTACAGCACAATGCGGTCGTCCTGCATCAGGCGGTCATACACATAGTCGAAAATGGCTTTCTGTTCGGCCTGAATCTCTTTATCATCGCGCATCTGCAACGCCAGCTCAAGGGCGGGTTTCAGTGTGGGGATGCCATTGATGTTCTGGGTGCCGGCTTCGAATTTAGCCGGAAGGGGAGCGGGCTTAAATCCGGAAAGTGAAACGCTCTCTATCATTTCGCCGCCGCCCATATAGGGAGGCATCAACTCCAGCCATTTCCGCTTGCCGTAAAGCACGCCGGTTCCGGTGGCCGCATAGACTTTGTGTCCGGAGAAGACATAGAAGTCGCAGTCCATCTCTTGCACGTCAACCGGAGCGTGAACCACCCCTTGCGCGCCGTCCACCAGCACGGGAATCCGCTTTTCGTGGCAAATCCGCACGATTTCCCGCACGGGATTTACAAGGCCTAACACATTGGAAATATGTGAGATAGCTACTATTTTGGTGCGCTGAGAAAGCGATTTTTGCAGAGATTCGATGTCCAGGCCACCGTTTTCGCAAATGTCAAGGACTTTAAGGACGGCCTTTTTTCGCGCGCAGAGCATTTGCCAGGGGAGCAGGTTACTGTGATGTTCGGCCACCGTCACCAGCACTTCGTCGGCTTCCTTCACGAAAGCCTCGCCGAAGGAGAAGGCCACCAGGTTGATGGCCGCCGTTGCGCCGGCGGTAAAGACAATCTCTTCCGGGGCCGATGCATGCAAAAACGCCTGTACTGCCCGACGCGTATCTTCAAAGATTTCGGTGGCTTCTCCAGCCAGAGAGTGCACCGCCCGATGGAGATTTGCGTTCGCCTCCAGGGCCGACTCCCGCTGCAGGTCCACCACCGACAGCGGCCGCTGGGCCGTTGCGGCGTTGTCCAGATAAACCAGCTTTTTCCCGTACACGGTGCGGGAAAGAATGGGGAACTGGGCACGTAATTCAGATACCTGCATGGGGCGTTGTATAAGTGTGCAAATTTACATAAATTTGCGTTATGATTGACTACATCAAAGGACAAATCGTGGAGTTGACCCCCACGGAACTCATTCTGGAGAACGCCGGAATCGGCTACAGTATCCTCATTTCCCTGCAAACCTATGAAGCATTTCAGCTGCAGACACAGGCCGTAGCCTACATCCATCACTATATCAGGGAAGACGAAGAACTCTACTTCGGCTTTGCCACAAAGGACGAAAGAGAGCTGTTCCGCCTCCTCATCAGCGTGTCCGGAATCGGTGTAGCTTCCGCACGGATGATGCTCTCCACCCTCACCAGTGAAGAGATCCGCCAGGCCATCCTGGCAGAGGACGTGAACCGGATCAAGAGCGTGAAGGGGATTGGTCTGAAGAGTGCTCAAAGGCTGGTTTTGGAGCTCAAGGACAAGGTGGTCAAGGGCGAGGGAAGCGCAGAAAGCGTCCTCTTTGCCGCCGCCGGAAGCGCCGCTCTGGCCGACGAAGCCACCACCGCCCTGGTGATGCTGGGCTTCAGCAAAGCCGCCATCGGCAAGGTTCTGCCGGGGATTATCAAGGACAATCCTGCCGCCAAGGTGGAGGATCTGATCAAGGCTGCGTTGAAGAAATTATAGTTCCACGTGGAACAATTAGCGGCCGAAGAAGACCAGCAGCACAGAAATATCCGCCGGAGAAACACCGGAAATACGTGAAGCCTGAGCAATTGTCTCGGGCTTATATCGTTTCAATTTCTGCCTGCACTCAATGGAGAGGCCGTTTAAAGAATCAAAGTCAAAGTCCGCCGGAATGCGGATATATTCCAGCCGGTTGTTCTTTTCCGCCTGCAGTTTTTCCCGCTCAATATAACCAGCATACTTTATTGCCACTTCCACCGAAGTCACGACGTCAGGGCTATACTCTGTTCCACGTGGAACAAGATTAAGCAGGGAAGCGAGCGTAAGTTCCGGCCTGGCGACCAACTCACTCAGGTGCCTGGATTCGGTCAAAGGCGTAGAACCAGAGGATTCCAGCATGGGATTCACAGCGGAAGCCTTCATCTTATAAGAGTTGCAGAAATCCTCCAAAGACGCAACTGCAGCCTGCTTTTGCTCCATCGCAGCGAAGCGTTCATCGGAGGCAAGCCCAAGCGAATGGGAGAGTTCCGTCAGGCGGAAATCGGCATTGTCCTGCCGGAGCAGGATGCGGAATTCGGCCCGGGAAGTGAACATCCGGTAAGGCTCATCCACGCCTTTATTGATAAGGTCATCAATCAAAACGCCGATGTATGCCTGGTCCCGGCGAAGCACCAGCGGCTCCCGTTCGGCAAGGAATAAATGGGCATTCATACCGGCAATAATCCCTTGTGCAGCGGCTTCCTCGTAGCCCGTAGTTCCGTTCACCTGACCGGCCAGGAAGAGGTTCTCCACCACCTTGGAACGAAGGGAATAGTGCAGATACTGCGGATCGAAATAGTCGTATTCCACCGCATAAGCCGGCTTAAAGAACACGGCGTTCTCCAATCCCTCGATGGCATGGACAGCCTCCAACTGCACTTCCAGCGGCAGCGAAGAAGAAAAGCCCTGGAGGTAATACTCAGGAGAGTTTACCCCCTCCGGCTCCAGGAACAACTGGTGGGAATCCTTATCGGAGAAAGTACGAAGCTTATCCTCAATGCTGGGACAATAGCGAGGACCCTTGCCGTGAATCATCCCGGTAAAGAGGGGTGAGCGGTCAAAGCCGGAACGAAGAATGTCATGTACCTTTTCGTTCGTCCGAAGCAGATAGCAATCCATCTGCTTTCCGGAAGCCTGGACGGCGGAAGGAATGTCCAGAAAAGAAAACCGCTCGGGTGCCGGGTCTCCCTCCTGACGGACCAATCGGCCGAGGTCGATGGAGCGGATATCCAGACGGGGCGGGGTGCCGGTCTTCATCCGCTGGGTGGGAATTCCCAGCGAAGCGAGTTGATCGGAAATTCCGTAAGAAGCTTTCTCGCCGATGCGACCTCCTTCGAAGCGATGCTGCCCGATGTACATGCAGCCGTTCAGGAACGTCCCGGCGGTCAAAATAACGGCCTGAGAGTAGAAAATGGCCCCTGTAACTGTACGAACGGCGGTGATTTTTCCATTCTCAAGCAGAAAATCCGCCGCAAAATCCGCGTAAATGCTTAATTTAGAGCAAGTTAGGAGAGTTAAGAGCCAGGTGGCGGAAAACTTCTGTTTGTCGCACTGGGCGCGCGGACTCCACATCGCGGGGCCCTTCGAACGGTTGAGCATCCGGAACTGGAGCGTGGCGGCATCCGTCACCAAACCCATATATCCGCCCAGCGCATCAATCTCCCGGACAATCTGTCCTTTGGCAATTCCGCCCACCGCCGGGTTGCAACTCATCTTCGCAAGACCGTTGAGGTCCGGCGTCAGAAGCAGCACCGACGATCCCATCCCGGCCGCAGCCATCGCGGCTTCACAGCCGGCGTGGCCACCTCCTATCACGATGATATCGAAGCGGTTGTTCATACGTTGGGACGCTGGGACAGATAATAGTTTTCCTTCTCCCGCATTACGGCAATGTCTTCCGGTGAATGGTCGTCGTAGCCAATCAAGTGAAGTAACCCGTGCACGATGACGCGGTTAAGTTCATCGGCAAACTCCGCCCCATAGAAGGAAGCGTTTTCCCGAACGGAATCGATGGAGATAAAAAGGTCTCCGGACAGACGGTTTCCTTCACAGTAGTCGAAGGTAATGATATCCGTATAATAATCGTGTTGCAGATATTTTATATTGATATCCAGAATATAATTATCGGAACAAAATATAACCGAAATATCCCCAAGGCGCTTGGCTTCGCTCTCCGCGACAAACTTGAGCCAGCGGGAAGTGAGGCGCTTTTCCTTAAACGGGAACGCAATATCTTCGTTGAAATAGGATACCATAGGCTACCAAAGGAAATTGTTGAAAGGATACCGGCCCGCATGAATCTCAGCCACCATCTTATAGATGTCATTGCGAAGCTTCTCGATCCCCACCTTCTTAATGGCGGAAATGAAGATGCAAGGAGTCTTCTCCTGCGCAATCCAGCTGCTCTTCAGTTCGTCCAGCGTGCGGTTGATTGGCTGCTTGGGAGTAAGGGAGAATTCGTCGTAGGGTTCATAGGTGTACGCGTCCACTTTATTAAAGACCACATAGACGGGTTTATTGGCCGCGCCGATATCCCTTAAAGTCTGCTCCACCACCTGCATCTGTTCCTCGAAATCCGGGTGGGAAATATCCACTACATGCACCAGGATATCGGCCTCGCGGACCTCGTCCAGCGTACTCTTGAAGGCCTCCACGAGCTGCGTAGGGAGCTTGCGGATAAAGCCGACGGTGTCGCTCAGCAGGAAGGGAACGTTCTCGATGACCACCTTCCTGACGGTTGTATCAAGCGTCGCGAAGAGCTTATTCTCCGCAAAGACGTCAGATTTGGCCAACAGATTCATCAATGTGCTCTTCCCGACGTTGGTATATCCCACGAGTGCCAAACGCACCAGAGAGCCTCTGTTACCCCGCTGCGTGGCCATCTGCCGGTCCACCTTCTTCAGGTCTTCCTTGAGCTTGGAAATGCGCTGCTTGACAATACGGCGGTCAATTTCAATCTGGGTTTCACCCATACCGCCGCGAGTGCCCATGCCGCCACGCTGACGCTCCAGGTGCGTCCACATACCAGCCAGGCGAGGCAGGATATAATTGTAGTGCGCAAGCTCCACCTGCATCTTGGCATAGGACGTCTTGGCCCGCTGGGCGAAAATCTCCAGGATGAGGCTGGTACGGTCTATCACATCGCTGCAGGCAATCACCTTCTCGATGTTGCGCTGCTGCATCCCCGTGAGTTCATCGTCGAAGATAACGTACTCAATCTCGTTCTCCTGGCAGTATTCCTTGATCTCTTCCAACTTTCCCGGGCCGATGTAAGTGGCCTTGTCCGGCCGGTCCATCCGCTGGGTAAAGCGTTTGTCGCCGATTGCGCCGGCCGTTTCCGCCAGAAAGGCCAGCTCCTCCAGGTATTCCTGCACCTTGCGCTCGCCACCCTTTTCCAGGATCACGCCCACAAAAACCGCCTTATTGGTTTTGAATTCACTCATATCCAGAGAGCAAAGATACAAAAAAAACGGCACCTGGGGAGGTGCCGTCTTTTCATATAGTGTAGTTGAAACTACTTGCCGATACGCTTGAAGTTGGTACGCTTTACAAAGTTCTTGGGAGCCTTGGTGTGGTTCCAATCCTTCACAGAGAACTGCCGGATGGGAGCCGGAGCAACCGCAGCGGCTTTGCTCACAGGAACAACCGTGAAGAAGTTGTAGTCGTAATTGATAGACTGAGCATCATCTGCGATGTCGTCGGGGTTTCCACTATCCGGGAGGAGATATTCATCGTAATAGTACCCCCAGGTATCGGAGATAGCCTCAAACGTGCCGCTGACGGGCATCAAGAGCTCGAGAGGAGCCAGTGAACCCTGAGTGCCGGCAGTCATCGCATAGGCGAAGCCGTTATAGGAGAAGGCGGTGAAATCAAGCCAAACGTCAACATACGTGTCATCAGCGGTATACCACTGTCCGTCTTCACCCTTATCGATGGAATCAACATCGGCAAAACCACCCATATAGAAGTATGCGGGAGCAGTGAGAACACCAAGATCCACGTCAAAGTTGCAGTAAGCCGGCTCCGGAAGATCGAAGTCATAGAAGTTGGTAATCATCACATTACCCTTCTCGGCGTTATCGCTGGCTTCGATGGTGAAGGACCAGGCGGCTTCATCGTACGTGGGGGACCATTTGCTCACGCCGTCTACCTCATAGGTACCAATCACATCGTCCACGGTATAACCGTAGGAAACAACGTAGCTGTGACCGAGTGCGGCGCTGGGGTTGCCGTAGATATCCTCAATGGAACCGGCGGCAACGGCATAGCTGAGCTGGTCACCGGGAACGGCGATACCCACAGAAGGATTCACAAGAATACCGGAAGCAGTGTCCATCAAACCCCAGTCAGTACCATACGTAAGGGTAAACACGGTCTGGGAAACAGCGTTTCCGTTCTTGTGAGCCAAAGTGAACGAAGCGGCAGCCGCCTTGGGAACATTTCCAAAGATTACACCTTCGGGAGCGCTGAAAGTAAAGCTAGGTGCATCCGGTGTGGTTGCTTTGCCGTCCGCATCGTCGTCCACCAGATTGAAAGCCTTGGTGGCGATACGGCCGCCGATACCTTCCGGATCCCAAGCTCCCTTTTCTCCAAGGGCAGGGACGGTTACAAGCGCTTCGCAGAGGTTACCCACAGCGTCGGCAAAGATGCCGGCAGGATAATCGACGGAATAGCAGGCGCCGTCCGGAAGCGGTTTCTCGCCGTCCAGGGTGACGGTAAAGACTACCTCGTTCTTAACGTCCTTGCCGGCCTTGTCCTTGGCATAGGCCACGGTCACGTGGGCGTCGCCCATCAGGCCCGGATTGGTAATGGCACCGGAAGTATTCGTGCGAATCTTGTTGTAGGCATAATACTTGGCCGTGGGGGCCTTGGTAGCGTCAATCGTGATGTCTTCACTGAACTCGACGGTGACCGCATTACCCTTTGCCGAAGCTTTTTCGGGTTCGGGGATGGCGGTATCCGTGGTGAGGAAGTGCGCGTTGACAATCTCGCCGAGGACACCGTTGGTGTTGGCGGTAATGGCATACACCTGATAGGTGGTGTTGGGATCCAGGTCCGTCACTTCCAGAACGACGGGGTTACCGTCGGCCTTGACCAGTTTCTGGGCCACGGATTCGTAAGAACCGGCGTAAAGCTTGGTGGGATTGATGAGGGCCGACTGGTCTTCATCACTGTCGTCCACCAGGACGGAGATAAAGGCGGCGGCGCCGTCCGCAGTCACGGTAACGGTGGCTGCATCGTCGGCGGTCACGGACACGGCAATGGTAAGACCCGGAATGGGGTTACCGGCAACGTCGGCCGCTGCGTCCACGTGGGAATTGTCCATAGGCGCAATTTTGCAGGAAACTGCGCACAGGGCAGCAACACCCAGGAGGATCAAATATTTAAAAACGTTTTTCATATTCAAAGTCTCCTTTATTTTTTAACAAGCGTGAACGGATCGTAACCCCAGTCGGAGTTGGCGCCAACGCCACGGATGTAACCCCAAAGGCCATAGTCGCCACTGCTCCACTTACCGGGTTCCGTCTGGGTGAGGGTAACGCTGGCAACATCATACATAATGTCGGTAGGCGTGCAGGCGTACACCATAATGGGAATTCCGGAATACTTGTAACCCGTATCCACAGGTACAGGAATCACGATCTTCTGCAGGTCGGCGGACACCTGGCCAATGATATCCAGGCAGTCAGGATCGCCGATCCAGTTGATCAGGCCGATGCAGATATCCGGGAAGTGTACGACGGTGATGTCGTCGGGATCCTTCTCGATGGTGATGGTGCCCGAGCCACCGCTGACATCGGTGATGGTATATTCACCAAGGATGGAGGCCAGCGGGTGATCCTGGTCGTTGATAACAACCTCACAGGATTTGCCGAAGCCCAAGTTGACACCGTTGGTGGCGTTGTCCAACTTGATGATGATGCTCTTGTCGCCGGTATAACCGTCCGTGCCGTGAATCGGAAGGATGTTGAGTTCAATGTAGGCCGTACGGGCTGTACCGTCAAAGCTGAGTTTGGCGAAAGGATCCACCAGCGTGAAGTCAGTTCCTTCAACGGCGGTGCATTTTTCGTTTTCGGCGTCCACGGAATAGGCGATCTCCGTCTCCACCGGATTGATGGAAGCGACGGTAACGGGAATGCGGACCTGGCCGCCATCTTCCGAAACCGAAATCTTCGCCTTGTCAAACGCGACAAAGTTGTCTGCGTCGGACCACACGGGGACCTGGTTCAGTCTACCGCAGGAAGCGGCCACGATGAGGGCGGCGCCTGCAAGGATGATGGTTTTATTGAGTTTCATAATGCGTTCCTCCATAATTAATTCTTACCATAACCCTTGTTCTGCTCCAGGTTCGGGTTCACCGTGAACTCGCGGCTGGCGATGGGCATGGCCCAGCGGTCGTCGCCGGCGGGGATGTTGGTGGGAACGGTACCGGAGATGTCCGTACGGGTCATAGCGCGGCCGGTACGGGCCAGGTCGAACCAGAGGTGACCTTCCCAGGCAAGTTCCTTAGCCCTTTCCAGATAAACATTGGCCAGGGTAGCGCTGAGCGGAGTGGCGCCGCGGTTGTCGGCGATGGTCTTCAGATCATCGGCGGCATTGGCACCCGTAACGGTTGCGCCGTTCAGGATGGCCTCTGCGCGGATCAGGTACATTTCACTCAGACGAAGGATGATAACGTTGCTGGCATCCGTGTTGGAGAGACCCTTACCGAAATACTTCATGGTAAAGAGAGCCTGACCGTCGGGATCCGGAGCAACAAGGCTCTTACGGACATCGGCGTCCTCATAGAGGTTCAGCAGGTCTGCGGAAGCGCCGCAGTCACCGTAGCCGTTGTAGCAGGTCATACCCCAAACGCTTTCGCTGCCGCTGCCGGCGCTCTGGTTGGGATGGCAGTAGGCCTCGAAGATAACCTCCGACTTGGCCGGGCGGGCATCTTCACGCCAAACGCTCTTGGCACCGTCCTTCACCTTGTCGGCGGTCCACATCTCGTACTTGCCGGAACCAATGACCTTGGAAGCGTAATTAGCAGCTTCCTGCCAGTTCTGGGAGTACAGATATACGCGGGCCAGGAGGGCCTGGATAGCCTGGAGGGAAACCTTTGCGGCATCGTCGGCGCCACCTGCGCGGAGGTAGTTGGGATCGATGATTTCCTCGGCCTTCAGCAGGTCTTTGATGATCTGCTCATAGGTCTTGGCCATGGTTTCACGGGCGGGCTGGGCGGCGGCGTCCACCGTCAGCACCACAGGCACGCCCAGATTGGTGGGAGCCTCCGTGGCGGCAATGGCGATGGGATAAGGCATCGCATAGGTGCGGACCAGGTCGAAGTGAGCCAGGGCGCGCAGGAACAGGCATTCCGCACGCAGGTTGTTCTTCTGCTGCTCAGTTGCCACAATGGCGGGATTCTCCAGTCCTTCCAGTACGGAATTGACGCAAAGAATCATAAAGTAGGCCGTTCCCCAAAGAGGGCGGGTGGAGTTCTGCGTGTAGTGCACGGCATACTCGTCCAGATAACGGCCGGAGTTGTACTTCTGAATCTGGGGCCAGCGCTTGCCGTTCATCGTCGCCATTTCGTTGGAGAGGATGAAGTCTGCGCCGTACCAGTTGGTGGAAGCGACGGAAACATAGGCACCGGCCGTAGACTGATCCAGTCCTTCAAAGGTGGACAGGGTGAGCACATTGCTCTGTGCCTGCTTCGGGGCCTTCTCCAGGAATTCCTTGCCGCAACTTACCAGGGTAAATGCAGCAGCGAGTGCTATAATGATATACTTTTTCATATGCTCTGCAATTTTAGAAGGTGATCTCGATACCGCCCACGATGGACTTGGTGAGAGGGTAAGAGCCAGCGGTGATACCGGTGTTGCCCTGGTCGGGATCCCAGAAGTTCACATTGTTAAAGCAATAGAGGTTGAGGCCGCTCACGTAGACTTTCACATTGTTCATATGTGCTTTCTGCGTCCACTTCTGAGGCAGCGTGTAGGAGAGGGTAACGTCCTTGACGCGCAGGTAGCTGGCATCTTCCAGCCAACGGTCGTTGTACCAGTCGTTGGAGTTGGAGGTGTTACCGGCAACGGGCTTGGGATAGCAACCGGTGTCGCCGGGCTTCTTCCAGTAATTGAGAGCGCTGGCCATCTGGTTCATATCCAGGAACTGGCCGTCGGACTCCAGATAGTGATGCTCATTCCAGATGAGGACCTTGTGTCCGGCCTTGAACTCGAAGAAGGCGCTCAGGGCCAGGCCGTTCCACTGGAAGGAGGTGTTGAAACCACCGACCGCCTTCGGTTCAGGGGAACCGGCATAGTAGCGGCGGGCGTTTGCATAGACATTGGTGAGGGAACCATCCTCGGCCACCCACAGGGGTTCACCGTTGGAAGGGTTCACGCCATAGTAGTCATACAGATAATAGGTGTACATACCCATACCCACAACCTGACGGGTGGAAGTGCCCAGGTGGTCGTCGCCGCCCAGATCCAGGATGGTGGTCTTGTTGAAGGCCACGTTGCCACCCACGGACCAAAGCATATCCTTGGTGGCGATGATGTCGTAGTTGAGGAGGAGTTCAACACCCTGGTTCTTCAGGGAACCCACATTGGTGAAGATGCTGGAGAAACCGGTGGTCTGAGGAATCTGCTTGGTAAGGAGCAGGTCCACGGTCTTGCGGTTGTAAACATCGATGCTACCGGTGAGGCGGTTCTTAAAGAGGCCGAAGTCCAGACCGAAGTTCCAGGTCTTGTTGCGTTCCCAGGACAGCAGGCGGTTTTCCAGCTGGGACGGGCCATAACCGGTCATCTGGTTGTAGGAGGCGGAGCCGTACAGACCGTAGGCCTGGTAAGGATCGATACCGTTGTTACCGTTGACACCGTAACTGATACGGAGTTTCAGCAGATCCAGCCAGTTCACGTTCTTGAGGAACTGCTCATTGGTGGCGTTCCAGGAAGCGGAAACCGACCAGAAGGTACCCCACTTATTGTCAGCGCCGAACAGGGAGGAACCATCCGCACGGATGTTCGCCTGGGCGAAATAGCGGTTGTCATAATTGTAGTCCGCGATACCGAAGTAGGAGAGCATGGTCTCTTCCGACTCACTGTAGGAAACCTTGGACAGAGACTGGGTAATGGAGCTGTTGAAGTACGGCATGGCGGGATCCGCGTCGGGATAGTTCATGCTGTATGTGAAAGAGCGATAGGACATCGCTTCCTGACCGACCACGGCACGGACATTATGATAGCCGCCGAACACGTTGGCATAGGTGGCCGTATTCGAAGTGGTGATCTGGCGCACCTGACGGGAATGTTCATACAGGTCGTTGGCGTCCGTATTGGCGTTTGCCTTCGGGCTGCTGTAGGAACGGCCGTTCACAAAGAAGGTCTCGATGGAGTTCTTGGTTTCCAGGTCCAGGTTCTTGATGGGAGACCAGCGGAGGTTCACCGTACCGTTGATGTGCCACATCTTGTCGAAATAGTCGTCGTACATGGCGGAGGAACGAGGGTTGGCACCACCGTTCACGTTTTCATCACCCACAAAGTCACCGTCGGCGGTCTTAATGGGCTCCCAAGGAAGGAGGGTCTCACCGGTCCACAGCGGGTTGGAGTAATACAGGGACTGCATGGGAACGTTGCGCGTCTTGCTGTAGGCCAGATTCAGGCGAACACCCATCTCCAGGTTATCCAGAAGTTTGTAAGAAGTGTTCACGCGACCCTGCAGTTTATCGAAGTCGATGCCATAGAAGACACCTTCGCTGTTCTGATAGGAGAACGAGGAATAGAACTTCGAACGGGAGGAACCGGCGCGGGCGCTGATTTCATATTCCTGCAGTTTACCTATGCGGGAGAACTCGTTCAGGGCGTTGTTCATGGGCAGGTTCAGCAGGGACATCGGGCGATAGTAGGCGCTGCTGGGATCGTCCGGATCCAGACCGGCGTTACGGATGGCGTCACGCTGGTAGCCCAGGAGTTCGGCGCCGTTCATCATACGGAAACCGCTGTCGCTCTGGAGCCAGCTGATACCATACTTGGCACGGGCCGTAAAGGCGGCCTGGCCTTCCTTACCGCTCTTGGTGGTGACCAGGATAACACCGTTGGCAGCACGGGAACCGTAGGCTGCGGCAGCGGCGGCGTCCTTCAGAACGGTGATGGACTCGATGTCGTTCGGGTTCAGGGAGGTGAGGGAGCTGGAGGTGTTGTCGTTACCATCAATTGCCATAGGCCCGGTGATCACCGGAATACCGTCGATAACCCACAGAGGGGCGTTGCCGGCATTGATGGAACCGTTACCACGGATGCGGATGTAGTTGTTCGCACCCGGAGCACCGTTGTTGGTGGAAATGGCCACACCGGCCAGTTTGCCCTGCAGAACACCTTCCACAGAGGTAACCGGGGCCGATGCCAGGGTTTCACCCTTGACGGCCGATACCGAACCGGTGATGGATTCGCGCTTCGTGGTACCGTAGGCCACCACAATCACGTCTTCCAGCACCTGGGCATCTTCTTCCAGGATGAAGTTGATGGTGCTTTTTCCATTGATGGGAGCAATCTGGTCCTTGTAACCAATCATGCCCACCACCAGCGTCCCGTTGGAGGGAGCGGACAGCGAGTAGTTACCCTCGAAGTCCGTGCTGGTTCCGTGAGAAGCACCCTGCACGTAGACTGCTGCGCCAGCTAGCGGATTCCCGCCCTGGTCTTTTACAGTACCGCTCACCTTGATGTTGTTCTGGGCGGAAGCCAGAAAACATCCGAACAATACTGCTGCAGCCGACAGAATGAGCTTAAAATTCTTCATAAGCTGACAGAATTAGTTAAACATAAAATATTGATACTTAGTAAGTTCCGGTATCAAATACACTAACTATAGTTCGCAAAAACGAACAGTTACCGCGGCAAAAATGCATAAAAAAAATGAAAATTGCAAGTCCCGGCACCCCCCGTTTAAAGCGTTATAATTAGGTTTTTCCCGTTATGAACAGTCTTTTTAACAGCAATAAGTGCAAAGATACTTATAAATTATAAGATTTACAAAGCAGTATCTTTCAATTTATTATTTAAAAATTTTTTTAATGTCACGTAATCTTTTTTCCATGGCACCTTTTTTATTATATTTGCAGCGGATAAACGTTTTGAAATGAAAAAGATTAATCTCATCTGGGCCATCCTGCTGGCAAGTGTAACTGTTGGAAATGCACAGTCTTACACCCCCACCACCACCTGGCCCTACTATCTGCAGGAGTTTCAGCAGGGAGTTCTGAAGACTTCCCCCACGGATCCGGAAAAAGAAGGATTATACAATATCAGTTACAAAGACAAACGGCTCCATTACATAGACGGGGAATACATCAGAAGTGTCCTGCTGAAAGATATGGCCTTCGTCCAGATTGGAAACGAAATATACCAGAGCGTGAACGGCTTTATGGTGAAAGTGCTGGCCAAGTCAGAAAAATGCCTGGTGATTGAAGACAGTGATATAGACTATGTCGCCCTGAACAACACGGGCGGCGCCTACGGGTCTTCCTCCACCACCATCGGCACAATGGCCCTCAGTTCGGCCGAAGGAATCGGCGCCACCAACGCCAGTACCAACATCACCCATATGGAGTTGAAACTGGCCAAGGACAATGGAAAACTCCTTCCGCTCATCGTAAAGAAGTATATCGTGGTGAAGGGGAGGCGCATTTACGCCACCAAACGGGACTTCCTGGATACGCCGGGGCTGGACCGCAGCAAGGCAAAAGCCTTCCTGAAAGAGAATAAAATCAAGTGGAACAACGTTCAGAATCTCCTGCTCGTGGGAGACTTCTTGGCAGATGAATTGCAGTAAGATGAAAAAATCCGCCTTTGTAATAATTATAGGTATAGCCGCGCTGGCTTCCTGCACCAAACGGGAAACGGCGCAGGAGCCGGAAACACCCGTCGCCCTCACGGAAGCCGAAGCAGAAGCTGCGGCTTTTGTTCCCGGTGTCGCGCGCATTAAACTGTCGGCCGACTGTGACGGCCGCGAAACCGCTGCACTGAAGCAGGCGCTGGCCGGTTTTCCCGTGAAATCGGTCCGCCGCCTGTTCCCGGACGCCGGCGAGTTCGAGGAGCGCACCCGCAGGGAGGGCCTCCATCTGTGGTATGTGGTAGAATATGATGAGTCCATTCCGGCAACAAAGGCGGCTGCCCATTTCGACGGTCTGAAAGGCGTGGAAATCTACGAACAACCCAGGCAAATCAAAATCAACGACAATGTCTTCAACGACCCCAAACTTTCCAGCCAGTGGGGTTTAATAAACAGTTCGAAACCCGGGGCCGATATTAATGTGGAGCCGGTGTGGAAGAATTACACCGTTGGAAGTAACAAAGTCATTGTGGGAGTTGTGGACGGCGGTGTAGATTTAACACACGAGGACCTTGTGGACAACTGTCTTCCCGGCGGAGTCAACGGAAGCAAGAACTTTACCAATGGCTCATACGTCATTGATCCTAACAATCACGGAACCCACGTAGCAGGCATTATCGCAGCCGTTAACAACAATGGAAAAGGTGTCTGCGGTATTGCCGGCGGCGATGCGCAAAAGGGAATCGAAGGGGTGAAAATTATGTCCTGCCAGATTTTCGGCACCGGCGACGGAGACTCCGCTGCAGCCATCAAATGGGCGGCGGATCACGGTGCTGTCGTTGTAAACAACAGCTGGGGATACGTTATGGATGTCGATAATAACGGAACTATCAGCCCGGAGGAACTTGAGCGGGCAAAAGGAATAACCATCGAGCCTTCCGATAAAGCAGCCATCGACTATTTCAACAAGTACGCCGGCTGTGACAATGACGGAAATCAATTGCCGGATTCCCCCATGAAGGGAGGTGTGGTGTTCTTTGCGGCCGGAAATGACAATATCGAATACGGCTGGCCGGCTAATTACGAAGGGGTGATTGCCGTAGGATCAATGACCAGTTCCGGATACAAGTCAAGTTTTTCCAATCATGGAGATTGGGTGGATATCTGCGCGCCCGGTTCATCTATTACCAGTACGGTTACCGGTGGTTATGGCTCTATGTCCGGAACCTCGATGGCTTGCCCGCACGCAACCGGAGTTGCAGCCCTGGTGGTTTCGTATTGCGGCGGCCCCGGATTTACGGCCGATATGCTTAAAGAGAAACTCATTCAGGGCGCCAATTACTCCCTTATCTCCGAATCGGCCCAGATTGGTCCGATGGTGGATGTACTGGGTGCCATTACCTATGGTTCTTCCAATCCTCCCTCAGCCGTCACATCCTACACCGCAACGCCTGTTTCCAACAGTGTGGAATTCAGTTGGAAGGTAACCGGAAACTCCAATAACATTCCGGCAACCGGATATATTCTCTATGCCAGTAAGAACTCCCTGGCGGGACTGGATCCGGCCCATCCCGGCGAGGATGTCAAGTACGCCGTCATAACCCTGAACGGAGAAAAGATAGGGGATACAATGACAGCCCGTATCACGGATCTGGATTTCCAGACCAAGTATTATGTAACCTTGGCCGGATATGATTACAGCCGTAGCTTCAGCGCTGTTTCCAGTATTAAAACCGTTACCACCCTGCAGAACAATCCGCCCACCATTACTACGGAGTATAACGGAGATTATAAGGTGAAGGCCCACGAGACAATGAATATCACTTACCTGACGGCGGATCCCGACGGACACCCCATCACGGTGGAATTCGGTTCAGGATGCGCTGCGGAATCCTGGAAACAGGGGGCTGCAGCGGGCTCTTACATCCTTACCGTTACGGGTAAAGATGCGGAACCGGGAACCTATAATACCTTCATCAAAGCGACGGATTCCTACGGACTGTTCTTCAATTTACCCATTCAGTACACTGTTTTGGAAAATCACGCTCCGGAGGTGGTGAAGCAGATTGACAATATGCTGTTCACAAAAACCAGCAGCAGATTTACCCTGGACATGGCCGAATATATCCAGGATCCGGACGGTGAGACCCTGCGCTACAGCATCAATATCAGCAACCGTAACGTCGTCACCCTGAACCAGCAGGGAAATATCCTCTACGGAAGCCTGATGGGTTATGGCCTTTCAGATATAACCCTCACCGGGGCCGATGCAAAAGGCCTGACAACCACCCTTACCTTCAAGGTATTAGTCTCCAAGGGCGACGAACCCTTCAAGGCCTATCCCAACCCTGTGGTAAACACGCTCAATATTACGGTTGAGGAACAGAATCCCGTGGATGTGTTGGTAAAAATAATTTCCAGCACGGGACAAACGGTCTATGAAAACACCATAAAGGCAGGAGCCTTCGACCCTTATCAGATAGACCTTTCCGCCTGTCCTCCGGGCCGCTACACCCTCTCTATGGAGTACAACGGCAAGAGCGAACAGAAAACCATCATTAAAAAGTAAGCGGCCATGAAAAAGTTATTCTTTACCACCATTTTGATTGCTGCGCTGGGGATGAATGCCTTAGCGCAGGAAATGGGCGCCGCTATGCCTTTTGTGAGTATCGACCGAAATCCCGCCACCAGCGCAATGGCCGGCACGCAGACTACATCGGCCCTCTTCAATACCGCCGCCGTTCCTTTCTCCAGCGGAGACGTCGTCTTCTCCTTCCAGAACTGGGCACCCGGCAAGGAAAAGCATTTCAACCTGATGGCGGCGCTGCCGTTCAGTAAGAGTTTCGGCCTTTATGCCATCGGAGCGTACCAGGCAGGACAAGCATACACCGTCTACACGGAAACGGGAATCGATAAAGGCAGTTTCACCCCGTCGGATATTCTGGCCGGACTGGGGATGGGTATCGCCTTCAGCGAACATCTCTCGATGGGTGTGAAAGGCGTTTTTGTGATGCAGACCCTGGCCGATGACGCCAAGTACAACGCCTTCTATGCCGATGCCTTCCTCCTCTACCACAGCGCAAAAGTGAACGCCAGCGCCGGTATCAGCGCCATCGGCTCGAAAGTAAAATCCGGCGATAACGCCTACTCCCTACCTGCCGTTATCAAGGCCGGTGCGGACTACACCCCCATCGAAGGGTTGAAACTGGCTCTGGACGCGGATTATTACCTGAATCTGGGCTTTGCAGCTTCCATCGGCGCGGAGTATGCCTATAAGGATATGATTTTCGCCCGCGCGGGTTACCACATCGGTACGGGTAAAACGCCCATTCCTTCCCATCTGGGCCTGGGCGCCGGCTTTAAATGGAAAGGCATCCACCTGGATGTATCCTTCCTCACCGCCTCCCAAACCCTGGGAAATACGCTGAATTTAGGCTTGGGATATAGCTTTTAAGTGTGGAAGTAAATTATTAATTATCAGTTAATTATGAAAAATCGATGGTCCTTTAAAGAACCATCGATTATATTTTATTAATTAATAATCAAATACTTACAACCACGCTCTATTCGCTAAAACGGGCTTTCAAGTATTCCCTGTTCAAACGGGCGATGTGATCAATGGTTACGTGCTTCGGGCATTCCATCTCACAGGCGCGGGTATTGGTGCAGTTACCGAAGCCCAGTTCATCCATCTTGGCGACCATCGCACGGGCACGGCGGGCGGCTTCCGGTTTACCCTGCGGCAGCAGAGCCAGCGAACTCACGCGGGCTGCCACAAACAGCATGGCCGATCCATTCTTACAGGTGGCTACGCACGCACCGCAACCTACGCAGGCGGCCGCATCCATGGACAGTTCCGCATCGTCGTGCGGAATGAGGATGTTGTTGCCGTCCTGGGCGCTGCCGGCGCGGACAGAGATGAAACCGCCGGCCTGCAGAATCTTATCGAAAGCTCCGCGGTCCACTACAAGGTCCTTAATCACCGGGAAAGCGCCGCTGCGCCAGGGTTCCACGGTAATGGTAGCACCGGGTTTGAAATGACGCATAAAGAGCTGGCAGGTAGTCACCTGGTCGTCCGGACCGTGCGCACGTCCGTCGACATACAGCGAACAGGCGCCGCAGATACCTTCACGGCAATCATGGTCGAAGGCAATGGGTTCGATTCCCTTACGGATCAGTTGATCGTTCAGGATATCAAGCATTTCCAGGAAGGAAGCGTCTTCCTCCACATCCGTAACGTGATAGGTTTCAAAATGGCCTTTTGCCCTGGCGTTCTTCTGACGCCATACTTTCACATTATATTCCATTAGTCTTTGTAGTTACGGGTTGCAATCTTGATGTTTTCGTACTTCAGTTCCTCCTTGTGAAGAGCCGGGGCTTTTCCTTCACCCTTATACTCCCACGCAGCCACATACATGAAGTTTTTGTCGTCGCGCAGGGTTTCTCCCTCTTCCGTCTGCATTTCTTCGCGGAAGTGTCCGCCACAGGATTCCTTACGGTTGAGGGCGTCGCGGGCCATCAGTTCTCCAATGTCGAAGAAATCCACCAGACGAAGGGCTTTCTCCAGTTCCTGGTTGAATTCCGCGTTGATGCCAGGAACCTTCACGGTCTTCCAGAATTCTTCGCGGAGTTTGCCGATTTCCTCGATGGCTTTCTTCAGGCCGGCTTCGTTGCGGGCCATACCCACATACTCCCACATGATATGGCCGAGTTTTTTGTGGATGCTGTCCACCGTCTCCGTACCGTTAACGGCGAAGAGTTTGGCGATGCGCTCCTTGACGGCTTTTTCGGCCTCCACGAATTCGGGAGCGTTAATATCCGTCTTCGGCTCTGCAAACTTGTGCGAGAGATAATCGCCGATGGTATAAGGCAGGATAAAGTAACCGTCGGCCAGACCCTGCATGAGGGCCGATGCGCCCAGGCGGTTTCCGCCATGGTCGGAGAAGTTGGCTTCGCCGATGGCATACAGGCCGGGGATGGTGGTCTGCAGATCATAGTCCACCCAGAGACCGCCCATTGTGTAGTGGATGGCGGGATAAATCATCATCGGCTCCTCCCAAGGGGAAGTAGAGGTGATTTTCTCATACATGTCGAAGAGGTTTCCGTAGCGCTCCTGTACGCGCTGGTGACCCAGGCGCTGGATGGCGTCGGCAAAGTCAAGGAATACAGCGAGACCGGTTTCATTCACGCCGAAACCTGCGTCGCAGCGCTCCTTGGCGGCACGGGAAGCAACATCACGGGGAACCAGGTTACCGAAGGCCGGATAACGGCGCTCCAGATAGTAATCGCGGTCCTCTTCCGGAATCTGGGAAGGTTTGATTTCGTGTTTACGGAGTTTCTCCACATCTTCCTTCTTCTTGGGTACCCAGATACGGCCGTCGTTGCGCAGGGATTCACTCATAAGGGTGAGTTTGCACTGCTGGTCTCCGTGAACCGGAATACAGGTGGGGTGGATCTGCGCAAAGCAGGGGTTGGCGAAGAATGCTCCTTTACGGTAGGCCTGCATGGCGGCGCTGCCGTTGGAATTCATGGCGTTGGTGGAAAGGAAATACGTGTTTCCATAACCGCCGGTTGCCAGCACCACGGCGTGAGCACCGAAACGCTCAATTTCGCCGGTTACCAGGTTACGGGCGATGATACCTTTAGCTTCTCCGTTGATGATAACCAGATCCAGCATCTCGTGACGGGGATAACTCTTCACGGTGCCGGCGGCGATTTCCTTATTCAGGGAAGCATAGGCACCCAGTAAAAGTTGCTGGCCGGTTTGTCCGCGGGCATAGAAGGTACGGCTCACCTGTACACCACCGAAAGAACGGTTGGCCAGATAACCGCCATATTCCCGGGCGAAAGGAACGCCCTGCGCCACGCACTGGTCGATGATGGCGGCGCTCACTTCGGCCAGACGATAGACGTTGGCTTCGCGGGAACGGTAGTCACCGCCCTTGATGGTATCATAGAACAGGCGATACACCGAGTCATTATCATTCTGATAATTCTTGGCAGCGTTGATACCGCCCTGGGCCGCAATGGAGTGAGCCCGGCGCGGAGAATCACTGATGCAGAAAATCTTCACGTTGTAGCCCATTTCACCCAGGGAGGCAGCTGCGGATGCGCCGCCCAGGCCGGTACCTACAACAATTACTTCCAGTTTCCTTTTGTTATTCGGGGAAACAATACGGATTTCGGCCTTGCGCTTGGACCATTTCTCCTTCAGCGGTCCGTCCGGAATCTTGGAAATCAGTTTGGAATCTGACATATGGATTTATAAATTGGTATTTCTATCCTACAAAAATAATCAAATTTCTCTAGAAAAGCGAACCGGACTCATCCGGGTTCACTTTCCGCTGCTGCAGGTACTCGTCCATTCCCAGATGGTGATAGGTGAGTTCCGTGGCCACGCGGCCGCGCTGGGTACGCACGATGAAACCCTCTTTAATCAGGAAAGGCTCATAAACCTCTTCCAGTGTTCCGGCATCTTCACTGACGGAAGTGGCCAGTGTGCCGATGCCGACAGGCCCACCCTTAAAGGTAATGATGAGTGTCCGGAGAATCTTATTGTCGATAGCGTCCAGGCCGCGCTTGTCTATCTTGAGTTTATTAAGGGCGAAGCGCGTAATCTCCAGATTAATCCGTCCGTCACCCAGCACCTGCGCGAAGTCACGCACGCGTTTCAATAAAGCATTGGCAATACGGGCCGTACCACGGCTGCGCAGGGCAATCTCATAAGCGGCATCGTCATCAATTTCCAGTTCCAGGATGCGGGCGCTGCGGAGGACTATCTTCCGAAGATCCTCCGTATCATAGTATTCCAGCGCGCAATTTATACCGAAACGGTCGCGCAGAGGAGCTGTGAGTAACCCGCTTCGGGTGGTAGCACCCACCAGCGTAAAAGGAGCCAGATTGATCCGGACCGACCGGGCACCGGGACCCTTGTCAATCATGATGTCAATCACATAGTCCTCCATGGCCGAATAGAGGTACTCCTCCACCTCGGCCGAAAGCCGGTGAATTTCGTCGATGAAAAGGACATCTCCCTTCTCCAGGGAAGTGAGCAGACCGGCCAGATCCCCAGGCTTATCCAGCACGGGACCGGAAGTAACCTTCATATTCACCCCCATTTCATTGGCGATGATATGTGCCAGGGTGGTTTTTCCCAGACCGGGAGGGCCATGGAACAGGACGTGGTCCAGGGCTTCGCCGCGCAGTTTTGCCGCCTTAATATAAATCCCCAGATTGGAAACTATCTCCTTCTGTCCCGTGAAATCATCCAGTCCCTGCGGGCGGATTATTCCTTCAAATTCACTATCTTTGTGCTCTGCTGGATTGTGCGGGTCAAATTCTGCCATAGGGCGGTGTGGCTTTCTAATTCAGATACAAATATAGTTTTTATTTTTGAAATTGATGGTTTTTATACTTTTGTGGATAAGTTGATAACTTTCACAATTTATTAAAAACCAATAATTTATAAAAATAATAAGTGTTGAAAACAGGCGGTTTTTCCTGTTGATGGATTTTTAAAAAGTGAGCCGGTTTTTCCGGACCTCACTTATCAACAGGGTTTTAAACAGCTTTTCAACAGGGAAAAAAGAGGTAAATGTTAATAAGTACCGCTTCCTCTTCGCTCCTGCAAAAGAAACTTCAAAACTGTAGTGAGATCTTTTGCAGCGGGCTCTTTTTGTCTGCCCGGTGGAAAGTTATCTCCCAAGCGGCATCTGAAGGTACCCATCTTATCATCCTTCCAACCCGTGAAGCGGCAGAGTATTGTTCCGCGGATTTATATAATATGGTGGAAGGGGACTGCGTCTTCTATCTTCCAGAATCCGGAAAAAGCGTAGAGCGGAGTAATTATAAGTCATCCCTCGCCGTTCAGCGTACCGCCGCCATAGGCCGCTTATTGAAGGCTGATAACAACAGAACCTTCATAGTCACTTACCCCGGCGCCCTGGAGGAAAAGATACCGTCGGCCGGTAAACTGTCGGGTGCGCTCTTCACTATTAAGAAAGGCGACGATCTCCCGCACGCGGACTTACGGACCCGCCTGATAGAAGAAGGGTTTGAGAAGGTGGACTTTGTATCGGCCCCCGGGCAGATCGCCCTCCGCGGCGGTGTGGTGGACATCTTCTCCTATTCGCTGGAACATCCCTACCGCCTCAGTTTCTTCGGCAATGAGGTGGACCGCATCCATATCTTCGACTGCAATACCCAGCTTTCCATCCAGGAAGTGGATCAGGCCGATGTATACCCGGACATCGCCGCGCGGGAAGAGGAAGACGGAAACAGCCTTTTCACGCTGCTGCCGCAGGAAGCCGTGGTATGGCTGGATTCGGCCGATATGTACAAGGAATCGGCCTTCTTCAGGGAAGCGCTGTCATTCAAGCGCGTCTTTCTGGACCTTCCCCTGGGACGGCAGGATGTGCCGGCGGTGAAATTCAGCATCAGCCCGCAGCCGGTATTCAACAAGAGTTTCGAACTGCTCATTTCCGATATCCGCAGCCGGATGGAAAGCGGCTATAAAGTCTATATCTTCGGAGAGAAGGAAAGCCAGCTGGAACGCCTCCGTTCCATTATGCTGCAGGAAGAAAACGCCCTACTGCCGGAATTTGTAAAGGGTAAAAACATCCATGCGGGTTTTGTGGACGCCGAAGATAAAGTGTGCTGGTACACGGACCACGAAATCTTTGACCGTTTCCACCGCGTGCGGATGCGCCGCACGGTGGAAAAGAGCGAACAACTCACCCTGAACGACCTGCAGGCTTTTAATATCGGCGATTATGTGGTCCATATCGACCACGGCGTGGGAATCTTCGGCGGACTGGTAAAAATCAAGGACGACTACGGCCGCGTACACGAGGTGGTAAAACTCCAGTATCAGGGCGGAGATGTGGTATTTGTATCCGTCCACTCCCTCCACAAGATATCACGTTTCCGCAGCAAGGAAGGGGAGGCACCCCGGATCAATAAACTTGGTTCAAAGACCTGGAGTAACCTGAAAGGAACAGCAAAATCCCGCGTTAAGGATATTGCCAAAGAACTCATCCAACTTTACGCTAAACGCAGGGCAGCCAAGGGGTTTGCTTTTTCGCCGGACACTTACCTGCAGGAAGAGTTGGAATCCTCCTTCATGTATGAGGATACCCCGGACCAGGAGAGAGCGACAAAGGCCGTGAAGGAGGATATGGAAGAGGCCTGCCCTATGGACCGCCTGGTCTGCGGCGACGTAGGCTTCGGCAAGACGGAAATTGCCATCCGGGCGGCCTTTAAGGCAGTCTGTGATTCCAAACAGGTGGCCGTACTCTGCCCTACTACCATCCTCTCCCTGCAGCACTATGAAACTTTTAAATCCCGCCTGGAAGGACTTCCCTGCACGGTGGATTATGTGAGCCGCCTGCGCAGTGCCAAGCAAATCACCGACATAAAAAAGCGGCTGAAGGCCGGGCAGATTGACATTCTCATCGGTACACACAAGATTCTGGGTGAAGGCTTTGAATTCAAGGACCTGGGTCTGCTGGTCATTGACGAGGAACAGAAATTCGGCGTGAGCGCCAAGGAAAAACTCCGTCAGGCGAAACTGTCGGTGGATACCCTCACCCTCACCGCCACCCCCATTCCCCGTACGATGCAGTTTTCCCTACTGGGTGCACGCGACCTTTCCATCATCCAGACCCCGCCACCCAACCGCATCCCCATCCAGACGGAAATTATCCTCTTCAACGAGGCCGAAATCAAGAGCATTATCAACTACGAACTCAACCGCGGCGGGCAGCTGTTTTTCCTACATAACAAAGTGGAAGAACTCCCGGCCATCCACGATATTCTGCACCGCCTGGTTCCGGATATGAAGATCTGCGTGGCGCACGGCCAGATGGCCTCCCACGACTTAGAGGACCGGATGCTGGCCTTCATGCGGGGAGACTACGACGTCCTGCTCTGCACCACCATCATTGAAAACGGACTGGATATTCCCAACGCCAATACCATCATCGTGAACCAGGCGCAGAACATCGGCCTGAGTGACCTTCATCAGCTACGCGGCCGTGTGGGCCGCTCCAACCGCAAGGCCTTCTGTTATCTGATAGTTCCGCCGCTGATTTCCCTGACGGACGAAGCCCGGAGGCGCCTGAGGGCCATTGAAGAGTTCAGCGACCTGGGAAGCGGCTTCAACATCGCCATGCAGGACCTGGACATCCGCGGCGCCGGAAATCTCCTGGGGGCCGAACAAAGCGGCTTCATTACGGATATGGGTTACGAAACCTACCAGAAGATTCTCTCCGAAGCAATGGAGGAACTGGGCGTGGAAACCGGCATCCAGGTGAAGGGGAGCGCAGAAAAGTTCGTGGACGACTGCACCATAGAAACGGATAAGTCCGCCCATATTCCCGACGACTATATAGATATATCGGCCGAAAAAATCCGCATCTACAAGATGCTGGACGCCCAGACCGACGAGAAGGAAATCGACCGCAGCGGCCGGCAGATCGAAGATCGCTTCGGGCCGCTGCCGGAGGAAGTCAGAAACCTGCT